>JAFUAB010000009.1 GCA_017460885.1 Lachnospiraceae bacterium
ATCCGGCAAAAGCGTCAGGATATATCTCAAAGACATTTTTGCCAAGCACAACCTTCTTAAGAGCTTTATGATATGCGAAGGCTCCGTCCTTAACCGAGATCACGCTGAGCTTTACTCCACGATAGTTAACAGTATCGGGAATGGACAGATTCTTTATGTTTTTGTTGGTGGATCCCGTAAGTACGACCCCGGTCAGGTCAGGATCAGGGATCTCATATATAAGTCCCGCTTTGCTTACGAAGGTGTCAGACTGCGACATAAGCTGCACCCGCAGATCATATAAAGCATTATCTCCCTTAAAGGCATATTTGAATACCGCCGTATCTGGGACGTTCTTAAAGGCATCATTTCCTACAGTAAGCGCGGGCGCTGCTATGGTTACTTTACTCAGCTTCACACATCCGCTGTAGGCCTCTTCACCCAGGGTCTCAACCGATGCGGGGATCACAGCGCTCTTAAGAGCTGCAGCATCCGCGAAGGCTCTATAGCCTATGGCTGTGACAGTCTTAGGTATGGTGATCTTAGTAAGCTTCGCATGATTCTCAAAGGCGCCGGCCCCTATGGCCGTAACAGCATACTTAGCTCCCTTGTACGTAACGTTCGATGGTATGGATACGGATTTTAGTTTAGCCGCTGCGGCCGGGGACAGCCCGAACACCGTCAGCGTCTTATCAGCCTTGGAGCTTATCTCATATACAATGCCCTTCTTATCCGTCACCTGCTCAGAGCTGTCCGTAAATGTATCTGTCAGTTCATTCTTAATGGCAGCATCCCTGATCGCAAGGTTAAATTCCGCACTTTGAGGCACCCCGAGGAATACATCTTTGCCAAGGTTAGCCCCCGTCAGCTTCTCTGATTTGATCGTGATCTTATTAAGACCGGTGCAGCCATAGAAGGCTCTGTCTCCGATATGGGTGACGGATGCAGGGATGATGAGGCTCTTTAATCCTGTGCATCCGCTGAAAGCCTCTGCTTCTATACGCTCAAGCTTCGCAGGAAGGGTTATGGATGATATCTTTGCACAGCCCTTAAAGGCGCTCTCTCCTATCTGCGTAAGAGCGCTGTCTAAGGTGACCTTACTTAAGTTCTCACATCCCTCAAAGGCGCCGCTGCCAATGGATGCAACATTCTTACCGATGCTGACCTTCTCTATCGTTAAGTCCTTATTGAAGGCGTACGCATCGATACGGGTTACGTTATATTTATTACCCTCAATGGTAACCGTAGCAGGTATGGTCAGAGTCTTAACGGCCGCATCATCTTTAAGGCCACACACTGCCGCATCGGTTGAATTAATTATGCGGTACAGCATTCCGCCAGCTTCGTATGAACCGGTGGCATCCGTTCTCTCTCCCTTTTCAAGGATATTCACGTCGAGTACAAATGTCCTGATGGCGGCGGTCGGAAGCTTATGGAATGCATCTTCCCCATAGGAATCCTCATCATCCATGGACTGGAACTGCTCTCCTTCGATCACTACCGTGTTATCTCCGGTATAATTATCCGCCACATATTCCGAATTATCCGGATATACATACACCTTAAGTCTGCCGCTTCCCTTATCAAGAGTACGAAGCATTCCGTCAGTGTTTATTTCGGCATTATCACCGATATATTCATAGTGGTATGTCAGACCTTCGGTACCTGTGGATGTCTGAACGATCTTACCCTCTTCATCCACTGATGCCTGCGCACCCTTTCTGGGGGAAATGGTGAGTATCTCAGCCTGAATATCCACAGTCTCACCGGCCTCCAAGGTGATCATGCTCTTGCCGCTGCTTACGACCTTCCCCGTAAGATATCCTTCCGTATCAGTCGCTGCCTTTACTGCATCAATCTGTACGCCGGTCACATAATTAAGCTCCGTAAGCCGGTCTGCAGGGATCACCCGGGAGATAAAGCTGTATTCCGTATCAGCATCACTGCTGTAGGATGCTTCCCGGACAGGGATCCTGTATTCGAAGACTCCGTCGTTATAGCCGGCATAAAGCCTGAGTTCCTCTGTGACGTTATCTTCAGTATCCGGAGCCTGATCATCCGATACGCCGGTATCATCCGTCACGACTTCGGTTACGGCAAAATCATCATCTGACACCTCAAGCAGTATAAAACTGCCACCGTCGTCATACGTGTAGTTTCCATTCCCTTCACCGGTTTCATCACTGTCATTCTCTTCATTGAACTCATAGCTTTCTCCCGGCATAAGAGCGGGATATTCTATCTGCCGCAAACTCTTTTCCTGCGACTTACCCAATACAACGAGATTGACCACTCCGGCATCCGCCCGGGCCGTGCCTTCATTTGCTATCTGCCCCGTCACCTTGTAGAGGTTACGCGTTCCGGTATCACTGATACTTATATCCTTAAGAGTGATATCAGATGCAAGCTCACGGGTGATTGTCACAAGATCCGCCGGGCGATTCTTTTCATCCGTAAGCGCAATCGTAATCCCTGCATTATCTGCATCCTCTGCAAGCGGCACAGATCCTGTTACAACGTAAGACTCGCCGCCTCTTAAGCCGTTTATCGTTATCTCATCAGCAGTGATCGTCTCTTTCTCGCCGTTTTCTGTCTCTGATGACACATACTGATATAACTTGCAGCTGTTACCATCATTATCCACAGCTGTGACCTTTGCACCATTCAGGTCACTGAAACCGTAGTTATGTATCTCTAATGAAAAGCTCGCATTTTCTCCCGCTCTCCCGCCTGTAAAGCCGGCATTCCTGATCTTAGCCGTGCCATTTTCATTTATCCTGAATGTCACCGGAGCTGCTCCGGTATCATCCCAGATCGCATAGGGCACAAATGTGACCTCATCGAAGCTGTCTGCAAATACCTCTCTTGCCTCTGACTGCGTGATCATACGCGAAGGGATCCTGCTCGCCATACCGATAAGCGTACCCTCATATGCTCCGAATGTCACATCATCATAACGTTCACCCGGACAGCTCGTGATCTGCACAGGACTCGTAGCGTTAAGTGCTGTACCCTCAGAGATTTCCGCACGAATACCCCACATCTGGATATCCTTTAATCCGTCCTCTGAATCTTCAGGCTTATCGTCTGCTGCCTGGGGCCAGATGATGTAGATGTAATTCCCATCCGTTTCAGCATCAAAAGCACTGATAACGCCGGTCTGTCGTCCGTCAGAATCCGCCGTCATACTGCCGGATACAAGAACGTACGGTGCCTCATATGCTGCGCTCATTCCTGCGGAATATGGTGTTTTGTCTATATACCTGTAGGAGCTTCCCTGCACCTGCGCTTCTTTAACAAGAACATTTTCATTCTGAAGCAGATTTGTGACATTCATCGATACGATATCGCCGTCCTTAAGCCACACCAGATACAGGCCGTCTGAAGCGGCGACAAACTCAGGACTGCTGTTCTCAGGCCGTGAAGCCTCCGCCGCATCCCTGTTCACGTTATATCCTGTAAGTATGACAGGCTTTGCGAAGGAGTCAGTATCAAAATCATATGCAGCAAGATACAGTTCCCTGTCATAAAAGCTGTTTAAGTCGCCGTCGATATCGACGGAATAGGCAAGCACTCCCTCAGTCTTTCCATTGACTGTATATGTCGCCATATCGCTGTCAAGAAGCATTCCTGCTCCGGGAGCATCAAGCTTCCTTGCCGTAGTGCCATCGCCGCCTTCACGGTAGTATCCTGTATCGTCAAGATCCTCATACAGTTCTATCTCAGGCAGATATCCGTCAAAGAATCTCTGTCCGTCCGCATTCCCGTCATCCGATCCATCTTCAAATATGCCGGAGTCCAGGTTATAGGTTTTATGCACGATCAGAGTGCTTTCCGGATAAAGCATATCTCCTACCGTCGCCACCTCGCCGGAGGACTTATATGATCTCTTTTCATAAACGATCACGAGCTTATCCCCGTTTTGGCTTACGCCGACGGCTCTGTCTGTTGCGTCTGTCTCTGTGATCCTGAGAATGTCTCCCCCAAGTGAACCGTTGCTATTTACGATTCTCCCGTGCAGGTCAAGGGCATTTTGTCTTGCTATCTTATCAGTACTGTCTTTATATTCCTCAGCCACCGTTGACCACATAACTATGGCGCCGTTACCATTCAGGGAATAAATATGCGGATACAGATCCAGAGTGCCATCGTCTTCCAAGAGTTCAGGTGTGCTCCACTCAGTTCCGTCATAGTAAGTGTAATAAGCCGCTTTGGCATTCTCCTTGTCCCTGATCCTGCTTTGCACTGCATTGAGGAACACTGCCGCGAACCTGCCGTCACCGAGAGACACCATCTCGTAGCCTGCATCCGGTGCGATCCTGTTGGCGAGCGCGCTTTCGCTGTAAGCATCAGACCCACCGTCATCGATGGCCGAAAGCGCCTGTATCTCATCGTCTGATAAAGCTTCCTCTTCGACATCCGGACCGCCATACCAGGTGTCATCACCCTCCAGGTAGCTTAAATCCTCAGTTGTAAGATTGTCGACACTGTGGGACAGATAGCTTTCCTCTGAGCCGGCGCCAAGGGAATCCGCTGCAGCTGCACCTGAGTCATTCTCCCCTGTCTGATAGATACCGTTTATGATCGGTATCGTGTCAGTATAGTTCATCGTGCGTATCTTAACGGAGGCATTTAACGTACACGCTCCGGACATCTTAGTGGTTGTACCGTACATAAGGTCATAATCCGCCTTGCCATCCACATCGGCCTGTACCAGATCACCCGCAAGGCCTGAGAAACCCGTCAGCGTGATCTCAGGATCAAGACTTAATCTTCCGAAACTGTCAAGCCTTCTGTTCTCGCCGTTTCCGGCTACGCTTAAGATATCGAAGCTGTCCTTATTTTCTTCCGTGATATAATAACGCTTCTCTTTTATGCCTTCAGCCGTAAGATCCTGCCTCTCCTCTGCAACGAAGGTGGCTCTGCCGTTTGCACTGAGATGCTTATTTACGCCGGTGGACAGACCCAGTCCGGTGTCAAAGCTTACCGCCATATCGGAGTCCGCATCCGCAGAAGCTACGCACAGCATATCCTTGAAATACCATTTGCCGCATTCATTGTCATAGCCAAAGGTCATAAGAAGGCTGTAACCTAAGTCCACAGGCAGGCCATCATCAAATTCCGTCTGCTGTCTGCGTTCACTTTGGATGGCCTTTATCTTATCGTCAAGCCTGCTCTGCGCCTTATCGGCAGCATCCTTTTTAGCGGAAAGCTCTTTCCCAGTCTCCTGCAGCTGCACCCAAAGAGCGGACTTATCCGCGTCAGATGCGGATGCGATCTGTTTTTTAAGCTCAGCTGCATAACCTGCGGCTTCTCCGGCCTCATCCTGCGCTATGGCAGCAGTACGCGCCAGGTTCATGAGCATATCCTTCTCGCCGCCGGCGCTTAATACGTTCCTGCCAAAGCCAACGCAGATCACGCGGTCTGCCCCGTCCATATATGCATCACTTAAGTTATCAGTAATATCATCAAATTCGCCGGTCCATTCAAGCGTGATAGCCTCCTCTGCGGAGCCGACAATATCATTCCAGTCATCCGAAGCACCAAGCGCCTGCGAGGTACTAAGGCCGGAGCTTGTCAGTGTAGTCAGAATATGTAATCTGCCGATGCTGTCCGATACCTTGATGCCCACATCACGTGACAGATAGTCACTGTTTCCTGTAAATGCCACTCTTGCAGTGGCTCCGTTGCCGATCCCCTTTGCTTCCGGGTTAAAATCAAAGGTAAACAAACCGCTGTGGCGCACGTCCTCGCTGCCTTCTATGGACACCGTCTTTCCGTCCGTATTGGTAAAGGTGAGAACGCCCTTCGTAAGGACCTCGCTTCCTCTGTGAGCGCTCATCTGCAGGCGGTAGTTTCTGTCGCCCCCGGGAAGAGAAAAATACCCTCCGTACGAACCAAGCTTTGCCTCCGAGGTATCCACTGTGACATATTCCCTGCCGGTGCCGTCCTTTTTATCCTGCTCAGTAAGAAGCTTCACATCAGTGATATCCACATCAGCCGAGGCATCTACTATCACATTCCCCAGGCTGCCGGGATTCTGAGAATAGACCACGCCGATGGTGCCCACTTCGCTCTCTCCGGTGAAGGTCAGGTTGTAGTCGTACAGATCATAATACTTAAACCTTTCGTTGCTTTGAAGCTCGTAGTACCCCTTCGCATCCGTCTTAACCTCCTGTCCGGCTTTGAAGCCGCTGGCAAACACCGTGATGCCGCCTAATCCTTTCTGCACCTTCTTCCCGGATATGAGCAGCTGGTCATTAAGTAGCAGATACCCCTTGATCGGCAGGGACTTCACCTCCTTGGCCACATTGACATCCTTGACGAAGTTGTAATATACCTTGTTCTTCACCGGTAGTTGGGGGATAAACTTAAACTGATCCCCGAAGGTGTTCCGGAAGGGTTCATAGCCCGGGATCCTGATATCATCCACGCCGTCGCCGCTGGTGTCTAAGGTTCCGTCCTTCCAGTAGGCGTGAAAGCCCGACTTCGATGTGGCACCGAAGATATACGGCTTAAAAAGGTGAACATTATCGATGGTAAAGGTCTCTCCTGCTGCGACCACCGTACCTAAATCAGGATTGTTCTCTGCTCCGGGACCATTTATAAAGGTAAGCTTGCCGTCCGCCCCTTCATTTACTGACTGTGGACTGGGAGCCATGGTGATGGAGCCTGTGGCTGCATTGTCATAGTAGATTATGACGCGGCATAAATTTTTGTTAAGAATAGCATTCGTCATACTGGAATTCCAGATATCCCCTTTATAATTGATTGCCGAAGTCAATACGTAAGGATTCTCCGTTCCCTGACTGTTGCTGCGCGTCGCCCAGGAAGTCCATTTTTTGCTGCCGCTATACCATGCCCCGGTGGGCGATTGCAGTATCATATAAGAGACTTTGTAACCGGGATTCGCTTTTGCACTCACCTGGATCGTGTCAAGCTTCGTAGCACTTTGCGTGAAACCGCTTCGAAAGCCATCGTAAACCCCCTTTACATCGTCATTCCCGTTCACTGTGGCATAGCCGTTGAAAAACTCCACCGCCTGATACCTTGGCTCATATACGGGCACAAGCGTAAAGGTGCCGTCAGAGGATAGGTAATCCTTATACTTGCTCAGAAAATTCTGGTCAAAGGTAAAGCTGGCTGAGTTTGTGATAAAGCCGCTGAGTTCATTTGTCTTTCCGGGCTTTGCCAGCTTGAAGCCACGATAGATTACGGTATTGCCGTCGGCCTTCACCCCCTGTGAGTTGGTTCCGCCTCCCTCCCACACGGAAGCACTGACAGTCTGACCGAAACCAAATGACATTTCCTCAACATGCTTGCCACCTCCATCTGTGAAATACGGCTCAGGGTACTCTACAAGCATCCCGTTATCATATTCATTCTCACCGGTAAAAATACGCTCCCGATATCCGGCCAAGCCGTTATAGTTGGAGTCGATCTTAAAGTTATAGTTTGGATAACCGACAACAATCCAGTAAATATTACTCCATGTTTCAGAATCAGCTATATCAATACCTTTCAAAAGAATATCAATGGCCGCATTTGGGCAAGTCCACGCCCCACCGTCATCACATTTAAAGGTGATAGTATATTCTATCGGGGCGTATTTAGTATCTTCACGAATAGTGATACGCGGCGCTATCGCTTTATTTGTTTTTTGGTCAACCAGATCTACAGAACTATAGCATAAGCATTTATACCTGCCATAGGCCTCATCTTCCGGAGTCTGATGGATTCCGGCGAATTTATAATACATTTTCACATATTCGGCTCCACGAAGATCAATATTATCCAACATCCGGGTAGTATAACCGTTGCCTTTTATTTCTTTTAATCCATAAAAAACACGCACTTCATTATATCCGTATCCACCGTTCCCCAGCGACGGTATTACTTCCTTCGCTTCTGCTTCAACAGTGGATATCTCTTCGCTTTGATTTGTCTGAAAGATGTCTTCCACAGCCACTGCAGTCTCTGCCCCGACGTCTGCCGCAAGAGCACTCACATCCATCGAAGACCACACCATCATAGCTGCTAAAATGATACTGATTGCCCGTTTCACATTTTTTTTCATTTCCTGTCTCCTGTTTTCGCTCAAACGTCTTTATTATATCTTTCTCATAAAGCTGATATTCCAGCATATTAACGAACAGTTACAAGCCTTTCATTCATCCGTAAAAAGCGTCTTATAAAAGTCATAGAATTCATCAAATCCGGCCACAGCCGCGTAGAACGCGCTTCTTCCGCCGCGATATTCCGGCAGATCATGCCCTCTTCTGAATAATACCCACGAAGCCGCCGCCATAGAGCTTTTCCCACAGCCGTCACCGAAAAAATGTCCCTCTATATCAATCCCATATTCGGTATAGGCCGCCTCCTCCACCGGGTTTCCCGGACAGGCTGCCAGCTTGCAAAACAGGGTGTTGTAAAAGTCCTCCATATATCCGGCAAGCGCAAAACAGCGTACATATGAACGTCTGTCGGTATCCAGCGTTCTGATGAGATATCCGTCCTTTAACGTCCCTTTATTTATCTTTGCTGCAATACTCTCAATGAGTCTCCTTAAATCCGTCGGGGATTCGAGGACAGCATCCCGTTCTTCCCACGCATATCGGATCGCGTCATCAAAGTTTTCAGAAGCCGTCTTTGCAGCGTCATCCCCGCTTTGGATCATAAGGATCCCGGCCTTGTCCCTGTTGATGGAAGTATCAACAATACCGTTTGCCGTCCTTGACCGCAGCAGCAGGTTCTTTCTCGCCTTTTTTAGCATCTCATCAGGGATCATGCATTGTGCTCCCTTTCGAATCTCCACCACCTGATTGCCTCTTTCTGCAATTCTTCTATCAGAGGAACCTTCATCTCGTGGTACGTGCGGCGCTGATCCTTATATTTTTCCGTCAGTTCTCTCTTCAGAGCCGCATATTTGGCGGCAGCCTCCTGATCGGCGTTCAGATAGTCCCGATATGCCAGATAGTAGATCCAGGCCTCTGATCCAGCCGTCACAAAATGTATATGATGCGTGCGGTCATTCTGTCCGGGATGACCTGTAAAGTACATCCAGTCGTCGGCGCTGATCTCTCCGAGGTATTGAAAGCCCGCATCGGTCATGGATTTTCTGCACTTCTCCACAACGCTCTCATCCTTTATTGCTACAGCGATATCTATGATCGGCTTTGCAGGGATATTCCTGATGGATGTGCTACCGACATGCTGATAGTCATATATATCCTGCCCCACAAGAATCTCTTTCAGGTATGCGATCATCCGCTTCGCTTCATCTGCCCACGCGGGATCATGCTCCGCAAGCCTTACGGTTCCCTCCACTACGCCAAGTTCCATGATGCTCCTCCTTCCTTCTTTGCATGCAGGAGTCTGTAGTAATACCCTCTCCTGTTTATGAGTTCCTCTTTTGTGCCCGTCTCTGCGATTCGTCCGTCGTCCATAACGACGATCCTGTCCGCGTTCTGCACCGTGGACAGGCGGTGGGCTATGACGATCACGGTTCTCCCCGCCATCAGTTTATCGAAAGCTTCATTCAGTTTCTTCTCCGTATATGTATCAATCGAGCTGGTAGCCTCATCAAGGATAAGAATGGGAGCATCCGCCACCGCCGCCCTTGCGATGGACAGAAGCTGCCTCTCACCCTGGCTCAGGGTCTCTCCGCCCCTGTCAAGCACGGTACCCATGCCATCCGGCAGATGATCGATAAAAAAGTCTGCGCCTGCGAACGCAACTGCCCTCTTAAGCTCCTCGTCAGAAGCGTCCTTACGTCCGAATCGCAGGTTGTCCGCCACGGTTCCGGTAAAGAGATGCGTGTCCTGGGATACAACTGCCACGGCTTTTCTGAGGCTCTTTATGCTGATATCCTTCACCGGGATCCCATCAAGGGTGATCTCACCCTCCCGGATCTCATACAACCTGTTGATCAGGCTGATGACAGTGGTCTTCCCCGCTCCCGTACTTCCGAGGATGGCAACCTTCTCTCCGGGCTTAATGGTCAATGACAGATCCCGGATGACATCCGTGCCCTTCACATAGCCAAACGTGACATCCTTCATGACGATCTCGCCCGCAAGAGGGATCCCGTCCCTGTCACCTGTTCCATGCCACAGGTAACTTCCATCGCCGCTGTCCGTAAGCGCAACTCTCCCGTCATCCGCCTGCGGCGGCACATCCATGACCCTGAAGATCCGCTCCGCCCCCGCAAGGGCGCCCAAGATGTTGCTGATCTGCCTGGTCATATCGGTAAGCGGCTTATAAAACGAATTATAATACTGGGAAAAAAGCGCCACCGTCCCCACATCAACCCTTCCCGCAAGTGCCATGACGGCCCCCGACAAAAGAACGGCTGCATACCCCAGCTTGCTTATACCGTTTGTCACCGAAAAAATGCTGTTGTTAAATGCTGTTGCCCGGAAGGTATGCTCAAAGAGCCTTGCGTTCTGCGACATGAACCTGTCCCCGGCCTTTTTCTCCATTGCAAGGGTCCTGACAAGCTCCTGACTGCTTCCGTATTCCCTGGCGGTGCTGTTCAGCTCCATAAGACATGCCTGGCTCCCGGCCGTATGGATCATGCTCCTCCTCGCAAAAAAGTTAAGAACAGGGAGCATGACGGCGACCGTCAGGAGTATCACCAGCGTCAGCTCTATGCTTATCCTGAGCATGATCACCAGTATGGAAATGCAGGTGACAACGCCGTTTACCAGATACGGTACGCTCCGGCGCAGCATGTTTCCAAGGCTGTCCATATCGTTGGTAAAGCTGCTCATCAGAGCGCCGGCTGTCCTTCCCTCCACTTCGCCGAGGGGTTGTGCAAGGAGATGATCATACAGCTCGTTCCTCAGATCAAACAGGATCCGGTTTCCGAGGGATACGGTAAGCTGGCTCTCAAGAAAGGACGTCACCATGCTGATGAGGAAAGCCCCGGTCATGAACAGCATCAGCTTTATGGCGCCGGCAGGGGGCGCGCCTTCGCCTTTCCCGATGAGCGGCACAAAATAATCATCAACCAGCGGTTTTAAATAATAGGTTCCCTTTACGGCAGCATAGGAGCTGACACCCATGCACAGACACGCCGCAAGAAAACGCAGCCTGTATTTTGACATCCTGCGAAGCACAAGAAGCGCTGTGCCCTTAAGATCCTGCGGTTTGTTGCACTTTGTCTCAGCCATCTGCAATCTGCTTCTCCTGAATCTTTGCCATCTCATGATAGATCCGGCAGGTTTTGATCAGTTCATCATGCGTTCCTGTCCCTGCAATCCTCCCTCTGTCCAGAACAAAGATCCTGTCCGCGTCCCGAATGGTTGAGATGCGGTCGCTTATCACAATCCTGGTGAGACCGGCGTATTCCCGCCTTAAATTGTTCACAACCCTTGCTTCGGTTATGCTGTCCAGCGCACTGGTCATGTTGTCCATTACAAGAATTCCCGCGTTTCTGAGAAGAGCCCTCGCAAGGCACATGCGCTGTCTCTGCCCCCCGGAAAGATTCGTCCCGCCCTCCTCCAGGATGGTATCATATCCCGCCTCCTGCTTACGGATGTATTCATCTATGCAGGCATTCCGGCAGGCCCTGTCAAGCTCTTCCTCTGTTGCTTCAGGACGACCGGCGCACAGATTCTCCCTGATCGTTCCGGAAAAGAGCTGCGCTTTTTGCGGCACATATCCAAAAAGGCTCTTCCGTTCACTCCTGTCATAGCTTCTTATGTCCCTGCCATGGATAAATACTGTTCCGGCATCCGCCGGATATAATCCCATGATCAATCTGATCAGGCTGGTCTTCCCGGCTCCCCCGGTTCCCGTGATACCAAGAAATTCTCTCTCCCTGATCTCGAGCTCTATGTCCTGCAGTAATGCCTCGCTCTTCGCCCCGCTATACGAAAAGCGCAGATTCCGGACGGTTACTGCCGCCTGCCCCTTCTCCGCATGATCGGCTGCGGCAGCCTGAACAGTGCTTTGATCAATCTTTCGGTCATCCCATTCCAGCATCTCCAGTATCCTGTCAAGACAGACCTGGCTGGTGACCAGCGGAACCAGGATCATGGAGATGATAAGAAGCTGTGCAAGAATCTGATTGGTATAGGTTATGAGGCAGAACAGATCCCCGACTGAAAGCGTGCCCTGTATGATCCTGCGGCCTCCGAGCCATGCGAGTGCGAGGATGGACAGGTTTACGGCCATTTTGGAAAACGGTGCATTCAGAGCGGCAAGTCTCTCGGCAGACAGACTGTTTCTTCTGAGATGATCCGATATCTTTTCAAAAACCGTTTTTTGCTCATCCTCTCTTGCATAGGATTTTATCGTCCTGAGTCCCACGATGCTCTCGGAAAGCGTCTGGTTCATATGATCATAGTCCGCAAGCATTTTCCGGTAGTGACTCCTGCTAAGTGCAATAATAAAGGCCAGAAGTCCACCCATAACCGGAATCGTCAGCACAAATACCAAGGAGAGACTTCTGTTTATCATGCATGCGGAAATAACTGAGAAAACAATGAGCAGGGGACAGAGAAAAAGACTGCCTGTCATCTCGAGTGCACGGCGCAGGATCGTCACATCCGTTGTAAGCCTAGTCAGAGCTGTTGCGCTTCCGAAGTGATCCATGTCGCGGCTTTCATAGGACATGATTCTGGAAAACAGGCTGTCTGAGAGATTGCGCGTCACACCGGATGACCACCTTGCAACAAAATATCCCTCACCCATCCCCTGAATGGTCAGCACCAGAGAAAGTATTCCTATCATCAAACAGGTCCGGGCAACATAAGACAAAGATTCCATATGGATGATGCCATCAAGAACCTCGGACATATACATGGGAATCCGGATCTCCAACCAGGCTCCGAGGATCGTAAGGAGGCCCAGGAGAATCAGGCAGCCTCTGTAATTGTATGAGTATTTCCAGAGTTTTCCTATATTCTTCACGATTTTACCAACCAAGTGCCCGGTAGAGCCTATCTCTTATCAGCTGTATTTTTTCTCCTTCCGTGCCATGCCTTACGGCATATACGAGTGCCCTTCCGTAAGAAAGCGTCTCTGTGATCCTGTAAAGACTCTCCCTGTCAGAGCCGTTTTGCCTTACATATTCATCAATTATCATTTCCCACAGAGCAGGGTAACGCGCAACGCTTCCCAGATGAAGCACATCGATCTCATTAAAGATCCGCAGGCTTATCATCGTACCATGTAGCGCAACAAGATCCCACACCGGATCGCCGCACCTGACGGAATCAAGATCCACAAACATAAGCCCTTCCTCATTCCTGAACAGATTGGCAAAGTGCGGATCCCCGTGAATAAAGCCCTGCCCCTCCGGTATACCTTCAAACACCTTAAAAAGCGCGCCGGCATGCGGCTCATCGATGTAACCGCCGATCGCATCCAGCACCTTGCTTTCATAGTACTTTTTAGCCTTCGGAAACTGGGTTGCCACCGTGCCATGTATGTCATTCAGGAAACCGACATATTCTCTGACCACCTCATCGAGCTGTTCAGGATGTTCTCTGACCACCTCACTGAGCGTCGTAAACCGCAGGAGCTCATACACCACTCCGTACCGTCCGGAGCATGTTACAACCTGGAAGCTCAGCGCGGTAGGCAATCCTGCCTGAATGGCCTTAAGGCTCATCTGTTTTTCCATGAGCACATCCCGCAGTCCGTTTCGGGGTTCAAAGAGCTTGCATATCTTATCCTCGTCCATTCTGTATACCCTGCTGTTGAGGCCGCTGCTGATCTCCTGACAGCCGTCCAGGGTAATCTCTTCGATCGGCGGAACGACGATGATGATGTTATTCATCCCCGTAAGTGCGAGTATCCCATAAAGAGACGGATTAACATTTACGACAGCTATGTTCTGAATCTCCTTCTTCAGCATCAAAATGGTGCGTATGCCGACGCTTGATATATAGATCGTCTTTTTTGCATCAAGGTACAGAAAAAAGCTTTGATCGTCCTTATACTCTTTTGCAGCCTCCGCTATATCCCGCCTTACTTCCTCGTAATTTTGGGCGTCAACCCTTTCGGGAAGCGATACGGTATTCCACCCATTTCTCATTTCAGGTATTCATCCAGTCTCTTCTCATACTCACTCACTCTGGCTCCAAGGATCGGATCTCCAAGGATTTTACCGTCACTGTCAACAAAATAGGTCGTAGGAGTTCCCACACAGGATAACGAATCAGTAAAACCTTCCCATGCCCGGAGATTGATATAGCTGACTCCTGTATCACTGATTATATCCTGTGCATCCTGCAGATACATATTATTGCCTACCGGAACATCTACCACCAAGCCTACCACAGCGCCTCCCCTGGCAGAAATATCCTCATGGATCTTCTGAAGCTCAGCCATCTCATTAATGCATGGGCCACAGGTAGTCGACCATATATTGATCATCGTAACCTTGTTTCTTCTAAACAGATCATTCGAGCCGATGGCAGTTCCGTTCAGATCCACAGTGTCAAACACGACAGCCGCGCCGGCTTCGCTGCCTTGCCATATATAGGGCTCGCAGAATTTCATACTCGCTATAATGCTATCGGCGGCATCATAAAAGGCATTGTATTCGGCTACATTGTCACCTTCAAAATCCCCTGATGTATTCTGTGCGATCGCCGAATACCATGTATACTCGCCTTCCTGATGGATCTGCTTAAGTGTCTCAAGAGCCTCTTCATCTCCATCTCTTAACTTGCCACCGTAAACGATCTTAAGATTGTCAATGATCTTCTCCTTTACCTCCTCTTCGCTGCCGGCATCCTTCACACAGAACACCTCGAAGCTGAAGCCTCTGCGTATCTTGTCATACTCTTCCTCCGGCAATTCGTTCAGTTCATCCTCCGTCATATTGAAATATACCGGAACACCAAACATCACGCCCGCTCCATAGCTCATTTCACCGACATCATTCGAAATGATACATCCGGTCTTTGGCTCAAATCCATCCGGTAACTCAAACCCGAAGCCGGTCTGTGGAAAATCATATGTGCAGCCTGTACCGGATATATTTCCCTGAGTTTCACTGCTTTCTGCTGTCTGATTTTCAGACGAGCCGCAGCCGGCCATAGATAATACTGTAACTACACTCATCAATAATGCTAAAAACTTTTTCATAATTATTCCTCCTGATCTACTCTGTGTTATTTAATCACCTGCGGTACTTTTCCCGCTTCGGGAGATGATTGATCAGAACCAATGTCACGCCAATCGGTATTTACTTGCTGTTTTTCATCACGGTATTTTCCTTTCATTTACTTACAGTTAACCGTAGCCTTATACACTCTTCCTCCAAAGCTTACCGCTACCACTGCACTTCCCTTACGGTCCATCCTGCCTATCTTAAAGTCGCGCAGGAGGGTATCTTCCTCAGACGATCCCGGGAAGGTACTCTCTATGACTGAGAGTACGCCCTTCTTATCCGTGATCGCGATCTTATATCCGCCATAGGTATTCGGATCATTCGACGTATCCGGAAGCAGCTCGTACTGCTCGGGGAACAGGTCTGCAAGTGTGCAGCTTTCGCCGGCTTTGAGCGTTATGTTCTTCTTCTTTACGGTCACAAGGTTTATCATCACAAGCTTTTCTTCCGCGCTCTCTCCTGACTTAGTCATCGTAAGCTTTACGGGAGCCTCTTTTTTCACCGTAAGTTTCCTGATGCCGGTCTTTTTATTAACGGTAACCTTGAAAGCATTCTTATAGGCCGGATCTGCCGGTTCAATATTGACGCCTGCCTCAATAGAGTATTTACCGTTCTTGGCAAGTATCAGCGTATCCTTGTCAGAGACCGCATCCCAGGTAAGTACTCTGTTGCCGGATGCATCAACTTCAGTAAGATTTTGCACAATATTGCCTGACAGGGAATCGATCACCGGATAGCCTGCACACTTAATAGTAGCTGTGTAGGTCACCCCGCCGAATTTTGCCGAGACAGTTGCGCTGCCCTTCTTACCCGTCGAGCCTGCTATAAAGTCAGCAAGTGTGATATACCTGTTCTGTTCATATGCCGCATCGGCACCCGTCAGGAAGGCATTTTCGCCTGCACCTGCGGAAGTCAGGATTCCGCTCTTATCACTCTTAATGTATACAGCATACTTTCCTGTGGAAGGATCGATATCGGGCAGCAGCTCGCCTGCTCCGGTGAACAGATCGGCCAGGGAGACGGTGGTCTTTCTGCTGTTTAATGTTACATTCTTCTTCCTGATGGTCACCGCACGGAGCAATACGACCTTTTCTTCGTCCCCCTTCTTAATGGTAAGCAGGGAATCCTTCTTTGCCGTCAACTGATTCTTCTTCGCATTAAGCTTTATGGCATCCTTGGCGTATGGCGTTACCGTAACACCGTCCTCATAGGTATATTTTCCGCCCTTAAGAAGATACAGAGTATCTCCGTCCGTGACGGATGAAGAGGTCAGCTGATTGCCTGAAAGCTTCTGAACCACCTGAGAGCCTGTCATGTCGACTCCTCCCCCGCCCTCTGCTATTACTTCCGGCGTTCCGGTGGACACGAACTCATAGTTCACATAGTAAGGATCCTCTTCGGTGTACTCTTCCTCTTTGCCGTTTTCGTCATAGATCTTAACATCGGTGGTATCCTGCGAGCCCGGCTTGTCTGCGCCGACCGCAACTATATAGAATTCATCTTCCTTCACCTCGAAGTCAATGCTTGAGCCTCTGCTGATAGGTGTAGCTTCGGGCTCTTCGCTTTCGTCGTCAAGGACCATATCCAGCGTCACCACATAGGCCTCCATCTTCTCCAGCGGGGCATCCGACTCGAGGGTAACCCGGATCACACCATCCTCCTTCACCCATTTGGCGCTCATCCAATCGTTATCGAGCACCTCCGGGTCATCATCCAGACCCAGGGCATGCAGAGTGATATCGGGATATTTCGTTTCATAGAAGCTTAGGGCCGGACTTCCTGATACAAGTGCTTCAATTCCCTTGTTATTCTCATTCCACCAGTCAACGTTAAAGGCCAGAACCTGGCTTGCTCCCTTCTGATTAGTAACCTCGATCTTAAACTGTCCGTTTTTCTTAAATCTGATGGTCTCTATGCGCGAATACTTCGTAAGGTCCTTGCTTTCAATCACCTCATAGACTCCATTATTCTGGATATGATCCGAAGCGGTACTGTTGCTTAACACAAAAAGCTTGGCGTCAAAAGCCTGTCCGTCAGTCAGACTTCCCCGCTCAGGGAAATGAGTATCCCATAACAGACTAAGGGAGTTCTCATTCGTCCAGGTCTCAGCGTCGAAATTGTCGCCGTCATAATACTCAAGCAGGCTTGTAAACACTGCCCATTTCTCGTCCGAGCCAGCCTTCTTGACAGTCACGGTCACTGTATGCGACGTATGATCCGGATTGGTGCCGAAGGTAAATCTCTTCGTACTTCCGTCACTTGTAAGCGTTCCATGTCTGAAGCCTGCTCTGTCGCTTGTTACGAATATCTCACCATCGAAGGCAAGGTCAATGGTCTCAGCCTCTGTGGTGAACTTAAAGCTGGCTCCCGGCTTGCCACTGGATCTTAAAGAATCCCCATACTCGCTGGCTCCGAACTTCCAGCTGTCGCCGCCGGTCTTAACTGCCTTGCCTGATTCATCCTGGAAGGTGAATATTCCTGTGGCATTCGATATAGCGATCCCGTCTTCGATATCGGTAAAATCTATTGCGATATCCTGATAAGCATTGGTCTTCTCATCCTGCAACCTGACATAGCCTGTTCCCTTCTTCGCGCCCCTTATGATCAGGGTGCCTCTGCCTGTGCCCTTACTGTAGGTTCCGCGTTCGAAGGATACGGCATCCATCATATGCTGCGCTTCTTCATGATCCGTAAGCTCGATGGCACTGTTTACTGGCTCCTCAGCCCCGAGTGTGGTGGAGAAGTTCACAGGGATCCTTATGGTCGTTCCCATTGGCAGCACGAACTGCGCCGGCACGGCATAAGCTGTAGTGTGATCGATGGTCGTCTCCGTAACATTGTTTACTGCATCATTCTCGTCATGTTCTATCTGATATATGCCGAAAGCATCCTGGGTTCCTGCTTCTTCGCCGCAGTATGCCTCGGCGCGGATGATCAGGGATCCTGCCGGCACTTCCTCACCGCCAAGTCCGTATGCTCTGAACACGTCTGCCGGAACCGTTACCGTTCCGCGCACATGACGTCCGTAGCCTGTATGTATCACGCCCATAGGAAGGATACCCTGCTTTAATTCATCAGCTCCGGCGCCAAGGGGCGCAAGTGCCTCCTCCTCGCCTACTACCAGCGTATTATTCGTGATGTCAAGTGCATTATAGATCACTTCATTCCAGTCTGAATCCTGGCCTTTAAGTTCACGAACCTGATCGGCGATGGAAGGGTCGTGAACGCCGTATGAGAACTGCAGGCGCACATCACCGGCATCCGAAAGTCCGCGGTTGCCGACGAAGAGATCCACGTTAAGTACAACATTTCCTTCTTCATCAAGGGTAAGCTTACCGTTATCCTGTCTGGACAGTGCGATGGTTGCTTCCTCAAAGCCGAGATCCCTCTTACCTTCCACTACATACACATCACGAAGTGCAGCTGAGTAAGGATCCTCAGCGTAGGTCGCATCTTCACTGAGTGAAATGATGAATCCCGCACCCTCGGGAAGTGTCACGGGAAGCGTAAATTCACCCGCACATGCCACTTCTTTTCCGGGAACGATATTCTCTGTCAGCTGCCATGATTTGAGTTCCTGGGAGGTTATCCCGTCGCCGCTTACGCTTAAGGTTACGGTGGCCGGATTCTTCTCGGAGGCTCTGATGCTGATGTCTCCGGTATTGATAAATGACATATTGGCAGTCAGATTCGCCCCTGCGGTGAAATCTTCTCTTAAGAAGGTAAGCGTAGCTTCACCGATACTCTGGTTGCCTACGCCGTAGCTGATGGCGTACATACCCATTCCCTTAGGGAACGCAGCATTCGCGGGCTGATCATCTGTGGGAACAAGGAAGCTTCCTGCCTCCGGCATATCTTCCGATGTCTCTTCCGTCAGATACCTCATCACACCCTGAGTCATGATTACGAGCGTCGTTTCTGACGAAGTCAGGTCATCCGCTTGTCCTGCGCCGGATGAATTGACTGCGGCCCCCTTGATGCCCAGAGCGATCTGCGGGTTGTCGAACTGGAACTGATCCATGCCGCCGCCTTTATATCCTTCAAGTTTTCCAAGGAACGCCTTATCGGCAGTTTCCTCTTCCCAATCGTTTTTCACTGCGTCTTCATGGACATCCATATACCTCATGGCAAGCAGCACTCCCTGACCCCAGGTTCTGGTACGCTCATCATATCTGCTGATATACAGACCGGTATTGGAGGTATTCTCCACCTTATGGACATAAACCGTGGCAAGGCTCCCTGCTCCGTCAGAGCCGAAGGCGTATGAAGTCTTATGCTCGTCGGCGCTTCCTCCGTAGAACTCTGTGGTCTCCATGCTGCTGAAGGACAGCGCATTATCCTTTATATAGAAATGAATTGTGTATATCTTGCCGTCCTGACCCACGATCAGCAGATCCTTATCTTTCATTCCGATGGCATCGTAATTGATCCCTTCGTCATAGATCTCAAGGGCATCGAAGTATTTGTGTGCATCCAGCTTGTAGGAGAAATCTTTGATCAGATCCACTTCCGTATAAGGATCGGCGTCATCGGCAGTCATGCACATGATGTACAGACCACTGTTATGATCATCCAGTCCTGAGGTTGCACTCATATCCTCTTCCCAGGTCGAATAAGTCAGATAGGCGATATCCAGTTTGCCGTCCTGCATCTCCAGGCCTTTGATCCTGTCAATGGGCTTGATGGACGAGTAGTTACTGCCCGGAGTCAGATGATAATAGATCCCATCGAACAGCACACCGCCACCGGTATCACCGTCATCATCAGTATCATCGTCGTCATCAGTATCATCATCGTCATCAGTATCGACTCCGGTACCATAGACATAGATAGTACTCGCATCCCCCTTGTAATCCAGTTCATTTTGATAGATCAGCATGCGGGAGTTAAAGATCGAAGCCCTGACCGCATCCTCACCATCCTTGGAGTAGCCGAGTCTGTTAAGCTTCTGCGCATACTGATCAAGCAGCTTCGTCCGCTGTGCTTCACTTACATGATGGGCCTGTACGAAGGCTGTGAGCTTATCACTGATAATGGTCGGCGAATATACTGCCGCACCGGCCTTGGGATTACTGATCACCTTGGCTTCGGTAAAGCCATCCTTCTTAGTCACATCATAGGATGCCTGCTTTACGACCGTATTCTTGACGGCATTCTTAAATACCTCAGCCGTATCGCTTGCATCGGGATCCGGCACCTTATCCTTATAGCTGACCCATGCCACACGGATCTCATTACCTATGACCTTCACATCAAATCCCAGATCTCCCGTGCCGTCATCGACAAGATTTCCATTCTGGTCCTTTATCTGATCCACGATGATATACGGCGTACCGCTTCGATCAGCCGGCGCTTTGGCCATATTGTATACATTTCCGGCCTCATCTTTTACCTCGTCCCAGTCCAGAGGACTTATAAGACCGAGACCGTCTCCGAATTCTTCTGCCTTCTTGTCTTCATACTGTCCGTAGCCCTCGGCGGTCATCACAAGACGTGACATAACAAGCATGGTGGTATCCATTCCGGTACCGTCCGGACGGCTGATGGTATACAGAACATAATTAATGCCGTCTACAGTCACTACTCTGTAGTCATAGCCGACTCCCACACCGTCCATGAGGCGTATGGCCTCACCGGAGCTGTTGTATCCCGAAAGCTGGAACGGCACGTTCACATCATCCGGATTGTAAGCATACAGTCTGTCTATATCCCCGTCATCCGGGACAAGATCCTCCATGGATACGGGCTGCGAGGAATAAATGGTCTGGGTATCGCTGTAATTTACAGGCAGCTGAAGTCCTCCGCCTCCGGAGGATCCGTCGCCTTCAAGCTCACTTTCCTCGCCCAGGACGGTATAATAGCCTGTCCATTTATCCTTATCTCCGTCATAGGCGATCCTTATGCCTACGAGATCCATCTCCCAGCTCAACATAAGAAGAACTCCGCGGACAGCAAGGCTCACGCCGAAGCTGGCATTTGCCACGCCGCAGCTTAAGTCACCGTTTTCATCCTCTTTGCCGAGATAGAAATTGGCTGAGAGCACGATCTTGGCGAAGACCTCACCCTTGAAGCCCTCGACTCCGACGCCCCCGCCTGCTTCCACTGTGACTTTAGGTGAGATGGTGACGCCGCTCCATACAAGCTTGCTCCTGACCTCTTCTATATTGTTCAGATACTTGATCGTTGCATCGCCGTCCAAGGCAATAATGCGCACGTACTTCGTGGTCCTCGCTTTATCGAAGGTCATACTGTCCTTGACGCTCTTAAACTGCACCTGGATCTTTTTCTCTCCGTTTGAGGTCAGGAAGCCTTTATTTGAATCCTCCATGGCCTTGTTCGCCTTCTCTGAGTCCATGGCCTCCAGATATATCTTCCCCTCGAATTGGATGTTCATATTGATATAAGGGGTCGCGATCACCATGCTCTGACCCTTCTTCAGTTTCTTCTCAGAGCCTGTGGTGATGATCGCCTTATCGCTCTCCACAGGGGTATGCAGGATGGTTCCTCCGGTACCGACGGAGATCATGGGACTCACGGATACGAAGGCATATACGATCGGGCAGCAGGCCAGCCGGATATCATAACTGAATTTAAACGATCCGGCCAATCCGAAGGCAAATTCCGCCATATACCAGTCGTTATCTCTGGTGTCGTATTTGAGAGTAAAGACTACCGAGAAGCTTAATGAAAAGCTCATGCTGCTGCTGCTTATGCCGCCGCCCTTGGCCGTATCCTTGTAGCCCATCTTATCCCAACTGTCAAGCAGCTTGTCATAACCGCCGCCCTTTATACCGGAAATAAGCTCCGGTGTCTGACCCTTCCACTTTTTGAGGGGATCAGTCACGGTAGTCGGGAAGGTCGTTGTCTTCCACTTGCCGGCATCCTCACCACCGCTTTTTTTGGTCTTGCTTGCGATCGGAACAGAGATCATGATGGTGAGCTTGTTCTTGCTCTGGGAGATGGTGGCAAAGCCCTGGAAAGCCTCCTTCATGATCCTTAAGTCGACACCGTAGTCCACATTGAACTGATCCATAGGCTGTCCGCTGTCACCGGTGTTGTAGCCGCCGGGTCCCGCACCGCCGCCTGCTCCGTCGACATTGTATGCACCGTTTGCAGCTGCTGTGCGTCCGGTGAGTACTGTACTTTCTATATTCAGGGACTCAAGCGTCTTAGCGTCCTTTTTAAGATCATCGGCAGTGTGCACCTGCGCCTCCACGCACAGAGCGATATCCGTATCCACCGTGTAGGATCCCAGATATCCGTTTACACACGCTCTTGCTGCATCAGTCATGCTCGTGGTTCCGTGTTCAACATCAGGTTCAAACGGAACGAGGGGTTTGTTCGACCCGAGCAGGCTCTTCTCGATCATGATCGGGGAGGGATTACTGTACGGATAGATGAGATTCCCGACATAATCCGGATCCCACACATAATCAGCCTCGCCAGGCGTCTTTTCATATAAGGGACTGTGGTCTCCGCCTAATGGCACATCCACATAATTAAGTACCGTAGCCGTTTCTCCGAACATACCTATGCCGTCGGAGGTTCTTGTGCCGTCACTTCTTACACCTGAGAGCAGATACCTGTACTGCCGCTGCTCCTCGGTAAGCTGGCTCAGCTTCGCGGGATCGGTCCTGCTGGTTATAAAGGCAGGAAGCACCTGGGCATGAGCGCTTGTATCCACGTCCTTAGGCACCACCAGATACCTGGGAGTTATATTGTAATATACCTTGGCAAAGTATTGGCCGTAGCCTCCCTTATTTAAGCTCTTCGGAGTGAAGGTCGACTCGTCGTAAGAGCCCTCTTCGAATATTTCCACGAATTCATCATCGGAAGAGCTGTCTACAACGAAATATCCCGTATTACGGTTGTATTCGCCGGAGATCTTCCCGTCGCCGTCCCCGTCAAGATAGAGCTCCACCCTGTTGACGAAGGCCTCCATCGTATTGGGCTTATCTAAGTACTGCGCCTTGTAATATGCAAAATTGAGCTTAGGCATGGCAAGAGTCTCTACCGAAAGCGTGATCCTGTCATTTCCCTTATATGCCTGCCCGTTAAATACGATCCGGTCATTTTTGTCGCGATTAAAATTGATATACTGAACGTTGTCATATTTGCCGAGGTTCTTTAAGGGATTCTTATCTCCGGACTTCCAGTCGCTTTTGGATATCCTGATCTCCTTTACTTTGTTCTTGTCAAAGTGAGGTGCCTTACTTGTGGTCTCGCTGATTCCCAGAGTGATGCTGTCAGATCCGCTCTTCCAGAAATCGTTCCAGGCATCTCCTATCTTGTCGGTATCGATCTCCTGGGAAGGGGTGCCGTCACGATTGAGCTTGCGCTCCACTGAGGGGCGCAGATTAATGTCTATCTCCTGTTTTCTGGTCATGACCAGATTGATGGTGTACTCATCCTTAAGATCAGCTTCATTCATGCCGTCCCAGACAAGAGTCACATAATAAACCCCGCTGTCATTGCCGTCTTTATCCTTGCCGCTTTCAATCTTCGCCGGTGCGATGGAGCCGTTTTTGCGAGTTACATAGACCGCCGAATTTAATGCGCTGCCGCTGTAGGGCTTGTAGCTTGCAGTATTGGCCAGTTTAACACTCACCTTGCTTCCCACATAGAGCCTGCCCGATTTATTAACACCGCCACTGCCCGATACGATGGTCACATCAGGTTTCATGCTCTTATAGACGCCGCTGTCTTCCTTTAAGGAAGCCGCTCCGGAAGGAGCAGTGGCTACATTTCCGCCTCCGCTTTCTCCGTCGTTTGAAGTGTGGATGCGCAACCGCAGATTATTATCCAGTATTCTTCTGGTGAGATAACCGGTATTAATCTTGCTGTACACATCGTATCTGGATTTGTTAGTGCGCTTGGTGATCGACAGCTTTATGCCCTTGACATTGGATTTGATGTCCCAGCTCTTATTGATAGTGCCTCCCGTGGTAAAGCTCAGGTGACGTTTTATGCCGAGAAATCCTGAAGTCGAGTATTGGGGATCGCTGGAAATCGAACTAAGGGGTCTGTGAGCGTCGGTTGTTGTAAGCTGCGCGCCTCCGTAGGCCCAGCCGGATTTGAGATGCCAGCCGTTGTCTAGCGCTGCGTCATAGGAGAAATTGCCGTAGAAGGCTTGATACATCTGAGGCATATAATCAAAGTTCCAGTTGGCGCTGGCGTCATCGTCGCTCTTGATCTGCCAGCCGTTGCCGGAGGCACCGCCGGTCTGCCAACCGGGGGCTATGTCATTCTGCGCGTTGCCAGCTATATATGCTTTGTCCGACCAGTAGCTTCCGCCGTTATTGCCCTTAAATGAGATCTCACCGTAATTATAGGTCTTAAGAGGCTGGATTTCTCCGTCTCCCCCATCATAATCATACACATCGCCGTCATCAAAGCCTGCGATCTCACCGTGGATTATCTCTTCCTCAGGTATGACCACCTCTTTGCCGATGACAGGTGCATCGTCCTCTACCTCTTCACTGCCCTCTTCGATGGACATGATCCCGGGGATCTCGGCTGTCATACCGGAACCCTCAGGCTCTGTGACTTTGCCGGAGCCTGTACCTGTGATGCTCACTGTGGCGGATTCTTCCGTAAGGGTACAGAGTCCCTTATTATCGCCCTTCATCTCGCCAAGCTTCACCTCGAAGGTAAGCGCCTCTCCGTCGTCCCTGCCTGCCATCAGGGGTATCTCAATTGTGACCTCGTCCACATCCGCATAAAATACCGCTGAACCGCTCACTGCCTCATAGTCGCGGCCGGCCTTCGCCGTACCGTCCACTGTATCATAATCCACAGTGATGGCGTCCTGCCCGCCGCCGTTACGCTTTAATTTAACGATCGCGCTGCCCTCTGCACGGTCGGCATTTACCTCAGTCTCCACAAAGTCTATGCTGTAGGGGGCGCTCTCATCATTGTCAAGCACCTGAAGTGTCACAATGGAAGCATCGGTATAGACGTCTCCGCCTAAGTGATCCGCGATGGTAAATGTGCCGAAACGCATGGGCTGAGCGGAATCATTATCAGGAGCCTTGACGCGTATCTCCTTCTTCCATTCGCCCTCTGCGAAGGTCATGGAGAAGACAGTGGCATTATAGGGATTCTCCTGATCCATGGAAAGTGCAGTGAAGGTCTGATCAGGCTTTAGGTCCAGATCCTTGGGCATCTCGTCTAATTCTTCAGGCTCAGGCTTTACGTAAGTCTCGCCTTTATATGTATCAGTGCTGAAAGACTCACCGTCCTTAGTAAAGACGCAGCGGATATCTATCTTCTCAAGAAGGTCTGCTGACACCAGAAATTCGGAGTTCGTTGCGCCCTCTGCTTCGTCCCAGCTGCCCTCATAGAAGACATACCACTGATAGGAGTCTGCAGCAGTTGATACAGACAGCAACTTATCGCCCTCTTCGGCGTCTTCACCCGTATATGCCGTCTCTTTGATCTTCACTGAGCTTCTTTCGGGCTCGGGATCCTTGCCGATGGCCTGATATGCGGCTATGGGCATGGGATCCTCTATATCTATCTCCACGTCATCCCTGCCGGCCGCGGAGCCGTAGGATACACGATCCTCTGTAAGGTACGTCACTACCGGCGCATATACCAGATAGGCCGTGGCACGTCCGGAGGTTCCTCCCAGGCGGTATAAGGGGATCGTTATCTCCTCACCGCCCTCCGAGACAACAGCCTCGCTGTTGTCAAAAAGGAACGCGCCGTAGGGGTAGACGGTCTCCCAGTCATCCTCTACATTTACGGTACCGTTCTCACTCGTACGGATGCGCGTGGGCTGCGTCTCACCGGACGTGTCCCAATAAGCCTGTGCCGGCATCGGAATGGATGTTACGGCTATCGTCACGCTGAGCGTTATACCAAGTATCCTGTTTGCAAGCTTTTTCATTGATGTCTCCTTCCTTTTCTGTCTGTACATATATGTCCTACCCTTTATCTGTTACCGCAGAGATGTCCACAGGAAACACTGATTTGATCAGAGTTTCCTTTTTCTGATACAGTATATGCCGGCGGGTTAACCTCCGGCTCTGTCCTGTTGTATAAGTATCTTTAATGCATCGACAGCTGTCTTATATACAATCTCCATATCGTGAGCCTGAGGATTGGGCAGACCTTTCTTTGCTCTCTCCTGATTGGCGCAGACCAAAAGCACAGCGCCGCATCTGGCTCTTAAGTAATCTCCGACGATAAAAAGTGTGGATGATTCCATCTCAGAGCACAGAGCGCCGCATTTTACCCAGGCGTCCCATTTATTGATCAGTTCGTAACCGACGGGTTTGGTCGCAGGTTCGTGCTGTCCGAAGAATGAGTCCTTGCACTGGGCAACTCCCACATGGTATTTCGCATTCTGCCTCTTAGCCGCTTCAACAAGAGCACAGGTTACATCAAAATTCGCTACCGCCGGATATTCGATCGGCGCGTATTCCTTCGAAGTGCCCTCGGCTCTTATGGCGCCGTTGGCAATGACTATATCTCCGCCAATGACATCTTCCTGCATGCCTCCCGATGTTCCCATACGGATAAACGTATCGGCTCCGCAGTGAACCAGCTCCTCCACCCCTATCGCAGTGGAGGGTCCGCCTATACCCATGGACGAAACGGAAACCTGCACGCCGCCCAGAAACCCCGTATAGGTATTGTATTCCCGGTTATAAGCTACGAACCTGGGTTCGTCAAAGTATCCCGAAATCTCCTCGCACCTGCCCGGGTCTCCGGTGAGAAGTACGTATCTGCCAACCTCTCCGGGACGTATATGTGTATGATATTCAAATCCCGCTCCCTCAGTATAATCAACCATATCCTGCTCCTCTTATTTACCGGTAAGTCTCTTTTTGTACCATCTGGCCGGCTCTCTTAAGTCGCTCTCCTTATAAGGGCCGGTATAATTATCACACTCCGGTACAAACGAAGCGCTGGTCTCGTCCCGGTTGGAAATATTCCACATCATATAGCTGGTGTCATTGGCATCCATCAGATCAAGCCAGATTTCCGCCTGCTCCGCATTATGTGCGTTATTGCCGTCCGCGGCGCATGTTCCGAATTCGGTACAGAATACCGGCAGCCCCGCAGCTATGGCGTCCGTGTATATTTTCCTCAGCTCATCCCTGTGAGTATCCGCATAGAAATGAACGGAATACATCAGATTATCGTCGATCGTGACAGGATCGGCTTCTGCCTCATCCAGTCTCTGGCTCCATTTGGGAGTCCCGACAAGGATCACCGAATATCTGTCATTCTTGCGGATGATCGGAATGATCCTCTCCGCATATTTTTTGACATCCGCCCAGGTACAGTTTTCGTTCGGTTCATTACAGATCTCATAAAAAACATTTCCGTATGCCGCGTATCTGGATGAAACCTTTTCAAAGAAGTCCGCAGCCAGATCTTCATAGATCAGAGGATTGGAATCGGACAGGATATGCCAGTCTATGATCACGTACAGGCCAAGCTCGGTAGCGGCTTTGACTCCCCTGTCTATCACACCCAGCAGCTTCTCTCTGTTGGCGTCGTCTTCCACACAATACCCGTCCTCCTCGGCGGTATACATGGCCAGTCTTATCGCATCTACATTCCAGTCATCCTTAAGCTGCTCAAAAAAATCCCTGTTTACATACTCGGGATACCAGCTGAGTCCGTGGGTGGAATACCCATGCAGAGCAACAACCTCACCGTTTCTGTCCACAAGTCTGCCCTTGGGCCCCACATGTAAAGCCCCGTACTTATCGTATTTCGTTTTCATATGCTCTCTTTTCCTCTCACATTACAATCAGGCAGCGGATATGCCTATCGCACACTGCCGATCCACCTGTCGGTATGCCGGCCCGTTTCTCCCCGGCGGCTCCTAAACAGCAACAAAGGGTCTGACGCAAAAACGTCTGACCCTTGTAGCATAGCATTAATCATCTGAAAACTCAATATAACCTGCTCCGGACATTGACTTTCTGATAACATCCATACCGTATCCGCGTCCGAACAGATAGGAATATGTCTTGTGCAGTTCTTTGAGATCGGCGGTTTCCGGATCAAAATGCCGTTTCCTCAGAAGCTGCCTGATCTGTGATACTTCATCAACAGCATCCGGGGAATCCGCAGTCTCTCTGATCACCTCATCGATGAGCTCTCGCCTGATGCCTTTGGCACTTAAGTCACTAACGATGCGGCGTATACTCTTATCAGAACTGTGAGAATTGATATAATCTCTGGCAAAAGCCCTGTCGTCCACATATCCGAAGCTCTTGACGTATTCGATCGCATCATCCACTATATCCCCGGGATATGAGCCATCCGACAGTTTGGATCTGAGTCCCGACTCCGTGAAGCTGTGCTTCATCAGCAGATTCATGGCTCTGAGACGGGCTCTCTTAACCAGAACCTCAGCCTTTATACGGTCGCAGGTCTCCTGACTGATCTCCGACCCGGCCTCTATATGATAAGAACTCAGCTCGCCACCGTATAAGGGACAGAACAGACTGTCATCTATATAGATCAGGAATCTTCCTTGTGATGTTTTTCTGATCTCCGTTACCGTCACTGTTATTTATCTTCACTCCCGGAGGGCTTGGAGGCTTTGGCGGACGCAGCAGACGCAGGTGCCGCTGCAGCCGGAGCATCATTACTTAGGCCGAACAGATCTCTGAGCCGGCTCTCAACCTCATCACACACCGCAGGGTTATCCTTGAGATACTGCTTTGCGTTCTCGCGTCCCTGTCCGATCCTGTCACCGTTATATGCGTACCATGCGCCCGACTTGACTATAATATCGTTGTCGGCCGCCAGATCAAGTATATCTCCGTATTTCGATATGCCCTCACCGTACATGATATCGAACTCGGCCTCCTTGAACGGGGGTGAGATCTTATTTTTAACGACCTTGACCCTGGTACGGTTACCGATAGCCTCACCAGCCTGTTTAAGGGTCTCGATACGTCGTACATCCAGTCTGACGGAAGAATAGAATTTGAGTGCACGTCCGCCGGTTGTGGTCTCGGGATTACCGAACATGACGCCAACCTTCTCGCGCAGCTGATTGATGAATACCACGGTACAATTGGATTTACTGATAACAGCGGTAAGCTTCCTCAGTGCCTGTGACATAAGTCTGGCCTGAAGTCCAACATGAGAATCTCCCATGTCACCGTCTATCTCGGCCTTGGGTACAAGCGCGGCGACCGAGTCGACAACCACGATATCCATAGCCCCCGAACGGACCATGGTCTCGGTAATCTCCAAAGCCTGCTCACCGTTATCGGGCTGTGAGATATAGAGATTATCAATGTCTACGCCGATATTTCTGGCATATACGGGATCAAGTGCATGCTCGGCATCTATGAATCCGGCAATGCCTCCCCTCTTCTGAACCTCCGAGATCATGTGCAGAGTGACCGTGGTCTTACCTGAGGATTCCGGACCGTAGATCTCGATGATCCTTCCCTTCGGGATACCTCCGAGTCCCAGAGCGATATCAAGGCTGAGCGAACCCGTGGGGATCACCTCGATATTCATCTGTGTGGCAGGATCCCCCAGTTTCATCACGGCTCCCTTGCCGTACTGTCTCTCGATCTGGGCTAATGCTGCCTCCAATGCTTTGCGTTTTTCTTCTCTTTCCATAAAGACCTCCATCCGACTCCGGGAACATTTGTTCTTAAAACAATATAAAACATATGTTCGCCTTTGTCAATAAAATTATTTTCTCACGGAATAAGCCGGCGAAACGCCGAACACACAAAGAACAATCTTAGTATATGAAATAATGAACATATATAAAATAACACAAAAAAGAGGACCAAACAAGTCCTCTTTTATATCATCGATTCCGGTATAAAACAGATGTTCAGATGATGCATTCCCGAAGAAGCCTGAGTGCCGCCGCGACCGTACTCTCTCTGATCCGCTCCCTGTTTCCCTTGAAATGATATTCCTTAACCACGGCCTCGCCTTTGACCACGCATCCGATAAACACGGTGCCGACAGGTTTTTCTTCGGTCCCGCCGTCCGGTCCGGCTATCCCGGTCACTGCCAGAGCCACATCGGAGCCGGCTGCCTTTGCCGCGCCGTAAGCCATCTCGAATGCGCATTCGCGGCTGACTGCTCCGTATTTCTTCAGTGTCTTCTTGCTGACGCCGAGGATATTTCTTTTGGCCTTGTTTGCATAAGTGATAAACCCGCTTTTATATACCCTGCTGACACCGGGCACCGATATCAGCCTTCCGGACAGAAGGCCTCCGGTACAGGATTCGGCACAGCTGATCGTCATTTTCTTTTTTATCAGTCTCTCCACGATCGCCTGTTCGAGAGTCACATTTTCATCCGTGGTAAAGACGTAGGGCTTAAACCTTTTTACGATCTCTTTGGCTACGGGGCCGGCAGTTTTCTTTGCTTCCTTCAGATCGCTGCCGTATGCCGATACCCTGAAATGTACCTCTCCGGTCTTGGCATAGGTTGCTATCGTGGGATTGGTCTGGGCATCGATAAGATCCAGTATCATCTCCTCCGCCGCGCTCTCTCCGATGCCGGCCTCCTTGATCGTGACCGAATAGATCGTGCCTCCCGACAGCTTTGCCAGGAATGGCTTAACATGATCGGCGAACATCGGTTTCATTTCCGTCGGTGGTCCCGGCATAAGCACTATATGTTTATCGTCTTTAGAAAGGATCACTCCCGGTGCGGTACCGTTGGGATTCGGAAGAACAATGCCGTCCCTGGGCATCATGATCTGTTTGTAGTTGCTCTCCGCCATCGGAAGATTTCTGGCGGCAAAATAGGACTCGAGAACCTTTCTGGATTCCGCGTGTTCAACAAGCTCTGCGCCAAACAGCCCGGCCGCGGTTTCTTTGGTGAGATCATCCTCTGTAGGTCCCAGACCTCCGCTGACAAGGATCACGTCGGAACGCGACAGTGCAAGTTCAAAGGCGGCTTTAAGCCGGCCCGCATTATCGCCGACCACCTGCTGATTGTAGCATGCCAGTCCCAGACTCACACATTCCTCCGACAGAAATGCTGCATTTGTATTGATTATATTACCCATCAGTATCTCGGTACCCACCGATATGATTTCCGCGATCATACGCCATCTCCTTTTCCGGAAAAACGGTTTGCCGACACTACATATCCTTACCCATAACGTGCCAGTTTTTGACAAGATAATCTATCAGGCTGACTATGGTCAGTATCAATGCTATATACATTATCACCGTTGTCAGGATCTTAAGCTGCGGTATATCCGCTATCATCAGTATGACCATGATCATCTGGAAGGTGGTCTTGAATTTACCCCAGTAGCTTGCCGCGATAACGATGCCGTTATCGGAGGCCACAAGTCTGAATCCGCTGATAACAAATTCCCTGGCAATGATCACGATAACGATCCAGGCGGGTATCCTGTCCAGCTCGATAAGAGCGATCATGGCCGAACATACCAGAAGCTTATCCGCAAGCGGATCCATGAACTTGCCGAAATTGGTGACAAGATTATACTTTCTGGCGATCTTGCCGTCCGCAAGGTCTGTCAGTGACGCCGCTGCAAATATGGCAAGCGCGATCCACTTATCATACGGTGTGATATCGATCATCAGAAACACCAGAAAGACCGGTATCAGTAATACTCTGAGTACAGTCAGTTTATTCGGCAGATTCATCTGTTATCTCTCCTGTAAGGTCATAATCACGTACGCCGGTGATGCGTACTTTTACATAATCTCCGCTCATCCTCTCCCGGTCTATCGGTATAAAGACATATCCGTCCACATCGGGAGCGTCGCGGTAGGTCCTGGCTACATATACATCCTCTTCGGGTATGCTGCCCTCGATCACCGCTTCCATCACGGTTCCCGGCAGCTGTTCCGACATATCCGCAACCACGGCCTGCTGAAGCTCCATAAGCTCGTCTCGTCTGGCCTTTGCAGTCTCCTCATCGATCTGATCCGGAAAATCCGCTGCGGGAGTATCCTCCTCACGCGAATAGGTAAAAACCCCGAGCCTGTCAAATTCCATCTCATTAACAAACCTGTAGGTCTCCTCAAAATCCTCCCCGGTTTCACCGGGGAACCCGCTGATAAGGGTTGTTCTGACGGCAATATCCGGGATCTTATCCCGCAGATGCCTTATGATGGTAGCCAGCTCCTCCTGAGTTGTCCGTCTGCCCATCCTTGAAAGGATCCTGTCGGAAGCGTGCTGAATGGGTACGTCCAGATAATGACATACCTTGGGAAGCTCTGCGATGGTATCTATAAGCTCGTCGTCTATTTCTTCGGGATAGCAGTACAATATGCGTATCCAGTGGAGCTCCTCTATATCGGACAGTCTGCGCAGAAGCTCTGGAAGGCTTTTTCTTCCGTACAGATCAACGCCGTATAGCGTGGTCTCCTGAGCCACAAGGATAAGCTCGCTTACGCCATCGCAGGCAAGTCTCCGGGCCTCATCGATCAGCTTCTCCATGGGAACGGATCTGTATGGTCCGCGCAGGTTGGGTATGATACAGTAGGTGCATCTCTTATCACAACCCTCGGCGATCTTGAGATAACCGTAATGGAGTCCAGAGGTATTCCGTCTGAAGCCCGATGTATACGGAGGCGTATCGGTAGGCAAAAAGAAATTCTCAGGGTGTCCCTCAAAAACACTGTCCATACACGCCGTTATCTCACTGACCGACGCCGTACCGAGTACAGCATCAACCTCAGGGATCTCGGCAATGACCTCATCCCTGTACCTTTCGGCAAGGCAGCCTGTCACGATGAGACAACGCGCGTCTCCGTCAGTCTTATACCGGGCCGCATCAAGTATTGTATTGATACTCTCCTCCTTGGCGTCACCGATAAAGCAGCAGGTATTGACGACTATCGCATCCGCTTCGGTTATATCGTCGGTAAACAGATACCCCGCCGCTGAGAGATCTCCGATCATCACCTCCGAATCGGTCAGATTCTTATCGCATCCAAGGGAGATAAAAAATACTCTGTGATCCATAATACAACAAACCCGGGATGCTTAAACATCCCAGGTCATTATTTACGACTGCTCTTCGTCGTTTAAAATCTTGATCTTTCCTTCGTTCAACTCTTCAACAGCCACCGAAAGAGCTTTCTTTCCTTCGGCGTCAACATAAGGTTCATCGCCGTTATTGATCTGTCTGGCTCTTTTGGATGTGGCCATTACGATCGAATACCTGCTGGTTACCACAGGCTCCTCTCCGGGCTCAACCTCGCTGTTTACAACCTTCATCAGGTCTGAATATGATGGATGCAGCATTTTTCTTCCTCCTCAAATCTATATTTATTCAGGCATATATCTGTAACTGCTCATTTATCTTTTTCAACAGACCGGCACTGCAGCCGGGAACATGATGCGATGCCTCTATGAGCATATGCAGCTCCTCGACACATCTGTCAAGATCATCATTGATGAGCAGATAATCATATCTGTCCACAAAGGCCGATTCCTCAAACGCCCGATGCATACGCTTATTGACGGTGGCTTCGTCCTCAGTTCCGCGCGACATCAGACGCCTTTTCAGCTCCTCCGCATCCGGGGGCGTAACAAAGATGAGTACCGCATCGGGAAATCTGGTCTTGACCTGTATGGCTCCCTGCATTTCTATCTCCAGGATAACATCACGTCCCTGTGATATCATCCGATCCACGTAAGCCCTGGGAGTACCGTAGTAATTGCCGACATAATTGGCATATTCCACAAGCTCACCGTTACTGATGGCCTCCTCGAACCTTTCCTTGGAGACGAAGAAATAGGATTTGCCCTCAACCTCGCCCTCTCTCGGTTCCCTGGTGGTCATGGAGATTGAAAGAGCGTAGTTGGAATTCTCTTCGACTATCCTTTTTACTATGGTACCTTTTCCTGCACCGGAAAACCCGGAAACAACGATCAGAACGCCCTTTTCCGCCATATTCACCTCTAAAGAAATGTCTATTCTATGTTCTGTATCTGTTCTCTGACCTTCTCTATATCGGTCTTGAGTTCGATCGCATGATCGGAAACCTCCAGATCATTGGTCTTGGAAAGTATCGTGTTGGCTTCACGGTTCATCTCCTGTGCGATAAAGTCAAGCTTACGGCCAACGGCGCCGCCTGCCCTCAGAGTATCACGGACCGTTTCGATATGACTGCGCAATCTGACAAGTTCCTCATCTATGCAGATCTTATCCGCATACAGAGTCACCTCCATCAGGATACGCGATTCCTCAAGAGACGTATCTCCCAGAAGATCACGGACCTTGGCCTCCAGCCCCTTCTTATATTCGGCAACGATCACGGGACTTCTCTCCGTTATAAAATCAACATTTTTGAGCATACCCGCCAGTTTGTCCTCAAGGTCGCTCTGCAGATTCGCACCCTCGCTCACGCGAGCGTCCACAAACTTGCCGGCAGCCCTGTCGATGGCCTCGCACAACAGATGCCAGATCGCCTCTTCATCCTGCTCGGTCTCACCCAGAGATATAACATCGGGACATCTGGACAGGGTCGAGATCCTGATATCGTCATCCAGACCGAAATCCTCTCCGATCCGTCGCATCGCCTTCAGATATTCAGCGGCCAGATCATGATCATATCTGACAAGCCCGGCAGTGTTAGAATGATCCTCCCAGGAAATATAGACATCAACCTTACCGCGCTCGATAAACTTCTTCAGTTCCGCTCTGATCGCAGATTCAAACTGACTCAGATTCTTGGGCATCTTGATACTCAGATCCAGATACCTGTGGTTTACGGATTTAAGCTCTACGCTTATCTTCCGGTCGCCATCCGTTAATTCATACCGGCCAAAACCGGTCATACTTTTAACCATATAATTACCGTAACCCCGTTGATTCCAATATATCAAACACAGAAATCTATTATAAAATACGCCAAAAACATAGTCAAGCTTGCTGTCATGAACTGTTTATCTTGCTTTAAATCCGTCCCTGACAGTATACCCGATAGGTTCACATCTTTCAAGCATCCACAGATAACAGGTCGACGGCGGATCGTAATAGCTGTTGATCTCATCATCCGTCAGCGGATAGGAAACCGTGATCCCGGAATCTCCAAGTTCAACATGACCCGTTTCCGGATCATCAAACGGCTTCTGGGTTATGTAATACGGTTCAGCAAGATTATGTTTGACAAAGACCAGATCATCCATAATATAATGATCGATCCTGCTGCAATAGCATATGCCGATCAGAGCAATGATCACTATCCTCCCGATCCCGAAGCTGCCCTTCAGATCCATCAGTCCCGCTGCGGCAAGCATAGGAACGGTGAGCAGAAAAATAAGCCCGTATCTCACGAAAGGAGCCGTAAAAAACCACACGGCGAGATTGGCTGCTATCATCATGAACATAACCAGAACATAAGGCCTGATCCTTCTGCGGATGACCGCGGTGAGAATAATCGACGCGAATCCGATCAGAACCGCATATATAAGCATCTGATCATAATGCTCCTGTGCTTCCCACCATACCGGAAACCATCTGTTTACCGGCCAGTCCAGCTTGTCCACATCAAACAGGCACCGGCCCCAGACCTTTATCTGTGAGGAATCCAGAAGCGAATACTCCCTGGGAAGCTTCCACTCAACATCAAAGAGGTCCAATGACTCAAATGGATAAAAAAGCCATCCCGAAAGGATCACGTTCCGTATGGGATAAAACGCAAAACAGGCCAGTCCCAAACCTGTAAATCCCGCTATCTTTTTGAAAGCCTTTTTACGGATATAATTGACAAGCGGCAGAATGACTACCGTCACGCACATCGCAGCGGACAGTTTCATGGTAGTCAGGAACAGACCGTATACGCTGAGTATGCCGTATACGTCGTCATCGGTCCCCTCCCCGGAGAGCCCGGCCCATTCGGAGATAAAATACCCCGTCATAAGGTTGACCGCATAATCCGTAGCCGGTGAGATGCATCCGGTATAGTTCATCATCATATACATGATCATCGCTGCTTTGACCGCATCCGCATAATGATTGACATGAGTCTTAAACCTGCTCAGGTATACCAGTGCATCTATCAGAAAGAGCATCATCAGAAACCCTGTGGTGGTATGCAGAGCATTCGGAAGAACAAAACCCAGCGTAAAAAGTGATGCAAAACCCAGATAGGACGAATTATAAGCATAATGAGGCTGCAGGTTCGCCGCACCCCGTATGATCCCGTATTCCTCATACTGTCTGATTGCGGCGGCGTGATATATACCGGTATCGGTATGGAAAGCACCTCTGGATGCGGCATACGCAATGATAAGCACCACGCATCCGATCGCCGCTGCTTCCGGAAGCTTGAGTCTGACAGACTTAAATATCTCTGCAAGTTCTCTCCGGCTGTAATATGCCGACATAACGGCAAGAACGATCACTGCCATATGTACCGCGGCACCTATCCTGACAAAGATGCTCAGCCAGCCGACTGCAACAGTCAGGGCGATGATGCCTGTTACGATCAGTCTTGTAATGTTTGCGGCAGGAAAACTGATATATCGCGAAAGCGCCTTTCTGAGTCCGCTGCCGATCGTCAGACAGATAACGGAAATATATAAAAAAGAGATCACTGTTTCAACCATAATACTAGTATAATACACCTTGACACTTAATGTTATAAAGACTAAAATTCTATCACTATGCGCAAATACATCGGAGACAGACAATTCTATAAAATAGCTCTCGGTATAGCCGTTCCCATCATGATCCAGAACGGTATATCCAATTTTGTGAGCCTTCTTGACAACCTGATGATAGGTCGCGTCGGTACCAATGCCCTCTCCGGGGTAGCCATAACGGGCCAGCTGATCTTCGTATATTATCTGCTGGTATTCGGAGCTGCCGCCGGTATAGGAATTTTTACCGCACAATATCACGGTCAGCAGAACACCGAGGGTATAAGGTACACCTTCCGGGCGAAGCTGATGGTAAATATGGTCATTACGATCATATCCGTATCCGTCTTTTATATATTCGGCAGTTATTTCATCTCATTGTTTCTGCAGGGGGAAGGCGCTCGGGCCGATATAGAGAACACTCTCGCCATCGGACATTCCTATATGAACCTGATGCTGACAGGTCTTTTCCCCGTAGCCATAACCCAGGCTTATGCCGGTACCCTGAGGGAGACCGGAGAGACCAGAGTGCCGATGTACGCTTCATTTGCGGCGGTATTTGTCAATCTGATCGGGAATTACATTCTGATATACGGACATCTCGGACTCCCTGCCCTGGGAGCGGACGGTGCGGCTATAGCCACCGATATCTCCAGAGTGATCGAGCTTATCATCCTGGTGGTATATACGCATACCCATTCAAAAAAGCACCCGTTCATAGTAGGTGCTCTGTCAAGTCTGAAGGTTCCCGGCAACCTGATGTTAAAATTTCTGTATAAATCGATGCCGCTGATGCTGAACGAGGGACTGTGGTCTCTCGGAACCACGGTATTGAACCAGTGCTACTCCTACCGTTCATTAAGTGCGGTCGCCGCCATCAACATAGAAACCACAATCTGGAATCTGCTGGGAGTTGCCTTTCTTGCCATGGGCGATGCCGTAGGCATCCTGGTCGGTCAGGTACTCGGTACCGGCGACATGGAAAAGGCCAGAGACTACGCCCGCAAGCTTACGGCATTTACGGTATTCTGCGGCACGGTTTTTGCAATAGGAATGGCTGTCATCAGCCCCTTCTTTCCAATGCTGTACAATACAACTCCGGAGATCAGGAATCTGGCGACCCGGCTGATACTTCTGAACGCTATCTTTATGCCGGTATCGTCATACCTGCATGCGACATATTTCATAATAAGATCCGGTGGAAGGACAGGCATCACCATGATCTTCGATTCCTGTTTCATGCTGTTTATATCGGTTCCGATCGCATATTATATCAGCCGGTATACCAGACTTGATCTGCTGACGATGATGACCATAATCCTGTCGGTGGATATCATCAAATGCATCGTGGGCGGAGCCATGGTACATGCGGGAATCTGGGCAAGAAATATCGTATCTTAAATATATTTGATTTTCACGTTTCCAAAGAAAAGCACAAAACCTCAGCAAGCTTAAACCGGTCTCAGCTCAGAGATCCCCGGCTCTACCGTCATTGAATAATTTGTATAGTAGATCACATATCCGGGCTTGGCTCCGGCCGGTTTTTTGACCTCCTTACGCTGCACATAGTCTATCTCAACCTTGGGCTGGGCCGCCCCCTTGCTGTAATACCCTGCGGCAGAGGCTGCGATCTCGAAAACATGATCCGGAACTTCCCTGCCCTCGGTCTTTAATATGACATGTGAGCCCGGGATCTTTTTGGCATGAAACCACCAGTCTCCTCCGTTTGCCACCTTAAACGTAAGCTCATCATTCTGTATGTTGTTCTTGCCGACATAGATATGAAAATCTCCATCGGTCACAAAATGAAGCGGCCGGCTGACCAGCTTAACCTTTCCTGACGTGTTCTTACGACGTATCAGACCGCTTTCCATCAGTTCCTCCCGGATCTGGTTAAGATCATCCTCATCCGCAGCTATTTCCAGAGCGGTCAGCACGCTCTCCAGATGCTCTATCTCCATCGAGACCTCCACGGTCAGCTTCGACAGTGCCTCGTAGGTTCTCTTGAGTTTATTGTATTTTTCATAATACTTCTGTGCATTCTGCTGTGCACTCAGATTTTCGTCCAGGGGGATCTTCTCATCCTGCCCTGTGTAATAATTCAGGATCGTGATCTCCCTGTCTCCGGGTCTGGCGCTGTATCCGTAGGAATTTAACAATTCTCCCCAGATCCTGTACTTCTCCTTTTTTTCGGTATCCTTCATCTGTCTGACCTGCAGGTCGTACTTCTTGACATCTCTTTCGAGCGCGGTCGTTACTATCCTTCTTAAGTCCGCGCTTCTCTGATGCATATTGACATGCGCATTCTTTTCGGCATAGTAGTTCTCCAGCAGTCTGCTTATGGAATCAAATCCGACAGTATGGCTGCCCTCATATGATCCGAGATGAAACGCACAGTATTCCACAGGCACATTGCCCTCGTAGATGATCTCCGGCGAATACTCACCGTTTCGGATCTTATCAGACATCCCCACGATGCTGTTATACAGACCGGTCACCTCCGGCCCGCTCAGGGTATTTGATCCCCTGTCTCCGTCCAGATCCGCATCATAACAGAGCTCATGAGCATACATCGGAGATATGCCCGTATATGTCATATACAGAGTCTTAAAAACCGGCCCGGACTGTGAGGACAGAGCCGATCCAAGTTCGTCTGCATCGATGCTTAAAGGATCCCTTTTGGACTGTGTGTCGGGAAGAAAATACTCCCGCCCGGGCAAAACCTCTCTGACAGAGCTTACCGCCCCGGAAATATGCTTGATACTGTCAAGGATCACCCCGTCCGAACGAACAAAGATGATATTGCTGTGTTTGCCCATGATCTCCACAATGAGCTTATACTCCGCCATATCTCCCATTTCATCCCTGTGTTCCATATTGATATGCAGAACCCTCTCCAATCCGGGCTGGGTAACTGACAGTATGCGTGCGCCTGTCAGATATTTGCGAAGCAGCATACAAAAAGCCGGTGCTGTAGCCGGCGAAGTCTTATTGCTGTCTGTCAGATATATAAGCGGCAGAGATGCGGATGCGCTGATAAGCAGACGTTTCTGCCCTGTGCCGGTTTTGACGGTAAGCATCAGCTCATCCTGCTCCGGCTGAGCGATCTTGGACACCCGTCCGTCGCTGAGTATTTCATTCAGTTCAAACTTAAGCGCACTTACCGTAATTCCGTCAAATGCCATTTCAGTCCTCCTCGCGGTTTGATACCGATCTTCTTCTCCTTGCCTCCTCCAATCTGGAATTATCGGAAAGAAGCCTGAACTTTTTCATATAATGGATGATCAGATGTCCTTTTGGGTATGCCTTTAGTTCTTCTTCGCTGATCGCTCTGGTCTGTACAAGCATGATCAGGTAGATCAGAAATCCGATCAAACCCGCAACCAGGACACTGATAAAGTTGATCCCGGTGAAATGATGGATAAGCATATAGAGAAGCCGCATGATCACACCCATTATCAATGCACAGAATACCGGAAGCGCAAAGGTTGCATATGTCTCCTGATGATATCCCATGGCGCGGTTCAAAGAAATACTGTTGAGTACACATACTATAACCGAAAAAAGGATATCCGCTATAACGATCGCATAGATCCCCAAACCGGTAAACCTGAGCAGTAGCCACAGTACAAATGACTGTATCACCAGGGCGGCCGCAGCATGCGTCACAGGCTTATTTACCCTTCCTATACTCTGCAGGACACCGTTGGTGATCGTAGACAGGCAGAAGGTGATAACTGTGACCGACAGACACATGACCAGTCTTGAAGCCAGATCCAATGATGACTTCTGCGGAAAGAGGATCTGTACTACCGGTTTGGCCAGGAAAAGAAATGCGGAAACACAGGGGATCGCAACGCTCATGGTTACCTTCACCGCACGTCCCACCTTTTTTCTGGTCTCCCGCTTTTCGTCGGTCACCCAGGAAGAGGCAATGGTCGGTATTATGGCTGATGACATTGCGGATGCAAGCGCCACCGGCACATTTCTGAGCACTACAGCCTTGCCCGAGTATATACCGTAAAGTGTGGAAACCTCAGATGCGGAGATCATATGTCTGTACAACAGGACTTTGGCAAAAATAGTCTGATTGACCGCAGTCGAGCAGTTATAGATATATGTACTGAGGATAAACGGCGTCACTATCAGGAAAATATCACGGATGATACGCGGATATGACTCTGTTTTGCCGCTGTTGTCAGCTGCGACTCTGCCGATTATCCTTTTGCGGTTATATAAATAAATCCCTCCTACAAACAGAAGTGCAACCAGCACTCCGATACCCGTTCCAAGGGCGGACCCCGATGCGCCTTTGACGGCACGGGTGGTATCGTCCGCAGTCTCCCCGACACTGCTTATAAACAGATATGCCGCACCTATACTGACCGCCGCATTGGCTATCTGTTCAATGATCTGCGAGATCGAGGTCGGGATCATAGATCTGTGTGACTGGAAAAAACCTCTGAAAACTCCGAGAAAACCGGACAGCAATATCGTAGGTGCAAATATCCTGAGTACCGGTATTGCATTATCCACAACAAGTGCACCGGCCAGGAAATAGGCAAAGGAAGCCGCCAGAGTCCCGACTGCGGCGACATACACCAGCGCACATTTGAAGATCCTGTGTGCGTTTTTGTACTCTTTGAGCGCAAGTCTCTGTGACATGATCTTGGAAATTGCCGATGGGATACTGTAAGAGCTGATCAGCAGGATATTGGCGTATATATTGTAAGCAAAGGAATAATACCCGTTTCCCTCATCTCCGATTATCGCCGTAAGCGGCGCCCTGTAAAGCAGACCTATGATGCGAACTACAATCCCGGCTATGGCAAGAATGCCTGCCTGCATTATGAAATTACTGCTGGTTTCCTTTCGTTCCTTCATCGCAAGTCTTTATTATATCAGAATTAGAATGAATATGATATTATTAAATCATGAAAGTCCTGATGATCGGACCGGACAGAAGTGTCCACGGCGGTATCTCCGCCATGGTGAACAACTACTATCTCGCCGGTCTTGATAAAAGAATCGAATTAAAATACATAGGAACCATGAAGGAGGGCAGCAAGCTAAAGAAGCTGATAACTGCCGCCTGTGCGTATGTGGACTATATTATTAGTTTACATAACTACGAAATAGTTCATATCCATGTTGCGTCGGATAACAGCTTTCGGCGGAAATCCTGGTTTATCAGAGCCGCACACCGCCATCACAAAAGGATCATAATCCATCAGCACGGCGGTGATTTCAAAAACTACCATGATAAACTCGTCAGCCCCGGGACTCGAAACAGGATGGATGCGATCCTGAATATGGCTGATGAGCTTCTGGTACTTACGCCGTCCTGGAAGGATTACTTCTCACACATAGTCACATCCGACAGGATAACGGTCCTTCCCAACGGAGTGATACCGCCTGCACAGACCGTATCCTCTCCCGCCGCAGACGACAAGCGGCACCGAAACATATTGTTTTTGGGACGCATCTGCGTGGCTAAGGGGGTAAATGAACTTCTCGATGCCGTGATCGCACTCCACGATGAATACCCGGATATCAATCTGTATCTGGGAGGAATATTCGAATCCAGAACCGAGGGTGATATCGCCCTGAGATCACGTATCGAAAACGCTCCGGATTATGTTCATTATCTGGGATGGATCCAGGACGGAGACAAGAATGAGTATCTGAGAAAATGCGGAATACTGGCACTTCCCTCTCACTTCGAGGGTTTTGGGCTGGTGCTGATCGAAGGGATGAGTTACGGAAACGTAGTGATAGGTTCTGATGTCGGAGGGATACCGGAAACAATAGACGACGGCATCAACGGCCTTCTGTTCGTTCCGGGAAACATAAAAGACCTTACGGACAAGCTCCGGACAGTGATGACCGACCGGGATCTGACGGAGCGGATCATACAAAACGCCTTAAAAACAGTTAATGATAAATACTCCATGGATGTGATCGTCACCCAGCTCCTTAATATCTACCAAAATACAACACGGGCCTGAATCAGGCCCGTGTTATCTATCCGTTATTCGTTTATCGGATCTTCATCATTTAATACAGCTTCCACGGCAATATCGTTACTTGTCGTACTGTCGGAACTCCCCGCGCTGTCACTGATCTCAACCCCGTTGTTATCGGAAGGAGTTTCCTCAGTCGGAGAATCTGCAGATTCTCCGTTTCCGGGATCATTCGTTTCTTCTCCGCCCGGATTATCCGGCTGCGCCGGAGTATCGTCTACAAATTCCGGTGGCTGCTCTTCCTGATCCACTCCGTCACTCTCGCTGCTGTCGCCGCCGGCAGAAACACTGCCTCCTCCGCCTTTACCGCCGCCGGAACTGCCTCCCGAAGAACCGCCGGAGGATGATCCTTCCGAACCTGATCCGGAGGATTCGGAGCCGCTGCCGGATGTGCTGCTGTCGCTAACGGTTGATGCCGGTGAAACCGGAACGGAATCATTACTGCTCTCGGACGAGCTGGTATCTACTATCTCAGCCTTTTTCTTTACCGAAGTACCCGGTGAAGCACTGACCGAATCGGTTGCCGTGCTTACCGAAGTATCGCTTACCGTGCCTGTCTGCTGGCTCTGACTGCCCGTTGACTGAGTCGTAACCGCAGTAGAAGCTGAAGAACCGGCCGTATTCTGAGTAGTGACAGGAGCTGTTGAAGCTGCAGTCTTTTTGGTGGTATTAACCGTAGTATCGGTTGTCCCGGTGCTGTCGGTATCAGCTGCGGTCGATTTTTCATTCGACGCCGAAACCATCTCTCTGACGCTCTTGCTCCTGTAAGTATTGACACTGTCCTCATCGGCATCGACACCGCTGGCCTTGAGTTCATCAACCATCATGGCATATCTGCCGGTACTCATATTATTGTTTACAGCCTCCTCATGATCGCTCAGTGATGAGGAAATAACATGATAATCATCATCCTGATTGGAATCGGCTATTTCATTGATCGTTTCTATAATCTTATTGCTCCGGTCCTCATTATCGCTGACAACATCAAACAGAAGGAAGTTTTCATTATCGCTGCTCAGATAATTGTTCGCATTAAGTGCATCCAGCGTGTTGTTAATGGCAACTCCGAGATCCGCCTTACCCGATGTGACTTCATTGACCGAATTGACGATAGGCTCCGCATCGGAATTCAATGCTTCTATCGAGATAACCTTGTCTGCACTGTTCAGCGTATATTCGATGGATGGGTTGACATCCAGCGTCACATAGGAAACAGCCTTCATAGTCTGATAATTGTATCCGAAGAGTCCGCTCACAAAAAGAACTATCGCTGCGGCAGCCATGCTCGCATATTTCGTTATCACAGCCTGCCTCGAGGATACCCTTACAGTCTCACCGACCTTGTATTCCCTGTTGATGTTTTTAATTGTTCCGTCCTTCAGCAGCACGGCCGATTTACCGTCGCGCACTGACAATACTACCGCGTTCATGTTTTTAAATCCTTCTTAATATAACTCATGTACTCCGCCAGCAACGGATACTCTCCGTTCAATATTTCCGCTGCCGCTATGATATACCTTCTGTGACGTTCAAGCAGCTTTACCTTCACTCCTGCATTGGCCGAGATCTCTTTGACAGGCAAAGAGCATTTGTTCCTCATAGACTTAAACAGTTCTTTGTCTTCCAGCAGACATCTCACGGCTTTGGCACATTCCCGCTTGGTCTTAAAAGATACGGGCGATGATTTCTCCAGATCGAAGAAATCAAAATCATATCTTTCCAGAAGCTGTCTGACTGCCTCGATCTCATCGGCTATCGGATTGGATGAAGAAGAATCCTCACTCAGCTCCGCGGTCTTCGCTACGACCGCGTACTCGGCGGGTGTGATATCCTCATCGCTTATGTCTCCGTCCAGAATTGCCGGTTCGAAACTGGTCTCATTATAGTAACGGGATTCCTTCCTGATATAATCCACGAGTCTCCGCTTTATTACCAGCGAAGCAAAGGAAGAAAAATTCCCTTTGGATTCATCAAAAGATTCCACCGCTTCCGAAAATGCGATCAGTGCGATCGAATACTCGTCGTCAGATTCGGTAATATACCTGTTTAAAGCCTGATTCGCACTGAAAATAACAAATCCGGTATTAGCACCTATAAAACTATTGAGAGCTTCAGGACTTTTTTTTGCCTCCAGAGCTTCTTGTGTCAAGGTATCCATCTGTTCCCCCACATCATTGATTGTTTAATTATATCAATGATGCGGAGGATATTCAAATTATTCTATTATATAGTTTCGAAGGATTCCCCGAAAAAAATGGGGTATGAAATAAAAATATAACAAAAAAATCGATATTTAATCCCGGAACATTATCCTATCAACCAATCGTACATCTCCTGATACTTGTTTGCGGATGCCTGCCATGAAAAATCGGCTGCCATTCCGCGGTCTATGATTTTGTTCCATTCACGCTTATTATCATAGTAGACATGCTCTGCATATCGGATCGTATTAAGCATCTCATGGGCATTGTAATTCACAAACGAGAAGCCTGTGCCCTTGTTCTCATATTCATTATAAGGCTCAACGGTATCCTTAAGTCCGCCGGTCTCCCTGACGATCGGCACGGTTCCGTATCTGAGAGCCATAAGCTGTGACAGACCGCAGGGTTCAAACAGTGAAGGCATAAGGAACGCATCGCAGCTGCCGTATATCTTATGCGAAAGCTCATCGGAATAATAGATATTGGCAGATACCTTGTTGCTGTACTTCCAGTCAAAGTGACGGAACATATTCTCATACTGCTCCTCACCGGTACCGAGAACAACTATCTGAACCTCATCCTGGCAAAGTTCGTCCATGATGTAGGCGATCAGGTCAAATCCCTTCTGGTCGGTAAGTCTTGAAACAAGGCCGATCATCATCGTCTTTTCGTTTACCTCCAGTCCGAGCTCTTCCTGAAGGGCTTTTTTGTTCTTTGCCTTCTCCTTGCGGAAATTGATCGCATTATAAGGGAATTTAAGATACTTATCGGTTTCGGGATTGAAATCATCGGTATCTATTCCGTTCACGATACCTCTGAGGTCACCGGCACGCGCATTGAGCAGTCCGTCGAGACCTTCGCCGTAGAAGGATGTCCTGATCTCCTGAGCATAGGTAGCCGATACCGTAGTGATCGCATCCGCATATACAAGACCGCCCTTAAGGAGATTGGCGTCCTTATATGCTTCAAGCTTGTCGGAAGTAAAATAATACCCCGGAAGTCCGGTAATATCCATAACCTCCTTAACACTCCATTTACCCTGGAATTTGAGATTATGTATGGTCATCACCGTCTTGATGCCGCGATAGAACTCTCCTCCCGCGAATCTTTCCTTAAGATAGACAGGGATAAGTCCCGTCTGCCAGTCATGGCAGTGGATCAGATCGGGTCTGAAATCTATGACCGGAAGGATCGAAAGAGCTGCCTTACAGAAGTAAGCATATCTCTCTATCTCATAAAGAGCATCGTTTCCGTATACCGACGGACCTCCGAAATACATCTCGTCATCGATAAAATAATACTTAACCCCGTCAACTTCGGCTTTCATGATACCTACATACTCGTTTTTCCAATGAAAATCCATGTAGAAATGAGTAACGTATTCCATTTTGGCCTTAAGTTCGGGTTTGATGCAGGCATATTTGGGTAATATAACCCTGACATCAAAGTATCTCTTATCGATACACTTAGGCAGCGAACCCACAACATCCGCCAACCCCCCGGTCTTGACAAAGGGCACGCCCTCTGAAGCTACGAACAAAATGTTCTTCATGATTTAAATAACCTCCGTTTAGTAACCTGTTACACCTTCGACTGATTCGTCATTATCTATCCAGTCCTGAACATCTATCTTGCGATAAGATGTCTCATCATCTCTGACATATACCGTAACAATACCCGCATTGATCACCATCCGCTTGCACATGGAGCAGCAGTTGGAATTCTCGACATATTCTCCGGTACGCGCATCTCTGCCTGCCAGAAATAATGCCGATCCGATCATCTCATGCCTGGGAGCCGAAATTATGGCATTGGCCTCTGCATGAACACTTCTGCAAAGCTCATATCTCTCGCCTCTGGGGATCATGAGTTTCTCTCTGACGCAGACACCCAGATCCGAACAATTCTGTCTCCCTCTGGGAGCACCGACATAGCCCGATGAGATCACTTCGTCATTCTTGACTATCACTGCTCCATAATTGCGTCTCAGGCAGGTACCGCGCTGCGAAACGACCTCCGCGAGGTCCAGATAATAGTTTATCTTATCTCTTCGTTCCATAAGGATAATTATATTCTTAATTTTCCTCTTTGAAAAGGGATATCACCTAAATCGGTATTCCCTGACAGTAAATTCCAATGATCTTTCACCCATATATTCATTTATGCCCGGATTGTAGATCACGTCGATCCTGACACCCACTGCGCTGCCGTCACACAGATCACCTGCCGTGCCGCGGCCGTAAAACGCATCGGCTTCGTTAAGGAATCTGCCTTCATTATCAAAAAGCTTAAGCTTATACCTGCTGTTGTCGTTCTGATAAACATCGAGAAAATAGACATTTCTGTTCTTTCCCCTGATGGTCACTTTTTTTACAGTCAGATCTCCCGCCGCAAAGACCGGTGAGGGATTACCCATTCCGCAGGGCTCCAGCTTCGCCAGCTCCTCGACCGAGGATTCACTGACATAATTAAACGGCAATACGATATCAATATTCACACGTCTGGTCAGCTCCGCATCGGTAAGAGTGCAGTTATCGTTAAGTCCGGTCCTGAGTACATCGAGGCTGTCAGCATTCATTGAGATCCCGGCTGCCATCCTGTGTCCGCCGAATTTGGTAAACAGATGTTTGAACCTGCACAGTTCCTCATACATATTATAACTGTCGATGGATCTGCCGGATCCCTTGATCCCCTCCTCGGCATCGGTAAAAACTATGGATGGCTTCTCGTATCTCTCACGTATACGACCCGCTATAAGGCCCGCCACGCTCTCATGGATACCGGGAATATAAATAACGAGTACACGGTCATTTCCAAGCGGGGAATTATCGATATCCTCGATCGCCCTTTCAACGCCCTGCTCGGTCATACTCTTTCGGGTATCATTGTAAGCCACCAGCTCCGAAGCGATGACCGCTGCCTCACTTCCGTCCCTGCTGCAGAGAAGTTCAAGGGATCTGGAAGCCGAATCAAGCCGGCCCGCTGCATTTAAGGCAGGTCCAATAACAAACCCGAAATGATATGAAGTGATCCTCTTGCCATTCAGACCTGATGCATTGATGAGAGCACGTATGCCGGTAATCGGGGATATATTGACAAGTTTAAGCCCCTCCCTGACGATAATGCGGTTTTCGTCCCTAAGCTCCATAACATCGCATACCGTAGCCAGGGCTGCTGCCTGCAGAAGCTCTGATCGGAGCGTATCCGGCGTCGAAGGATCTGCGCCGCACATATTAAAAAGTATTCCGGCAAGCTTATATGCCACGACCGCACCGCATATCCCCTTAAAAGGATATTCGTCATCCTCCCTGTGGGGATCCACGACAGCCTCGGCCGGCGGAAGAAGCTCAAGTCTCTCACCGGTCTCCTCATCCTCGTCGTAGGGCACCTCGTGATGATCGGTCACGATAACATGCATGCCGAGATCACACGCATGCCTGATCTGATCCGCAGCGGCAATACCGTTGTCGCACGTGATCAGAACCTCCACACCGTCATCGTGTGCGGCATCTATCAGATGCTCGTTAATACCGTATCCGTCATGTATCCTGTGGGGGATCGCATAATCCACACCGGCCCCGCAGGCCTCCAGAGACCTGACGAGAATATACGTCGAACATATACCGTCAACATCATAATCGCCTATGATGCGAAACCTCTTTTTATCGGAAATATACTGCTGAATCAAAGAGCAGGCTTTGATCATATCCGTCATTTCCGACGGATCATGAAGATTGTCCAGAGTCCCGTTCAAAAAAAGATCGATCTCCTCATCGGTGATGATCTCACGATTGCGGATGAGTCTGGCCAGCATGATACTGATACCGTATCTTGAAGTTATGGAATTATAATCTGCACCCTTGCGCAGTTCAACCCATTCAGACATTATATCTGAACTACTCCTTAGCAAAGAGGTGCAGGATCTCTCCCGCACCTCTGTAAATCGTTGTTATCCGAACCTGATCATGCTTTTTTCTTCCTGGCTATGGCAGTTCTGAACACATACCACATGGCACCTGCCAGGCAGATGGATGAATACGTACCGCAAAGGATACCGACCATAAGAGGAAGTGCAAATTCCTTGATACTGCTTACGCCCAGAATATACAGGCAGAATACCATAACAAACGTAGTCAGTGAAGTGAATATACTTCTCGAGAGCGTGGTGGTCACGGAATCGTTTACTATACTCTTAAGCTCCGCAGGATCCGAACTGTTGCGCGCACTCCTGAGATTTTCTCTGATACGGTCAAAGATAACGATCGTGGCATTGACCGAATAACCTACTATCGTAAGCATGCAGGCAATGAATGTATTACCGACGGTAACCCTTGCGATAGCATAGAACGCAAGTACGACAAGCACATCATGTACCAACGCAAGCACAGAGCTGGCTGCAAATCTGACATCGCTGAAACGGATCCAGATATAGATGAGCATGCAGATCGCTGCAACTATTATCGCTATGACCGCATCCTTACGCATCTCGTTGGAGATGGTGGAGCTGATGCTCTCAGCCGTTATGGATGACTCTTCGACTTCAAAGTTGTCAACCATGACCTGGGTAAACTCTTCTCTCTCGGAAACATCAAGGGTACGTGTCTTAAATACGACCTGATTTGAACCGGCCACCTTGGTGGACTGTACATTACCGTCTCCGGTAATATCTTCTATATAAGGAACGATGGTGTTGTCGATCTCCTCAAGGGTATACTCCTTGGGGAACTCAACCGTGGTCGATGTACCTCCCACAAACTCAAGGCTGTAATTGAGAGCCTTTTTGTCCGACCGGGAATTAACCGCCATAACTACTATTCCGGCAACTATGATCAGACCGGATACGGCGAAGAATATATTCTTTTTGGAAAGAAAATCGATCGCTTTTCTCTCCTTTGCCTGACCATAGTACTTAACATCCTCGAATCCGAGTGAATAGAAGATCCTGATGATAAGTCTTGTAATGAACAGAGCCGTGAACATCGACAGGAAAATACCGAGTGCCAGAGTCTGTGCGAAGCCCTTGATGGTACCGGATCCCATAAGTCCGAGAACCAGTGCGGCGATAAGTGTGGTGATGTTGCCGTCTATGATCGCCGAAAGAGCTTTCTTAAATCCGGTCTGGATCGCATCAGATACCGTACTGCCCGCAGAGATTTCCTCACGCATCCTCGCGAATATGATAACGTTGGCATCGACGGCCATACCTATCGAAAGTATGATACCCGCGATACCGGGAAGGGTAAGCGTGATCTCAAACGCATCCAGAAGAATAACATCAAGTATCGTATAAAGTATCAATGCAAGGCTCGATGCAAGACCCGGAAGTCTGTAAACAGCGATCATAAAGATGATGACCAGAGCAAGACCGATGGCACCTGCAATAAGCGATGTACGTATCGCCGATGTACCGAGCTGGGCACCGACAACGTTGGAACGCAGCTCTTCAAGTTCTACCTTGAGTCCACCGATACGGATCGTTGATGCAAGGCTCTCTGCCTGCTCATAGCTGCCCATACCTGTGATAACGGCGCTTCCGTCGGTGATCTGTGACTGTACAGAGGGATTAGATACCGTCCTTCCGTCATATATGATAGCTATCGGATCATGATTGACCACGGCAGCGGCCGTAGCATCCGAGAACTTCTGTGTTCCTTCGGGAGTGAGCGTCAGCTGTACAACAAATTCCTGATTACCCATGGAATTGGTCTGTGTACCTGCCTGTGCAGTCTCAACATCCGTACCTGTCAGTACCTCGTTGCCGTCCTTATCCTGGAACACCAGAGAACCGGGCTTACCGAGTTCCTCAAGGATGGCATTGGCATCACTGACGCCGGGGATCTCGATATTGATCCTGTCCGTACCCTCCTGATAAACCTGCGACTCGGTAGAATAAGTATCTACTCTCTGTTGCAGCTTGTATATAGTATCATCCATATCCGTTGCGGACGGAGTACCGTCTCCGATCGCCTGATATGTGATACTGACGCCGCCTGCCAGATCCAGGCCAAGATCAATACTGGAAGCGGCTCCGCTCTTGTCTTCTCCTACTCCGAATACTGCCATCAGGCCTAAACCGACCATACATATCAAGAGTATGATCAGATAAATGACAGCATTTCTCTTCTTCATCATTTTTCCATTTCTCCTTCTTCATCTTCGGCTAATGCAGCCTTTATCATGATCGCGCATTCAATACGCTTGCGCTGCAGTGTGCAGCCTGCTTCGTATACGTCAAGTATGCTCCCGTGGAAATTGTAAGCATTTGCAGCACATCCGCCGCTGCAATAGAACCTTGCAAAACAATCCCTGCAGGATTCCCTGGCATATACGTTACATACTTTAAACTCGGAAACAATGTCCGTACGCTTAACGCCGTCATACACGTTTCCGAGACAAAAGTCATCGTTACCGACAAACTGATGGCAGGGATAAAGATCCCCCCATGGCGTCACGGCCAGATACTCCGTACCGGATCCACAGCCGGACAATCTCTTGTACACGCAAGGGCCACCTTCTAAATCTATCATAAAATGGAAAAAATTAAAAGGCTTTCCTGCTTTTCTGTATTCAAGATAAAGACGCGCCAGTTTATCGTATTCTTCGCAGAGCCGGTCAAGGTCTTCATCCCTGATAGCATAATCATCCTCCGGAGATGCCACCACCGGTTCCACGGAGATCTGTTTAAACCCAAGATCCGCCAGATGTCTGACATCCTCCGCAAAATCCAGGTTGTTTCGGGTGAAAGTACCTCTGACATAGTACTTCTCCTGATTCCTGCTCTCTGCGATCTTCTTAAAAACAGGAACGATCTCATCATAGCTGCCCTGTCCGCCCCGGTGCGGACGCATCAGGTCATTGATCTGCTTACGGCCGTCTATGCTCAGGACGATATTGTCCATCTCCCGGTTGATGAAATCGAGGTATTCATCCTTCATCAGCGTACCGTTGGTCGTCAGGGTAAAGCGGAACTTCTTGTCATATTTCTCTTCCAGGCTTCTGCCGTAGTTTACGGTTTCAACCACGGTATCCCAGTTCATCAAAGGTTCTCCGCCGAAAAAATCCACCTCAAGATTACGACGGCTGCCGGAATTCTTCACGAGAAAATCAAGCGATGCTTTGGCCACCTCGGGGCTCATCAGCCCGCGATCGCCGTGATATTCCCCTTCCTGCGCAAAACAGTACCTGCAGGACAGGTTACAGTCATGCGAAACATGCAGGCAGAGTGCCTTTACCACGGTCTGTCTCTTGCGGTAGTCAACAAGCATATCCTTGTATTCGTCTTCGGTATACAGCTGTCCCGAAGAAATAAGCTCTGCGATCTCCTCGGCAGATTCTGCGATCTCCGTCTGACCGTATTTGGAATACTTTTCCGAGCCCTCCTCAGTCTGACAGGCAAGACTCACACTCCCCAGGATGTCCATCACCGAAAACTGTCCGAATCCTGAATAAAGATCGTCGGTGATATCCAGAAGATCACATACGCAGTCGTCCACTATATGTACGGAACCGCTGCATACATCCAGTACTATGTTGTATCCGTTGTTTTTATACTTGTGTATCATATGTATATACATAGGTAAAGCAGCGAATTAATCGCTGCTTACCCGTCATCTGTGTCTGTTGATGATTTATTTCTTATTTCATTTTCTCGCAGGTCTGATTTCCTACAGTACAGGAAGTCTTGCATGCAGACTGACAGGATGTCTGGCACTCGCCGCATCCGCCCTTTACAGCTGATTTCTTTAAGTCTCTTGTATTCAAAGTCTTGATATGCTTTTTCATCGGGTATCTCCTTATCTGTCTTTGATAACAGTACAACATCCTACATACTATATCATATTCGATGGTCATATGCAAATCAATTTTTGTGATCTGAACTCATGTCCCACGATATGCTTCATAAGAAAAGAACTGACTTCTTCGATCTCCTTAAGGACCTCTTCGGATACCCTGAAACTGTACAGCTCGTGCAACGGCGACTCTACGATACGGTTGATACCGTAAGCGGCCGGATCCGAGAGCCTGATCGAATCGGGAACACCGGGATACTCTCCCGCTATCACCAGACTGCGTATCTCGTATGCGGATCTCACAAGACGCCCGTCGAATCTGCCCGAGATCAGGGCCGCCAATGAAGCATAGATCAGATTGATCTCCTCATAGGCCTCCATGTTTTCTCTGGTATAATAATCCGCTATTTCCAGGAAATATGATCCGTATGCATAAGCATCATAATCGGATCTGAGCTCTTCAAAAAACCTGCTTATATCCGTCTCCGTCAGAGTATATGCGTCCTTGCCGGGGAAAAGCTTAAAGCTTCCGAAGCAGAACGGCTCGGTAGTGCCCATCAGCTTTCCGCCCATTCTGCGGGCTCCTCTCGCAAATGCGGTTATCTTGCCTGCTTCACCGGTGAGGATCACAAGTCTCTTGTCATATTCCCGAACAGGCATGGTCTTGATGATCATCCCCGTCAACTCTACCAGTTCACTCATAGATCTGTCAGGTTTTTATCATATCCGAAGTTCTTAAGGTATAGCTCGGAATCACGCCAGTCCTTCCGGACCTTGACCCAGAGCTTCAGATTCACCTGTCTCTCCACCAGCTCCTCTATCTCATATCTTGCGGCAGAGCCTATCTTTTTGAGCATCTGCCCCTGCTTACCGATGATAATGCCCTTGTGGGAATCTCTCTCGCACACGATCGTCGCATCTATGTCGACAATGGTCTTTTTGTACTCCATGCGTTCAATAGTGACCGCAATACCGTGGGGTATCTCATCGCTTAAGCATTTCAGAGCCTTTTCGCGTATGATCTCTGCCGTTATCTGACGGATCGGCTGGTCCGTAACTGTATCCTCATCGTAAAACGGTTCTCCCTCGGGCAGATACTTAAAGATCGTTTCTATCAGATCTTCGCACCCCCTGCCCTTTACAGCCGAGACCGGGATCACCTCGGAATACTCAAAATCCTCAGAAAAAGCGGCTATCACGGGAAGGATATCCTCATGTGATATCGTATCGATCTTATTGATACACAAAATGACCGGTGTATCTGCAGAACGAAGACTCTCCATGATATGTCTGTCCCCGGTGCCCACCTTTGCATCGGGTTCAACCAGCCAGATTATCACATCGGCGTCATTTAATGTATGCTTCGCAACATTCACCATATAATCCCCAAGCTTATTGCGGGATTTATGTATGCCCGGGGTATCCAGGAAGACGATCTGCCCCCTGTCATCGGTAAATACCGTCCTTATTCTGTTTCTTGTCGTCTGTGGCTTGTGACTTGTGATGGCGATCTTCTGTCCGATAAGTCTGTTCATCAGTGTGGATTTGCCCACATTGGGCCGCCCGATCAGAGCTACAAAGCCCGATTTCTTATTGTTCATGCCCTGTGTCCTGTGTATTGTCAGCCGCCGGCGCTCCGTCAGTTACGTTTGCACCCGGATCGGACTCCTGCGTCTGCCGGATCTTAGTCTGCATAAATCCTGTTTGCGGCTGTACGCCCCGGTTCATATTGTTCTGTACCTGTGTATAGGACTGTCCGTAGGGCTGACCCGGATGCATCTGCTGCATTCTCTGCTGTTTCTTTTTGGAGGGGCCGATCTTTTTGACGATCCTTCTGATCAGCCAGATTATGGCCACTACTGCAAGTATCAGCAGGGCGATCAGGATCAGGTAAGGCAGGGATACCGCAATCAGAACGATCAGATCCTGGAGGAACTGTATTATATTTTCAAATGCGTTCTTCCAGCCTCTTGTGATACGGGCACCAACGGAATTATCAACCGGTTCGGGCTCCGTATACTTCTGAACCTCTCTCACATACAGGTATACAGTTGTATAGTCAACCTTGTTGTCATAGCTTCTAAGCTGGGACTCTATGGATTCGATCTGATATCTGACCTCACTCATACGGCTCTCGATATAGATCAGCTCCTCAACATCCTTTGCATCCTTCAACAGCTCCTCGAGCCTGGAATACTCTACCTGAAGGGATTCCTTGCGGCTGTTGATATCGACATACTGGAGCGTCACATCCTCCATATTCTCCGACTGATGCGTGATATTTGAATCGGATCCGATCGAAGCTATAAAGCTGTCTGCCGATGCAGCCGGTATCCTCAGCGTATAATCGGCGCTCCTGTCGGATGAAGAAGTATTTCCGTCAACAGAGCTTGACTCAACATATCCGCCGAGAGCGGTCACACGGCTCGCTATTCTGGAGGTGATCCCCTCAAAATCATAGGTTTCGATATTAAGATTAACGGTACGTATAAGCTTCCGGTTCGTCTGTACTCCCTCGGTAACCTCTACATTCTCTCCCTCTCCGCCGGTCCTTTCCGCAAGTCCCTCCTCCGGGTAGTCACCGGCTTCATATGCCTCCCCAGCATAGTCATAGTCTGAATAGCCGCCGTCATACGCCGATTCGGACATGACAGTGGTATCGGCATACGAAGGCGACGAACCCTTTGTCGAAGACGAACCTCCGCAGGCACTCAGTATTACCGTAAGCGACATGATCATTGCGATACAGAACGCTTTTCTTTGCATTTTATTTCCTCCCCGGGGTCAACAATTTCCAAACAGCGGGACAACCAAGTCAAAGCTGTCGTAGCACTCCTTCACCTTGTCCTCACCCCCCACAACGCAATACGCTTTGGTATCCATTATAGCATCAATATGTGCAGCCAGCGAACGGATCGTTTCAGGTTCGGTGGCCAGCAGTTCGTCTCTCTCCTGCTGTATGGTTTCCTGTCTGATCCCGCTCATATATGCGGCTCTTCCATAGCCTCCCTTTGCACGGGGAGTCCTGGGAACATCCAGATCCGCGATCGCTCCTATGATATACTGTGTTATGGTGCGCTCATCCGCTTCGAAGTTTCTGACATAGTCCGCAGCCTGCTCAAAAACCTCAACGGTCCTGGCCAGGTTGGGATCCCGGTATGATACAAAGCTTCCCTTGCCGCTTCTGGAAAAGGCACACATACATCCGTAGGCACCTCCCCTTACACGAACCTGGGTCCACAGATAATCATAACCCATTATTACTTTAAGCACCTTGAGCGCTCCGGTGTACTCAAGTCCCGCCTTTCTGAAATCTCCGCACCGGGCCACAAACTGTACCTGGGAGGCTCCGGTATATCCGACGGTCTTTCCGGTAGGAGAAACATAGGCTCCCTTCACATCAATATCTCCGGTATTAAGTGCCGAGGCAAAGTCACTGATATGTCCCCTGATGCTTTCAAGGGAATCCCTCGAGCCCGTATAATCCACAAGGAAATTTTCCGGACGGAATATCAGCCCGGCCGTCTCCTTAAGCTTCTCCACCGTTTCCGGATACATCTCGTCATATGAAGCCGACGTTTTTTCCAGCATCCTCAGGAAAGGAACGCCGTTAATGGAATTGACAGTGGAATCCAGCATCGAGAACTCTCCTCCGGCGGTATTGCTTGCCAGTGCGTGTCCAGCCGATGTCATGGCAGCCTTCAGACCGGAAAGGGTCTCGTCTATTATCTCCTTCAGCCTGGTCTTATCCTCCAGATGAGTGGTATGTGCGATCTCCTTTATCAGATCGATCGCACAGTTAAGCTTATCGTACAGAGCCTTGGCTTCGAAATCAAACGTAAGTGTAAAATCATCCGGATCATATGCATTGACATAGATATCCGTTATCGGCGTGATACCTCCGGTATTCAGGCTGATCTGGGTGTATAGATCCGAATAGCTGTGTGAATCCGTGTCCATCATACCCAGAACGTTTTTAAGCAGACCGACATATACCCAGTTTTCCTCCGGTATGTTCTTTAATCTGAAAGAAAACCTGAGATATCCGATACCGTTGGTGAAAATATCATGGTATACGGTCTCTATCCCATCCGAATCGGTGCGCTCATATACAAAAGGCTCGGAAGTCTTACGCATATCCTCCCGTCTGAGCATGGGGATCGTAGCGAGAGCCTCCGGAGTATCCTCAGACTCCTGATACCCGGCCAGCGCATGTGTCTCATCTATTATCGCTTTTAGCTCTTCGTTGCTTAGGGACTGCTTATATTCCTCCAGCCGTTCGGCAAGCTCCTTGTCCCTGATGCCTGTGAGACCCGGTTTGGGTATAACCGCAACCACGGCCTTATGCCTGTTATCGATGAGTCGATCCCGGATCAGCTTTTCAAAATATCCGGTGTCGACCTTCTCCTTGAGCCGAGAATAAACCTCATTGGAGATAACGTGTACAAACGGCTTTTCCTCATCATAAAGCCAGCTGTCCAGCGCCTTTAAGCCTATCATCAGTCCCTTGGGATATGAACCGAAATCGGCCTCCCTGTATTTGAATTCAAAGAGATTGATCGCGGCAAGAAGCGTCGTATGATCAAGTGCTCCGTCGGCAAGCTCACCCAAAACCGAATCAATGACAGAGATAAACTCATCCTGCCTGTCAAAGTCGGTATCCTTGGCTATAACCGAAAAATAGGGCTGTTTGGTGCCGTTTGAATATTCACTGTACACATCTCTGCCTATGCCGGCTGTAACAAGCGCGGTTTTGAGAGGCGATCCGGGGGTACCGGCAATGGCATAATCCAGCACCTCAAACGCTATATACTCCTCCGGATCCAGGTTATTGTCGGAAACAACGGCAGACCAGGTAAGATACGCCTGTCCATGACCGTCGTCGGTCTCGGCCACCGGATAGTCTTTTGTTTTGTATATCACCTCGTCAAATGACTGTTGAACATTTATCGAGGAATCAATATCCAGCTCATCGAAGCCCGACAGATAATCCCGGTCTATCTCATCCAGCTTGCGCGCCATATCACAGTCTCCGTAAAGGTAGATATAGCTGTTTGAGGGATGATAATAGCGGGAATGGAAATCAAGAAAGTTTTCGTAGGTCAGATCCGGGATGTTATCGGGGTCTCCTCCGGATTCCACTCCATACGGAGTATCCGGAAACAGAGTATTCATGATCTCCCTTTCCACCACGTCATCAGGAGATGAGAAAGCACCTCTCATCTCATTATATACAACACCGTTTATCTTAAGCTCGGAGTTCTCATCCTCCAGCTCATAGTGCCAGCCCTCCTGCTCGAATATCTTCCTTTCCTTATAGATGTTCGGATGGAAAACCGCATCGAGATAAACATCCGTCAGATTGTCAAAATCCTTGTCATTACAGCTTGCTACCGGATAGACGGTCTTATCGGGGAATGTCATGGCATTCAGAAAGGTGTTGAGACTTCCCTTGGCAAGTTCGATAAAGGGATCCTTGACAGGATACTTATCCGAACCGCAGAGAACCGTGTGCTCGATGATATGCGCCACCCCTGTGGAATCTGTGGGAGGGGTACGGAACCCGATATAAAAGACCTTATTATCGTCATCGTTTATCAAAAGTGCCACTCTCGCACCGGTTTTTACATGCTTAAGCAGTACTCCGATCGAGTTCAGGTCATCGATCCGGCGATGTTCCAAAACCGTATATGCCTTAAGCTCCTTTACCGACTCCAAACGTTGTTCTTTAGTCATTTTGTATCCGTCCTTTCATATGTATCTATACCGAAAAGCTCATCAGGGCAAGTTTGGGAATGATCAGCTCGCCGATCTTGAGATTCCGCTCACCCTTCTCTTCGGGACTTAATCCCATAAGCTCCTTAAGCGGGATGACCTGCTCGCGGTTTGACGGCTTCGGGCTGCCAAACAATCCCCTTTTCCCCTCGGTGATCATCCAGACTCTGACTCTGGCCTTAAGCTCCGTATATGTACGTGCGGCAAAGCTGTCGGCGGTCATGTAGTACAGATGACTTTCAAGAGTGGTATCCTTCGCTATATCATCCTTCAGGATATAATGCTCGATGACAGCCTTGAACTTAAAAGGAACGTTGTCATCAGACATACATTCCTCATACGAAAATGCAGCTCCGAAAGCATAGCTGCCGGAGTCCTGCATGACATATTTATAATCCTCATAGCCGGATTTTTGATTTATGGATTCTTCTAAAATCGACATCACACCTGATCCGAAACGATGTATTCGATCCCTCCGCTTAACCTTATCGCATCTTCGATGGATTTGCGGCTTAACGACGCAGCAGACACAAGCTCGTCAACCGTGACCTTGCGTCTGTACTCTTCGGAAAGCTCCCTTGCCCTGTCCGCAACCCTGTTGACGGTCTTTAAGATCTTCTCATCAACCTCGGATTCCGAATTAGTCATCCGGATATGCTCCTCCATTCCGTCCATGATACGTCTTGTCAGCATACCGGGCACCTCCGATGCGGATTCAAGTACCCCGAGCATCGTAACCGCTATGCTCAGCGCGACGTTGCCCTCACCTATCAGATCCTCCAGAAATACTCCCTGACCGGTATACAGTTTGGCAATGTCCACAACCTCCGGCAGATGCATCCGTATCAGTCTGCTCTGTGCTTCGGGATCGCCTGCCATTGCTGACATCGCAGCGGCCTCCTTTTCTCCATCTGTAAAAGTCGGCAGCATCGATAACTCATCCATGTACATCTGCAGAAAATCCAGCTCTTCCGACTCCAGATAATCGCTGTCCTTAAGAGGTTCTCCCACACCCACATGATGTTTGCGCAGATAATCATATACCATCTGCAGCTGCTCTTCGGTCAGCTCCAGATCCGAATACGTTTCTCTGACCTCGGCTTCGGTAAGAAAATGATCCTGAGCCACGCCCCTTTCCAGAAGTTCATTCAGTTTCCCGGTAAATTCGGTTTCCTTATTCATCAGCTCATCCTGACATGTGTATGCGTATACAAATGCTCCTCGCAATACTCGTAATTGCCCTCGCACTTGGAGCAGAATCTGAACTGCATGTCCGGAGCATCCTGTTCGGTACGTCCGCAAACCGCACATTTATGTCTGGTAACGATCCCGGAGGAACGTGAAAGATCTCTTGTGGGTCTGACCTCTCCCGTCGACGATCTGCTCCTGAACACATTGCCTCCGCTCCGTGACCGGTTGAAGCTCTGCATCCTGATCGGCCGTACACCAAGTCCCCGCCGGTTGGTCAGGTAAAAGATCAGAAAGTTGATAAGCGACGTACCGAGTGCAACCCTGATAAAGAGATTACCCGTAACAAACTGAACCGCAAGCAGTACAGCGTATACCACGGCCATCCACTTTGCCTTGATCGGAATGAAAAACATAAACAGAAACATGGCATCCGGGAATGTTGCCGCAAAGGCAAGCAAAATGGACATGTTGATATAATAAGTACTGAAATATGCCGCAACATACTGACTGTACATTGCCGCAACAAGATACCCTCCCGCGATATACGCGATGCCCATTATCGCAAAAGCTCCGACCAGCATAAACCCGATACCCGAAAGGATATAAACATTAAACTTGTATGTTCCCCATGTACGCTCCAGGCTGACGCCGATCGAATAATAACAGAAAAGCATTACGAGAACCCAGATAATATTGTTATCGTTGGGCGGCACGAGCAGCCAGGTTATTATCCTCCAGATCTGGCCGTGTATCACCTCATAGGGATTCAGATTCAGATACATCAGAAAACCGGGATTGATATATCTGATCAGGTATCCGACTCCGTAACACAGGATCATTATGAGAGGCAGATTCCTTATGGCGTATCTGCCGAATTTACGCTCGAATTCACTCATTTCAATCTCCGAAAAGCATTCGTTTAATGTAAGTCATGGAAACACTGACCACAGTTTATCAAATAAAACCGGATACCACAACTAAAGTTATTATAAACTCCGGCATGTCGCTGCCGGTGTTCATCTTATATCAAAAACACTGACCGCATGTAATCCCCTGACAGATCCCGATAGGATCCTGACCGACCTGCTCCCCGGCTCCATGTCAAAAAAGTTATCAGAAAGCTTAAGATCCCCGGCACTGTTGTCAAGCATGATCTTCTGGGCATAGGCGCCGGATGTAACAGTGATCACATCGTCTTCCGTCTCCGTCACAAGCTCGGGGTCGGCAAAGTGATAGTGCTTCGGAGCGGTGAATATGCAGCTGCCCTCGGAAACGGTCTGTCCCTCCGAAACGAATTCGAACCAGAGATAGGTGCTTAACTCATCCATATCGGACACATCGGTCTTATCAAACCATACCGAGGAAAGAGCGGGTACATCGGCGATAAAGCTTCCGGATCTCAATTCCCTGCCGTAGGGATCGCAAAGCCTCCATCTGACCACTCCCGATACAGCCTCCGTGCTCTCATTAGAGATATTCAGTCTGAAGTTCTTATCTATCGGATGAGGTTCGGCGATGCAATCCGGTCTCAGATTGATCTCTCCGTTTTCCTCGGCGGAGATAAGAACGGGGGCAAACATCCTTCGTTCGCCGTAATGCAGAGCCTTCCAACGGCCATAATAATCTATGCTTGCCCAGCTTGCCACCGGCCAGATATCGTTAAGCTGCCATACCACGGTTCCCATGCATCTGCCACGGTGACGCCTGAAGTGTTCCACTCCGTATCTGATAGCGTCAAGCTGCAGCAGCTGGGATGCATACAGCAGCATTTCAAAGCTCGAAGGATACAGATATGTCGCACTTAAGTATTTGATGATCTTGCCGTTGGCGGCACGGTTTCTCTGATGCATCTCCATTACCCGCGAAAAGACATTCATATCCCCGGGTTCGGCAAAGCTTTTTATAGTCTGTATGCACGGGAAAGACTGGAATCCGAATTCCGACAGGTATCTGAAATAATACCTGCGGTAATCCGTAAACGGCTTTTCTCCGTGCCAGACGTCCCAATAGTGCGCATCACCGATGTTTTCGTTCCATGGATCATCGTAATTACCGCCTGCCGATGGTGACGACGGCCAGTAAAAGGTCTGGGGATCTTCCTTTTTGACTATATTAGGTATGATATATTCAAAAAGCTTTATATAGTCGGATTTCTGTTTGGGCGTGGTCTGCCATACCCCGTCCAGAACCTGGGTCTCCATTTCATTGTTTCCGCACCACACTCCAAGGCTGGCATGATGTCTGAGCCTTCTGACATTCTCAACCGTCTCTATGGTAACATTTCGTTCAAAATCATCATCCAGCTCATAGGAAGCACAGGCATACATAAAGTCCTGCCAGACTATCAGTCCGAGTTCATCACAGGCATCGTAAAAGAAATCATCGGGATAGTATCCACCTCCCCACACCCTGATAACATTGTGATGAGCATCCGCCGCATCCTCAAGCAGTTTTCTGGTACGTTCGGGGGTTACACGCGAAAGGATGTTGTCCTCAGGTATGTAGTCGGCTCCCATCGCAAATATCTTGAGTCCGTTCACTTCATGGGCAAACATATTGCCCCATCTGTCCGGTTCGGTGTTCATCGTAACGGTGCGCAGACCGTATCTCACATGCCACTCATCCAATCCGGCGCCTGTCTCGTCAAAAATCCGTACGCTTATATCATACAGCGGCTGATCGCCATATCCGTTAGGCCACCATAGCTTCGCATCCCCGATCCTTACATCATATCCCTGCAGATCGGCATTATCGATGGTCCAGCTGCGGCCTCCCGGCTCGGATACCGTGATCGACACTCTGGTAACCGTTGAAGGATCATATATACCCTGAAAGATATCAAAAGTCAGTGTTACATCCGCTCTGTCCGTACAGCTCTGCTCAATGGTATCGCCGTCGTATCCGACGGAACTTATCCGGCGAAGCTTCTTTACTTCGTGTCTCTGGGTGATATGTACATGATCTATCCTGGCCTTGTCCCCCACCATGAGATATACCGGTCTCCAAATACCGGCATCGGGAAGTCTCGGTCCCCAGTCCCAGCCGAACATACAGTGAGCCTTACGTATATGCGGGAAACCGGTCATGCACTCTCCCGAACCGCCCGTAAAGCATTTTTCGTTTTCTTCACGGATATATTTCACCGGGCTGTGTATTATGACACGGATCGTATTGGTACCGACACGTCCGGTTGTATGTATATCGAATTCCCAGATACGGTGCATATTAAATGCATTACCTATCAGGACATCATTCAGATAGATATCCGCTATCGTATCGATCCCTTCAAATCTGAGAGAACAGCAATCCGATGCCAGCTGCTCCCATGTCAGTTCAAACGAGGATGAAAATTCAAAATCGTTGCCCATGAGCTTAAGCGCAGTCAGCTCATTATCCCTGTAGTAGGGATCCGGCATCCTGCCGGCATCAAGAAGGGCACTGTAAACACTTCCCGGGATTGAAACGGGCAGAGTCTCCGTAACCCCGTATACATTTTCTCCTATGATCCTTACAGTCCAGTCTTTGTCAATACTTATCCGATCCATATGCTTCCTCTCGTTGGCTCTGCGATACCAAAAAAATAGACCTGCAAAAATGCAGGCCTATCAGTCTGTGATCAGTTCACACTATTATCCGCAAAAATATCCTTGACCAGATCCACGCGTCCGTTTTCGCCTGCCGTAGCATATGCCTCGGTCATAAGCGCATCATTTGAAGCCTCGGCATTTAATGCACCAAGCTCCTCGGCGGTCTCGGAAAGATTATCCTGAACCTCCTGCTTTCTTCCGTTATCCTCGGGAGCATTCATCTCGTCAAGCCGTTCTCTTCTGTCCATTTCGGCATTGTAAGCACGGCTGTCGATCTTGCCCTGTCTGTACAAGGTGTCGATCATGTCATCGGAATATCCGGTAAGTGATGCCGATCTTGCGGCATCCGCTGCCTCCTCCGCCTTCTGCTCATCCTTTTTTTCCTGTTCCTTCTTCAGCTGTTCGATGACTTTGGACGATTCCGATGGTTCGGAAAGAGCTTTGATACGCTCCTTAGCCTTTTCATCGTCTTCAGTCTGCTGCTCCTGTCCCTTCAGAAGAACATAACCGTCATCGAGTGCCTGCAGTGCCTCCGGTCTGGCAGTCATGGTATCTCCGTCCTCGGAAATATCCAGAACATCTCCGTAAACGCCCTTGGCCGCGGTATCCTCGGTCTTTAATGCGGCAGCCTGGGAAGATACTTCCTCCGCAGCTTTTGTCTGCTGCCTGTCTGTATTCAAGGATGCTTCCCTGATACTCTGTGCCCTGACTGCAGACTCTGCCTGCATGGAATTTCTGATATTACTGATATTTACAGGTTCCATAGACATACCTCCTGTAAAAAAAACAACATCAATCAATGCCGAAATTCAAATTCGAACATACACTTATATGATATCACATCGGCTTTCATAAGTCAGCTAAGATAAAAATATTTTTAAAAAGGATAGGAATATATCACAAATTTATATATAATGGGCATATGGTTAAAAGCATTTTATTTATTCAGGAAAACTCCAGTTTTTTGATCAACGCGATCATCTCTTCGCTCAAGAAGAACGCGTTTCTTTGCGATGCGATAACCTTTGATATCGATGAGATCTCGAAGCTGGCCGAATATTACGAATGTATCTTTCTCAATGTAGAAAAGGATACTGCCTTCAGGCACTCCAAGGAACTCATTTTCCTCAAGGATCAGGGCAGCTTTAACGATAAGAAATTCATGATCATGGGTACGCCCAATGATATCAGTGAGTGTATCGAGCTGATGACCGACAACTCACTGGTTGCGGCTTTTGAACGGCCGATCAACACCAGAGATGTGGTGGACAGGGTTCTTGAGATTTTTGAGACCGTAATGGACAGCCGTGGCAAAAAGACGATACTTGTCGTCGATGATTCCGGAACCTTTCTGCACGCCATCAAAAGCTGGCTTGATAAGGATTACAAGGTGATCATGGTCAGTTCCGCCACAAACGCCATCTCCTATCTGGCAACAAACAATCCGGATCTGATCCTGCTGGATTATGAAATGCCGGTTTGTTCCGGTCCCGATCTGCTGGAGATGATACGTGCCGATAAATCAAATGCCGACATCCCGGTCATGTTCCTGACAGGTAAGGGCGATCGCGAAAGTGTCGAAAAGGTGCTCTCGCTCCATCCTCAGGGATATATGCTCAAGTCCATTTCCCGTCCCGATATGCTGAAGACTCTGTCGGATTTCTTTGCAAAACAGGAGGCGGCGGAAACCAGGGAGGAGGATGCGACTCTCGATTCGTTCTCGATCCTGAATGATTATCTCAAAAACAATTAAGAAAACGCCGTATTGACGTTTCCTTAAATATTTGATACAACTTTCTGTCCGGATCTATTTCATAAATCTCTTCTGAGCCTTTGCAACTATTACCCCATACACGATCAGCAAAATAAAAAATACGGAATTAACAATGATCTCGACCAGCACATAAGTTTGCGGATTTTCCTCCGAATGTGCGGAATACACCAGATTGAATATTCCCGACACGGCGCACAGGATCCCTATGCAAAGAAGCTTTGGCCAGATAAACCGGATAAAACCCTCTTTGTCCTTGAGCATACTCTCATCCAGATTACGGCTCATCACAACGCCCGAGTTTATCCGTCCTTTAGTCTTCATCATCACTGCACAATAAGCCATATACAGCCCGCACACGATAACCAACAGATCAAAAAAATTAAACTGCATATTATGCCTCCAGGAAATTCTTTACCACACTCTCCATCTCATCGATCTCGCAGACGGTCTTGTGACGTATCTCGGCATTTCTGATATCCTTAACGGCGGACGGGATCGGAACCTTACTGATCTCGCTCAGTCTGTCGGCTTTGTCAAAATCATCATCAGACCGATAATCGGGATCTATGGCGGCGAGTACGCTGCCCGTGAATTTGTAAGGACTCGCGGTCGAAGCGATAACCGTGGGGGTATCGTCTCCCGAACCGGCTCTGTAATCTGCGTAGACACCCGCGGCCACTGCCGTATGGGTATCGATCAGATAGCCGTATGAACCGTATATATCTTCTATGGTCCGAAGGGTCTTTTTCTCATCGCAGAAACCTCCCTCAAACATATCAAGACGCTCCCTCATTTCGTCTGTGATCTCATATCTGCCCGATGCGGCGAGCTGCTCCATCAGACTCCTGCATTTGTCCGCATCATCTCCGCAGATATGATATATAAGCCTCTCCAGATTACTGGAGATCAGTATGTCCATCGAAGGTGAGGATGTAAGGATGAATTCGCGGTTTCTGTCATACGTACCCGTTTTAAAGAAATCAAACAGTACTTTATTCTCATTTGAAGCACAGATCAGCTTTGCAACAGGAAGTCCCATCCGGCGTGCATAATACGCAGCCAGGATATTGCCGAAATTACCGGTGGGGACCACGATATTGATCAGGTCGCCGCTTTTGATGCGTTCCTCCTTAAGAAGTCTGGTGTATGCATATACATAGTAAACTATCTGGGGAACAAGCCTGCCGATATTGATCGAGTTGGCCGAAGAGAACTGAAGTCCGTGCTCTCCCATCCATTCTCCCAGTTCCTTATCCGCAAAAAGCTTCTTGACTCCGGTCTGGGCATTATCAAAGTTACCGTTTATGCCGACCACGAAAGTGTTATTTCCGGTCTGGGTCACCATCTGCTGCTTCTGTATCGGACTGACTCCGTCCTTGGGATAAAAGACTATGATGCGCGTCCCGGGTACATCCGCAAATCCGGCAAGGGCAGCCTTACCGGTATCGCCGCTGGTCGCGGTCAGGATCACGATCTCATTGTGTATCTTATTCTTGCGTGCTGCCGTGGTCATCAGATGCGGGAGTATTGACAGAGCCATATCCTTAAATGCAATGGTGGCTCCATGATAAAGCTCCAGAAAATAAGCATCCGCAGCCTCTGCCATCGGAGCTATCTCCCCGGTATCGAATTTATCATCATATGCGGCATCGATGCATGATCGAAGCTCCTCCTCCGTATAATCGGTGAGCAGAAGCTTCATGACCTCATATGCAACGCTTCGGTAATCCATCCCGGCCAGTTCCTCAAGAGATCTGTCAAGCCCGGGAACATGATCCGGAACAAAAAGACCTCCGTCCGGTGCCAGTCCCTGCAGGATCGCCTCGGACGCGGTATATTTATGTTTATCACCTCTGGTAGAGCTGTATGTCACCATCAGAAATTCCTCCAAAAACAGAATAATATATTAGGATGCACATCCAATCCCAAGTATACCATCTCCGACATCCATGATACAATATGTTTATGAATGATAACCTTCCCGGCGTTTATACCGCACGCCGCAAAGACAATTCAATATACTACAGAGCCTCCCTCACCTGCCGGAACAAACATATTTCCCTGGGAAGCTTCAATGACCGGGCAAAAGCCCATCAGGCATATCTGGAAGCATCAGGGCTGCTGTCCGATCCTTCAGCCGGCATAGACAGTTATACGGACGAGGCGTCACTCCCCTTCGAAAAATGGGTGGTTCTGTGCAACTTCAGGGATAACGAGGTATACATTCCAAATCCCATATATGTGAGACCGAAACTGTTTTATTACTTTTTTGCTCCGGAGGATTTTTATATATTCTCGAGGGAGGATCTCTTCTACTATTCCGCTCATAAGATCCAGCGCAGAGGAAGTCACTGCTTTGTATCAGACTACGGCTCACAGATCAATATACTGTCCAGATATGGCATACATGCACATTCGGTACCGGGGCGCGATTACAGATTTCTGAACGGAAATACCCAGGATATGCAATACTCTAATATTGAAGTCCTGAACCCCTATCACGGCGTTATCGGAGGGGATGCCGCAGGATATACCGCCAGGATCCATATCAACGGATATGTTACCGTGGGAAGCTACGAAAACGCGATCATAGCGGCAATAGCATACAACAAGGCCGCGGATATCTGCAGGGAAGCCGGGATGAACAGACAGTATCCGATGAACTATATAGACGGACTGTCAGCCAAATCCTATGCGGATATCTATACCTCTCTCACGATATCCGAAACTGTCAGGTTAAAAGCCGTGAACCACAAGGCTTAATTCCGTGCTGTTACCGTAATCAAATTAAGAATCACCTGACTGAATAATCTATAAAGCTCAGATCAACTCCGTACTCTCCCGTAAGACTTTTTAAAAGAGTATTGCCCGTATTATATTTCCACATATTCATCAGATACGGATAATCGGGCAGATTTCCTTCATTATTGACCCAAATCTCCGTATCGGTCACTGCCGCAAGATTTATCTTAGTCAGCAGGAACTCCTTATTCGCACTGATAAGACTGTTATATCCACCCTTTTCAACTGCGCCGCAAAAGGCTTCGAGTATCTGGGTTCTGGTCGAATTATTCAGACTATCGATCCTCGATGCCGCATTGGGGATCTGGTGCATTTCTATCGCTACGGGATATGTCACCCTGAATCTGCCGCTGTTTACCGTTGTAGTACCGGTAGTCTGTGCGGTGTTCTGCGTACCGGCAGCGGTATTTTGCGTACCCGATGTGTTATTCTGGCTGTTAGCCGTGTTATTCCCGTTATTGATATTTATCGTATCAACCGTCTGATTCCCGTATTCGTCGGTTTTCACGGTAGTCACGTTTCCATAGGGATCCGTATTAACGGTTGTTTTGGAAATAACGTTTCCGTTTGAATCTGTCACGGTAGTTGTCGTGTTGCCCTTATCATCTATCTCGAGAACAGTCGTGTTGCCATTTGCATCCTTTGTGGTAGTTGTCGTATTGAATCGGGACGGGTCTATCCCCGTACCGGCATTTACCCCCGGCACCGTATTATTTGTCCCTGAGGTCTGGGAATCCGTCTGTGTGGGTATAACGGCTCCAGGATTCTCCACCGACATCTGCGCATAAGCCAGCTGGGTCATCACATATGTGGCCTCTTCTATGGCTTCGGCCTCCGATATTGCCTGAGAAGAAAAGTATACCCCAAACGGCATACCGGCTCCTACCGCTCCCTTAACATTATCTATGAATTTGGTATCAGCGATGATCTTGCCCGAATCATAGCCTCTTGCTCCGGCTCTGATCATGACAAAATCGGCTTCGGTCCTGAGTCTGGTCCAGTCTATTGCGGTGGTATACTGTGAGATATCCGCACCGGTTTTGGATATCTGTTTGCCGTTTGAATAATACCCTACCAGTCCGTTCTTGCTCTGAAACGAGGTGTTCTCATAGTTATTGAGCTGAAGAGACGAATTGATGGTAAGCCACTCGGTCGTACCGTCAATATGCTTCACGAGGGTATGCTTTCCGTCTGCGGCAGGATCGGCATTTTCATCCTCTTCCGCAGCCGACGCATCCGTTGCGTCCAGTTCCGCCTGACGCATATCCGCTTCTCTCTCTTCGAGTTCACTTTTGCGATTGGCATTCTCATTCATCGTCTGATCGAGAATGGTGTCATCCTCTTCTCTCTGGTACATATCCCAGAAATTCAGATCATCGGCAGTCAGGGTATCCTTTTGCTGTACCTCGGTTTCCTCCTCCTCAACAGGCCGGGCCGCGATATCGGTATGGACGGTATTTCTCTTCCCGGATCCGTTTACCAGCAATACGATCGCAAGCACAACAAATATAGCCGCCGAGGCAGCCAGTATAACAGTAGGCATTCTGAGACTTGCCCTGCCGTAATCATCATCATCCCGCATCTTCATCTTAGTGCATCTCCCGCCTTATCCCTGCGTAGCCAAAAATGCTGAATTGACCAGCATTTCGTAATCATGTCAGGGGAAAATACCTTTTGACCCTGACATCATATTGATTATAATAAAAGATATGAAAACCGTCAAAAAAAAGACCGGGATCAGATTATCGGCTCTGATCGCAGCAATCGCATTACTGCTGTCAACGGCGTCATGCGCCTCTGCAGCCAGGACACCCGCCGTATGGAGCGATCTGTTCTTTGATACGATGATAAGCATTACTCTGTATGACTACCCGGGTTCCTCCTCGGAAATCTTCGATCTGTGCAAGGAGGAATGCACGCTGTACGAATCTCTGCTCTCTCCCGCGATCAGCACATCCGACATATGGAAGATCGCACACGCGGATTCCTATCCCGTCCAAATCAGCAGACGGACAGCAGATATCATTAATTACGCTCTGGACTTCTGTGAGATGTCCGACGGCCTGTTGGACATCTCTGCAGGTGCGCTGATCAACCTTTGGGATATTAAGGCCAACTCCCTATCCGATGATCCGGTCATTCCCTCCGATGAAGAGATATCCAAAGCTCTTGCCACGGCAGACTATACAGGCATATCCATACAGGACGGACCGGCCGAAGACACTGCACTTATCAGTCTGAACGATCCGGACTGCGTTATCGATCTCGGATGTATAGCAAAGGGCTATATTGCCGACAGGATAGATGAGCTTCTGCGTAATGAAGGAGTCACAAGCTCGATCATCAACCTGGGCGGCAATGTCAGGGTAATAGGATCAAAGCCCGACGGATCGCCGTTCAGGATAGGTATACAATATCCTTTTGCCGACAGGGGAGAGCCCATCGTCACCGTGTCTCTGACAGACGAAACGCTCGTAACCTCCGGGATCTATGAGAGATATTTTGAAAAGGGCGGTCACATTTATCATCATATCCTTGACCCCCGCACTGGATATCCGTCGGAATCAAAGATATTAAGCGCAAGCGTACGTGCCCCGTCCTCCGCCGATGCCGATGCCCTGTCTACGATATGCCTTCTGTCAGGTACCGAAAAGGGGCTTGAGCTGATAGAAAAAATACCCGGAGCCGAGGTACTCTTCATAACCGATGATTATGAAACAGTATCCAGCTCCGGGTGGTAGATCAATGCTTCCTTTCAGCAGTTCATTCCTCGCCAAAATACCCTTTAAGGATATATGCCGCCGATCCCTTCTGTAAAGAGCCGTTATATATCAGGCTTATCTTTCTTTCGGGAAGCCCGTCTTCGAGCTTCAGCTCATAAACCTGCTTACTGTCTATAGACTCACGGGCGGAATCGGGATGAATAAAGCCAATTCCCATATTGCTCTCAACAAATGAAAGAACCTGGGCTGCCGTGGCAGTCTCTACAGCCGGATAAAATTTATATCCATGTTCCGCAAAGAACGAGCTGTACAGATCATATGTCTCGGTCTCATGCCAGAGACTGACGATCGGATACCCGGTAAGTTCCTCCAGAGTCAGGGGTTTGGAGATAAGCTTACGGTATGCTTTGCCGGCTATGACTGTATCCCTGAAGGAATACAGGATGTGTTCCTTAACATCCCTGGAGTGTTCCTCCGTCGTAGTCACCACAGCCAGATCGAGAACTCCGTCTGCCACATCCTGAACAAGCTGCGGACTCGAGTTGTTAAATATCTGCAGATGCAGATCGGGATAGTCTTCATGGAAGCTCCGGAGGGCAGGCAAAACCTGATCATTGATCATCTGATCGGTTATACCTATCGAAAACCCGATCGTAACACTTCCGGTCTTAAGCTCCCTGATGCTTTCGATCGCATCCTCGGCAATCTCAAAATGTCTGTGAGCCGCCTGAACATGCTTATACAGAACCTCTCCCTCGGGAGTAAGCGTAACTCCGGTATGCTGTCTGTCGAAGAGCTTAACCCCGAGTAAGGATTCCAGATTATTAATGGTTCTTGTGATATTCGGCTGGCTGTTCATCAGCGCATTTGCAGCCTTATTAAAACTACGATACTTTGCTGCGTAATAAAAAATTTTGTAATACTCGTAGGAAACTGACATTTTTTCTCCGGCTGAAAATATAAATGCAATTAATCAGTTGATCAAACAGTAAAGAATCCGATATCTTCATTAAGCGTTGCCGCAAGTGAATTGAGACCGTCAGCGGACTGTGCAAGCTCGTTGATCGTGGCATTCAGTTCCTCCATGGAAGCTGAAGTCTCTTCGGATGAAGCTGCGTTTTCTTCTGATATGGCCGAAAGTGAACTCATTGCATCCACGATAACAGCCTTGGATGCGGCACACTCTTCCGCTACGCCGGAAATATTCGAAACACCGTCAACCGTAACACTTACTCCGTTGATCAGCTCGTTAATGGATCCTACCGTTTCATCCAGTACAGTCTGGACTTCGCTCTGGATACCCGCAACTTCCTTAGCCTTATTGGTTGCTTCCGTTGATACTTCTATAAGCTTGCGCATCACATTACGGATCTCGTCAGCGGTTGTAGCCGAATCATTGGCCAGATTTCCGATCTCTTCCGCAACCACCGCAAATCCGCGTCCTGCTTCACCGGCACGTGCTGCCTCGATAGAAGCATTAAGAGCCAGCAGATTTGTCTGGGATGCGATACTTGTAATACCGTCGACCTTCTCGCTGATATCCTCTACAGCGGTATTGGTTTCCGCTATGCTCTGACTGATCTGGGTCATTGCGGTACTCATATTATCCATGCTGGCCGAAAGTCTCTTTAACTCCTCTGCGGATGAGGTTGAATTATCGTTCATCCTTGCAGCCGTATCAGCAAGCGTTTCGGCATTGTTGGCAACGGCTTCTATCGCGTCGGAAAGTATATTAACATTCTCGGTAGCTCTCTGGATGGTATCGGCCTGCTCCGTAGCACCCTTTGCGATCTCCTGAACGGCATTGGATACATCATCGGTTGTAGCCGAGATCTCCTCCGACATGGCAGCAAGCTCTGTAGCGGATTCGCCCACGCTGGTGGAAGCATTCTTGATATCGTTTACGATCTCACTCAGCTTTCCGCTCAGTTCGTTTACGCCGACCGAGATAATTCCAAGCTCATCATTACGCGCCATCATATCGGCATCCACCCTAAGTGTCATATCTCCGCCTGCAAGTGTATTGACATAATCGGAGATCTTGTTCATTATCTTGGAATATTTGCCGGAAAGCATGAATCCGAAGGCCGCAAACGCAACAGCCAGTACGATCGTTATACCAAGCAGGATCGCGAGCTTTTTGTTCATCTGCGAATTGATATTGGATGCCTCATATCCTGCAAAGAACGAACCAACGTAAGTGCCGTTCTCCATTACGGGTGCATAGTATACAAAATATTTTGTACCGTTGATCTCGGTCTTAAAATCAGAATAGGTTTTACCTGACTTTATAGTATTATATACCGTATCGGAAATGTCCTTGCCTTTCATTCCGTCCAGAGTTGTCACATAACGGGTCTTGTCAAAGATCATTGTGAATTCCATTCCCGTGTCATGATGAAGATCATCGATATATGCCTGGAAGGTTTCCTCGGCATTGAAGCTGCCCTTATACAGCACCCCGTTCTCCAGATGCCATTCGCCCTCATACAGATCCTCGGCAGTGGCCTCCAGCTGAACACATGCTAACCCAAGCATTTCCTCTCCCATCTCGTGATAGGAATTTCTGATCTCCACATAGGATACGATGCATAGCAGTATTGCCAGAGCAAGTATACCGGCTATCGCTATCTTGACAATGTGTGCGATCAAATGTCCGTTCTTTTGATTTTTACCATTCATTTTAATACCTCTCTCTTTTAGAAAAAATTATAGGTAATAATAGTATATATGCAAATTATCAGATACGGTTATTCCAAATCGATATATAGTTATATCAGGTATGCCCTTGTGGTATTTCCCGAACATACGTACTACATCTAGCGGTTGATTTTTTCGAACAGCCGTTCTATTATAATCTTACAAACATCAGTTCGACAGTATTATGATACGGAGGTTCAGTATGGATTATCAGATAATGGCAGTTGATTTTGACGGTACGCTCTGTTACAGCTCATGGCCCGATGTCGGGGAGCCTAACAGACCTCTGATAGAATACCTCAAAAACTGGAAACGCATGGGCAACAAGCTCATACTCTGGACCTGTCGCGCCGGCAGCGCCCTGGATCTTGCCGTATCCTGGTGTTCGGAGCATCAGCTCGAGTTCGATGCGATCAACGACAATCTACCTGAGATCGTCGAACAATACGGCAGCAATTCACGCAAGATCACCTGTGATTATTATATTGATGACAGAGCACGTCTTCCGGAGATGATGTACACCCGTAACTACTGAGAACCCTTATAATATTACATGAAATCCATCAATGAAAGCTGCTCGTAATCTCTTGCTCCGCCCACAGTCCCGGTTTCAGGAGTATCCGCCGAACTTTCTGATTCGGATTTTTCTGATGCGGATGCGACCACGGGCACGGATAGCGGTGTTGATATATTCGATACCGGTTTATGGTTTTTATCTGATTTGGAATAGCCCCGTACGCCCCAGGATCCGTTATACTCAAGTGCCACAGCTTTGGCTCGTATATCCTTTTCCATCTCCTCTACGGTTTTATCCGCCTTAAACATCACTACTCCGGTATCATAGTAGGATGTGTATCCATATTTTGTTGTAAGTTCCTTTTCAAACTCGGCTGTTGTCATCTCATCCTCTGTTTATAATGATCTGTTGCTGTCCGTGACAGTGTGTTTGTCCCGTCTCTTATCTCACCCTCTGTTTCAGCTTGTCATATATTTCGAAACAATCAAGGGTAGCAAAATAATCCCCGGGTGTCTCTGCACGTCGTATCAACTGTACTCTGCCGTCTTCCTTAAGCAGCAGTTCGGCACATTTAAGCTTTCCGTTATAGTTATATCCCATAGAATATCCGTGTGCTCCGGCATCATGTATCACAAGCAGGTCCCCCATTTCGATCCCGGGGAGCTGCCTGTCAATGGCGAATTTATCGTTGTTTTCGCACAGCGAACCCGTAATGTCATATATATGGTCTGCCGGTGCGTCTTCCTTGCCGAGCACCGTAATGTGATGATAGGCTCCGTACATGGCAGGACGCATCAGATTGACGGCACATGCATCCACACCGATATATTCCTTATACGTATGCTTCTCGTGTATTGCCCTGGTAACTACAACTCCGTAAGGAGCCATCATAAACCTGCCCATTTCGGTATAGATCGCCACATCGCCCATTCCCGCCGGAACAAGCTTTTCGTTATATACCTTCTCTACTCCCGCTCCTATAGCCGCTATATCATTCGGTGTCTCATCGGGACGGTAGGCTACGCCCACTCCACCCGAAAGATTTATAAACCGGATGTCAGCGCCCGTTTCGTTCTTAAGTTCAATTGCCAGATCAAAGAGCCGGCCCGCAAGCTGGGAATAATAATCATTTGTAATCGTATTGCTGGCAAGAAACGCGTGTATTCCGAAATACTTTACACCCTTCGATTTAAGTATAGTGAAGGCTTCCCTGATCTGTTCGGCGGTCATGCCGTACTTGGCATCTCCGGGATTATCCATGATACCGTTGCTTAATGTAAAACGGCCACCCGGATTGAATCTGCAGCTCATTGTCTCCGGAAGCTTACCGCCGCAGGCTTTCTCACAAAAATCGATATGTGTGATATCGTCCAGATTGATTATCGCGCCGAGTCTGTTCGCGTATGTGTATTCTTCGGCAGGGGTATCATTGCTCGAGAACATTATCCCGCTGCCAGTGATACCTGCGGCTTCGGCAAGCATAAGCTCCGTGTACGAAGAGCAATCCGCACCGATGTCGTATTCTTTTAATATCTGCATCAAAAAGGGATTGGGAGTGGCCTTAACCGCAAAATACTCCCTGAATCCGGGATTCCATGCAAAAGCATCCTTGACAGCCTTTGCATTTGCTCTGATGCCCGCTTCATCATAGAGATAAAACGGTGTGAGATATTCCGCCGCTATCTCTTCGGCTTTTTCACGTGTTACAAACACTGATTTTTTCATATACTTCTCCTCCTGATATATTTCTAACTCCTGTTTTGTGATTGAGGATCAAAACGGATTTTTTACTATTGTCCTGTTATCATTGCTTATAGACAAATAAACGATGAAGAGCTCTGGTCGCCTCAACATACAGTGCCTGCCGGTACAGTTCTTCCGGTTCAAACCTGTCATCGACCACAAATACCGCATCGAATTCAAGCCCCTTAGAAAGGTAAAAGGGAGCAACACTGATACCTTTTTTAAACGAAGTCGAATCAACGGTCAATAAGGAAAGCTCTGAATCCGGGTTAAGTTTATTCAGATGATCGAATACTTCCTTTGCACGGGTGGAATTCTTGCAAAGGACAGCCATAGTTTCACACGAATCCTTCACCGCATCTATATCTTCGATCAGGGATCTCATCCTGTGTTCTTCGCTGTCGGATAACGTTTCCTTTACAGGTTCTCCGTGACGGTCTATGGAGCTTACCCTGTCCAGTCCGATAATACCTGCCGCATATTCAGTGATCTCGATGGTTGAACGATAGCTTTTGTCCAGCTCGACGCTGTACATATCCCTGCCGAAAACAGACGGAAGGAATTCCAGTACATCCCTGGATTTTGAATCCAGCGTCTGGTCTTTATCTCCGAGTATCGTCATCGCGCATTTAAATACCTTATCGATCAGACGATACTGCAGATACGAATAATCCTGCATTTCATCTATGATCAGATGTTTGACCGGACGACCGTATTCCTCATCAAAGAGAGAATACTTAAGATATAATATCGGATAAACATCCTCATAGGGGATGGTATCAACTCTCAGGAATCCTTTGTCTTTGCGTACATAAACGGGCTGTTCCTCAGCTTCTTCGTTCGCATCGTCCGGTTCCGCGGTCAATACTTCCTCTTCCGTTCCGGTAATATATGCCTTCAGAGGCTCTCTGCCGGTCGACTCCAAAAACATGTTATACAATCCTATGATGTCCCTTGTCACATACATAGAATCCAGGCTGTCCCTGATATATTGCTTTTCTTCCGAAGAAAGATCCTTTCCCCGGAGAGTCTCTTCCTCATCGATCACAAATTCCGCGATCCGGCCCATACGTTCCATAAGCGGAACATCCCAGAGCTTTTCATAAAAAAGTGAGCTGATATGATCGGCACCGTATACCCTGCCGCGGTATCTGAACTTACGTATATCTATCCCCGTGCTCTCAAGTTCCAGCACAAACCCGTCCAGTTCCTCGGTCATTTCACGGCTTTGCTTGTAGTCAGCCTCATCCGTGGACAGGCCCTTATGTTCCGAAGGATCGATGAGTTCCTCCATGCGGTCATATTTGTCCTGCGCATCTCCGTATTTTCTGAGCTTTCTGTATGCCCAGATATCCAGACTGGTCTCACTGATATTTTCCTCCCCCAGCTCGGGAAGTATCCTGGATATGTAATCAGCAAACAGTCCGTTCGGGCTTAAAATGAGTACTTGTGAAGCCTTAAATGTATTTCTGTTGTGATACAGAAGATACGCGATCCTGTGTAAAGCGATACTGGTCTTTCCACTGCCGGCACAGCCCTGTACGGCGAGTATTCTGTGTGACGTATCGCGGATTATGGCATTCTGCTCCCTCTGGATCGTTGTAACAATGGCCCTGAGTTTGGCGGAAGCATTCTTACCAAGTTCACATTTCAGGATATCGTCATCAATGCTGATGTCGCTCTCAAGCATGTAAACTATTCGCCCCGAAGATATCTTGTACTGATACTTATGGGTTATGTCTCCGGTTATCTCTCCCATAGGAGCGCTGTACATGGCCCTTCCGGCATCGTAATCATAAAAAAGAGATGACACGGGAGCTCTCCAGTCAAAAACAACGGGAATATCTCCCTCATCGCGCGAAAGATTTGATATCCCGATATACAGATGCTGGGCCTCTGTTTCATCGTCAAACACAAAATCGACCCTGCCGAAATACGGGGAATCCTTCATACGTCCGTAAGTGTATTTCTCACGTATGTAATCCCCTTTTTGAACGATCTTCTGACGAATGGCATTGGTATTGTCATATAACTCGTAGCCGTATTCATCAAACTCGGTATAGCTGTTCCAGAAATACTCATGGAAATCTGCCATATCCTTATCCGTGATATCTACAAGCTTATCAAGTTCTGCGATCTTTGCGTCTATTAAATTAAGAACCTCTGTGAGGTATTTCTCTTCTTCTGCGATATTCATCTGATATTCTCGATCTGCCAGTCGATGGGTTTCTCCCCATGTGACATAAGAAATTCGTTGCATTTGCTGAAATGTCTGCATCCAAAAAAGCCTCTGTGCGCGCTCAGCGGACTCGGATGGGGAGCTTCCAGATACAGGTGCTCAGGATTATCCAGCATTTCTTTTTTCCTTCTGGCGGGATTCCCCCACAGCATAAACACTATTGGCCGTTGCTGTGCGTTTACAGCCCTGATTATGGCATCCGTAAACTGTTCCCAGCCTTTATTCTGGTGTGATGCCGCTTCGTGTGCTCTGACGGTAAGCACCGTATTCAAAAGCAGAACCCCCTGCCTGGCCCATTTTTCCAGATATCCGTTATCCGGGATATAACAGCCACAGTCATTATGGAGCTCCTGATATATATTTTTGAGTGAAGGGGGAATATCACGCGGCTCAACATCCGGCAGGACCGAAAAGCTCAGTCCGTGTGCCTGATGGTCGTTATGATAGGGATCCTGTCCAAGTATCACTACTCTGACTTCGGCAAGCGGAGTCAGATGAAGTGCATTAAAAATATCGTCCGCGGGCGGAAAAATCTTTCTGTGAGTATATTCATCCTTGAGAAAAAGATACAGATCTTTGTAATACGGTTTGGAAAACTCTTCGCCGACTGCATTGGCCCAGTCGTTTGTCAACATTGCCATAGCTTATACCAGTTCAGATACGCACGGAAATACCCTGATCTCTCAGATAAGACTTCAGATCGGATATCTCCATTTCTCTATAGTGAAAAAGCGAAGCCGCAAGTGCCGCCTCGGCATGCCCCTCCTTAAATACCTCCGCAAAATGCTCCATGGTGCCCGCACCTCCTGAAGCTATTACCGGCACATCCACGCTGTCGGCTATCCTGCGGGTCAGCTCAATATCATATCCTGCCTTGGTACCGTCACAGTCCATACTGGTCAGAAGTATTTCGCCGGCGCCGAGCGAAACAGCCTTAACTGCCCATTCCTCAGCGTCTATGCCCATATCGACACGACCGCCGTTTTTGTAAATATTCCAGCCGCTTCCGTCGGGTCGTCTCTTCGCATCTATAGCCACAACCACACATTGACTGCCGAATTTATCGGCAGCCTCACTGATCAGATTCGGATTCATTATCGCTGCGGAATTGACCGATACCTTGTCCGCACCCTCTCTGAGGATTGCCTTAAAATCATCAACCGTACGGATACCGCCGCCCACCGTAAAGGGTATAAAAACCCTCTCGGCTACACTGCGTACCATATCCACGGCAGTATGTCTCTCATCCGACGAAGCCGTAATATCGAGAAAGACAAGTTCATCCGCTCCGGATCTGCTGTAAATCTCACCGACCTCTGCCGGATCTCCGACATCTTTGATATTAACAAAATTAACTCCCTTGACTACTCTGCCGTCTCTGACATCCAGACAGGGAATGATCCTCTTGGTATGCATATTATATCTCCAAAAAATTCTTCAGGATCGCAAGGCCGGTATCCGAACTCTTTTCGGGATGAAACTGTGTCGCAAACAGATTCCCTCTCTCAACCGAGGCCTGGATCAGTGCGGCATATTCCGTTGTCGCGGTTACAACAGATGCATCCTCGGCTTCCAGATAGTAGGAATGAACGAAATACACATATGACCCTTCCGGAACGTCCTTAAAAAGCCTGCCCGGATTGGGATATTTAAGAGAATTCCAACCTATATGGGGAACCTTAAGTCCTTTATCGGGGATCCTCCTTATCCTGCCGGGTATAAGGCCAAGCCCTTCAACACCGGGGCTCTCTTCACTCTCATCAAAAAGCAGCTGCAATCCCAGACATATCCCCAAAAAAGGTATATCTTTGTCGACCGCTTCGGAAATAACTCCCACAAGATCATAATCGTTAAGGCGTTTCATCGCGTCCCCGAAGGCTCCGACTCCCGGAAGTATAACATGATCGGCATTCAGGATATCAAGCCTGTTTCGAGTCAGAACAGCATCTTTTCCAAGGTACTCGGTCGCTTTTTCTACACTTTTTACATTTCCCGCATCATAATCAATGATCGCTACCACTGTCTTCTCCAAATCCTCCGAACCCGTCCGGCACATACTCTCATCGAATCCCCGATCAGGCATATTCATCGCGAAATGCCCTAAAAGTCCATCCCGATCAAAGTATTACTCTATTGAGAGTATAGCTGAAAGATCAACGCATCATCCGTATATCCGTTATCCGGAGTACCACCCCCGGGAATAACATTGCCGAAGGAATCAACCGTCTCCTGTAATATCGGTTCTCCCTGAGGTTCCGATCCCGTACCGGGCATAACGGGTGTATCTCCGGATCCGCCATACAAACCGTCTCCGGCATCCTGATCTCCGGCTGTTCCTCCGATATCGGAGGTCTGAGCCGGGATATCGGACTTGATCTTTCCGGCCAGGATATCATCTATATATCTGGTATAGTCGTAATCGGTGGGAGAATCTATTATCTTTCTCGCCAGTTCAGCATTTACACCGTATTTGGACGCAAGGATGCCAATGATATTATTATAGCTTGCATCCACATCAGATCTCACGTATGTGGTATCGAAATTAGTGATCACATAATCATAACTCTGTACACCGCGGATCAGGGCATCAAGTGCTTCTCTCGGCATATCGAGACGAGTATAGTTTTCATACGCTCTCTCGAATCTGCGAACCTGAAGCACGCATTTGGCGTTGTTGAACATCACAAGATCATCGCCGCCGAGCTCCATACCATACAGATTGATATATGCTGTATCATAATCGCCATCCGCATACGCCCTTCTGGCTTCACGTTTCTGATTATCGGCAGGTACCAGCAGGCCTATCACCAAAAGAGCCGCCATGATCGGCATAAAGGTCACAAAGATCATTATGACCTTTTTCTTCGGAAGCCTCTTGATCGGGCCGAGTGCTGCTTCCTTTTCGGCTTTCTTGGCAGCCTTGGCTTCTTTGGCCGCCTTTTTGGCTGCTGCTTTTGCCGCCTTGGCCTTGGCCGCCTCTTCCTTTTTCTGTTTAGCGGCTTCTTCCTTGGCCTTGGCCTTGGGATCGTCCTTCTTGTCCTTCTTTTCCTTCTTTTTCTTTTTCTTCTTGCCTCCCTCTGCCGCTTCGGCATCAAGTTCGCCAAGAATAGCCATATTTTCTTCACCCGCAGCCTTCTCAGGAATGTTTTCGGGTGCTTCGGGATCATCAGCCTCCTCCGTGAGCGCCTCAATGATCCTCTTTATCAGGTTTTTGAATCCACCGGCCTTAGCCTCACCCTCTGCTTCCGTCTCATCAGGCTCAAGCTCATCACCGGATTTCTTTTTCTTCTTTTTGGGTTTCTTAGCTTTCTTAGCCTTTTTCGGCTTCTCTTCACCCTCTTCGGCTTCCTCTGCTTCTCCCTCTTCGGAATCCTTCGAACGGGCAGAATCGGAAAGAAGCTGGTCTATATCAAGTTCATCAACGGCAAGTTCACCCTCTCCGCGGTCTTCGGCAAATATATCGAAGGGAGTATTGTCGCCGTTGTCCACCATCTCATGATTGTCCGACATCGACAGGAGATCTTCTATTTCGGACAGATTCTCATCCTTCTCAGGAACAAAGCCTTCATCAAGACTGGGGCCGTCAGCCGAAAGAGCGCCATTAAGGAGTGCCTCGATATCACTCTCATTCATTGTATCACTGCCTTCAGCGGAATCATCAGCCGCAATATCTTCTCCGGACTGGTCAAAGCCGGCCAAAAGCGCCGCAATATCATCCTCGGACATCTGATCGTTTGAATCACCCGAAGTCTCGGCCGTGAGCGCTGAATCCGGCTCAAGAACAGGTTCCTCCGACGCAGACTCATCTGCCGCCCCGGTATCATCCGCAGTTTCAGAATCTTCCGCATAGTCAGAATTGTTTTCGGGGGCATTTGCCTGCGCAAACAGGGCTGCTATATCATCAGCTGACAGCTTCGCATTCGGATCATCCGATACCGGTGTTATCTCAGGTATCGGAGCAGGTTCAGGCTCTGCCGTGGGGGCAGGTTCCTCTGCGGGAGCGAGTTCCTCTGCCGGTGCTGCCTCCTCTGCAGGTGCGGGTTCTTCTGCAGGTGCTGGCTGTTCTGCGGGGCCGTTCGCCTGTGCAAACAGGGCTGCTATATCATCAGGCGACAACTTCGCATTCGGATCATCCGATACCGGTGTTATCTCAGGTATCGGGGCAGGTTCGGGCTCTGCCACGGTTGCAGGTTCTTCTACCGGTGCTGGTTCCTCTGCAAGGGGCGATTCCTCTACGGGTATAGGCTCCTCTGCGGGAGTCGGATCTTCTGCAGGTGCTGGCTGTTCTGCAGAGCCGCTTGCCTGTGCAAACAGGGCTGCTATATCATCAGCCGACAGTTTTGCATTCGGATCATCCGATACCGGAGTTATCTCAGGTATCGGAGCAGGTTCAGGCTCTGCCGCGGGGGCAGGTTCCTCTGCGGGAGCGGGTTCCTCTGCCGGTGCTGCCTCCTCTGCAGGTGCGGGTTCTTCTGCAGGTGCTGGCTGTTCTGCGGGGCCGTTCGCCTGTGCAAACAGGGCTGCTATATCGTCGGCCGACAGCTTCGCATTCGGATCATCTGATACCGGTGTTATCTCAGGTATCGGAGCAGGTTCGGGCTCTGCCACGGGTGCAGGTTCTTCTGCGGGGCCGCTTGCCTGTGCAAACAGAGCTGCTATGTCGTCGGCTGACAGCTTTGCATTCGGATCATCTGATACCGGTGTGATCTCAGGTATCGGTGCAGGTTCGGGCTCTGCCGCGGGGGCAGGCTCCTCTGCGGGAGCGGGTTCCTCTGTCGGTGCTGCCTCTGCCGGAGCGGGTTCCTCTGCCGGTACTGCTTCCTCTGCAGGTACGGGTTCTTCTGCCGGTGCTGGCTGTTCTGCAGGGCCGTTTGCCTGTGCAAACAGAGCTGCTATATCGTCAGGCGACAGCTTCGCATTCGGATCATCCGATACCGGTGTGATCTCGGGTATCGGGGCAGGTTCAGGCTCAAATGCCGGTTCAACTATCGGGGCAGGTTCTGTAATTGCTTCAACTACCGGTTCGGGCTCTGATACAGCCTCAGTCACTACCTCCGGTTCTGGAGCAGGTTCTGCTACAGGCTGATCAAGCTGTGCGAACATCGCTGTTATATCATCAGGCGACAGCTTCGCATTAGGATCATCCGATACCGGCATGATCTCAGGTACCGGTGTCGGTTCGGGCTCAAATGCCGGTTCAACTACCGATTCAGGTTCGGGCTCCGGTACTGCCTCAATAATCGGTTCGGGCTCTGATACAGACTCAGTCACTACCTCCGGTTCTGGAGCAGGTTCTGCTACAGGCTGATCAAGCTGTGCGAACATCGCTGTTATATCATCAGGCGACAGCTTCGCATTAGGATCATCCGATACCGGCATGATTTCAGGTACCGGTGTCGGTTCGGGCTCAAATGCCGGTTCAACTACCGATTCAGGTTCGGGCTCCGGTACAACCTCAACTATCGGTTCAGGTTCAGAGACAGTCTCGACTATAGGTTCAGTTTCATTAGTTGCTTCAACTACTGGCTCGGGCTCCGACACAACCTCAATAATCGATTCAGGTTCTGATACAGTTTCAGACACAACCTCCGGTTTTGGAGTCGGTTCTGCTGAAGGCTGATCAAGCTGTGCGAACATTGCGGCTAGATCATCAGCTGACATTTTCGCACTCGGATCATCTGATACCGGTATGATCTCGGGGATCGATGCAGACTCAGGTCCGGGTGACGGTTCAACAATTGGTTCCGGTTCGGGCACAGCCTCAACTACTGGCTCCGGTTCAGGCACAGCCTCAACTACTGGCTCCGGTTCGGGTACAACCTCAACTACAGGCCCCGGATCAGGAGTCGGCACTGCTTCCGGCTCTGATTCAGGTATAGTTTCAATTACAGGTTCAGGCTCTGATATAGGTGCATCCGAAAAGATACTCCTGCTGGCAGAATTGCCAAATATACCCATGCTCCTCAACCTGTCTGCGGCAGTCAGAGGAGGCTCAGGTAAATCACCTGCGCCACTCCCATTTCGCTCTCCGGCGTTCTTTAATAGGTTGTCGAGATAATTCTCATCTACAGCCATAGCTGCAACTCCTAAAAAATAGCCGGGAGCAATGAACCCCCGGCTCGATTAACAAATGATAATCCCGAACAAAATTACTCTTTTCCTAATACCAGTTTATCAACAGTCTTTACCAGATTACCAATCTCAGGCTTGGAAAGTTGTGCATCCGCACCAAGAGCCTCACCCTTGCGCTTCATTTCAGCATTTACAAGTGATGAGAAAATAACTACAGGAATATCCTTAGTCCTCTCATCATCCTTTATCAGCTTAGTAAGGCGATGCCCATCCATCAAAGGCATCTCGATATCAGTAATCACACATTTAACCTTATCAAGTACATTGCCGGCTTCCTTATACTCGCAAATGATATCATATGCATCCTGTCCGTTTTCGGTATGCATAAGATTCTCATAACCGGCCTGCTTAAGAGAATCAACGATAAGATGATTAAGAAGAGGCGAATCTTCCGCAATAAGTATCGGTATATTATTGCGTGTACGCTCACCAAGCTCCGAAAGATCAGCCATCTTAAGACCTGTTTCAGGATTGATATCCGATACGATCTTCTCAAAGTCAAGGATAATGATCAATCTTCCGTCGATCTTGATAATACCGGTTGAAACTCCGTCTTCCGCGGTAGATACCGTCGTACCGGGCTTAATGATCTCAGTCCAGGAGACTCTGTGGATACCTACTACCGAATCCACATGAAAAGCTATATCCAGCTTATTGAAATTTGTAACTATAAAAAGACCACCCGGAACAGAAGCTCCACGCTGAAGGCAATTCTTCAAGTCGATCGCCGTGATCATTGTATCTCTCGGCATAAAAATACCTTCAATACTGGGATGCGCATTAGGAACCAGTGTAACCTCCTGATAATTGATGATTTCTTTGATCTTGGCTACGTTGATACCGTACGCATTGCCATCTAGCATAAATTCCAGGACTTCCAGCTCATTAGTACCGTTTTCCAGTAAGATGTTTGTATCCATTTAATGTACCCCTTCATTAAAATTATACATAATAACAGATAAAACTCTGCTTATCGATAGTAATTATAACATAAATACACAAATATGCAAAACATTTTGTATAAAACGATATATTCTGAGATCACAGCTTAAAACGTCATTTCACGCGTTTGCGGTTTCACGCTACATATCAAGAGGATGAGTTTACTGATTGAAGCGATAGCAACCCCCCATCTGAGATGGGGGAACCGGCAAAGCCGTGGCGTTGCGTAGAGTATAAAAGAAAAACCTCCAGTGATAGAATAATGTGGGTTTCGCGATCCACAACTATCAAAGGAGGTATCCAAAGTGGATGATAAAAGTATACAGCATACACGCTGGAATTGCACGTATCATATCGTGTTTATCCCAAAATACAGGAAGAAAATACTCTACGGAAGTAATAAACGAGATCTTACAGAGATCATTCCAAAGCTTTGTGAGATGAAGGGTGTAAATATCATAGAAGGAAAGGTATGTGTAGATCATGTACACATGTATGTG
>JAFUAB010000010.1 GCA_017460885.1 Lachnospiraceae bacterium
AAACGACAAAAGTATTTATACTTTTAGTCGTTTACTGCGCCGGATTTGCTATGCGAAGCATTAATTTCCTCTGCAAATCCGTGCGCATCCCGCCGGAGGCTTTATAGTGAACGTCAAAATATTTTTGACGTTCACTATAAAATATTAATCAACTCCTTTTAAACAATCTGTCTCACATCGCACCCGTGATCGTAGGCAGCCACAGACTGATAGCGGGAATGAATGAGATCAGAAGTAATGCAACTATCATACATATATAAAACGGCAGCGTCGCCCTTACGACCTTCTCCATGGGGCGCTTGGCCACAGCCGAACCGATGAACAGGACCGCTCCCACGGGAGGAGTCAGGAGTCCTATACCGCAGTTCAATATCATCATTATGCCGAACTGTATCGGATGTATCCCTACACTCTGAGCGACCGGCAGAAGGATAGGTGTGGCTATCAGTATGATCGGCGACATATCCATGATCATGCCGAGTATCAGCAGTATCAGGTTCAGAAGCAGCGTCACGACTATGGGATTGTCGGAAATACCGGTTATCAGAGACGCAGCCTTGGCAGGTACATGCAGAAGTGTAAGGCATGCACCGAAGGCGGAGCTCATGGCGATGAGGATCAAAACTATCGCAAGCGTCTCGATACACTTCTCCAGGTTCTTCCATACACCCTTCCAGGTGAGACCCTTGTATACAAACACCGATACGATCAGCGAATAGATGACAGCTATGGCTGCGGATTCGGTAGCGGTAAATACTCCTCCTACCACTCCTACTACCACGATGATGACCGCCAGCAGTGCCCAGATCGATTTGGCGAGCTGCCTGACGAAGGTCTTGATCGAGAATGGTTCGCCCTTGGGATAATTATGCCTGACCGCCAGAACATAGGATCCGACCATAAGTGCTATCGCGAGGATCGCGCCGGGCAGATATCCTGCCATAAACAGAGCTCCAACTGAGATACCGCCTGCAGTCGTGGCATATATGACCATGTTGTGGCTGGGAGGAACGAGGAGTCCCTCGCATGACGAAGTGATCGTGACAGCAGTTGAAAAATCGGGATCGTATCCCTCATCCGTCATCATGGGGATCATTATCGATCCGAGGGATGCGGTATCAGCCGATGCCGAACCGGATATTCCTCCGAAGAAATACGAAGCAACGATATTGACCATCGCCAGTCCTCCGCGCATCCAGCCCACCAGAGAATTGGCCAGCGCGATCAGCTTCTCGGAGATACCTCCGGTACCCATCAATACACCCATTGTGATGAAGAACGGCACAGCCATCAGCGAGAAGGACCATTCACCGCGTACCATAAGCTGCGGCAGTGAAACCACACTCTGTCCCATCGATATCAGACACAGTACCGTGGATATACCTACAGCATACGCTATAGGGAATCTGAGCAATATCATTATAAGAAAACTGCCCAGAAGAATTATCGTTGATAAGGTTTCCGGATCCATGATCAGTCATCCCTCCTCTCGGTTGAATCTTTCATAACCAATGCTCTCAAATGTATGAATATCTGCTCCAGTTCAAAGATCACCATCCCGGCACCGGCTACGGGGATCGACAGGTACTGCCAGAATTTGCTCAGAGATGAGATCGATGCATAATGTCCGAGTCTCCCAAGCGGTGATAAGCAGAATCTGATGCCGGCAACAAGAAGTATGATACCCAGTATGAATACGGCGATATCCGCAAGCAGGTCGGACAGTGCAATCGTACGCTCGGACAGATACCTGTCGAATGCCGTCATCCTGATATGCGCTCCCTTCCGGATCGCCAGTGTTGCAGACAGGACCGCCATGTAAACCATAAATGTAAGAACTATCTCCTCACTCCAGTACGGATCATCGATAAAAGGGATATATCTGCCGGCTACAGCCCAGGCGGTGATGCATATATCTCCTATCAGCAGGATCTTGCATATCAGCATGGTAATCTTATATGTCCAGTCATATATCGGTTTCAGTCTTTCACCGAATTTAAAAAAAGCTGTCATGTCTGTTCTCCTCTCTGTTTTGATCCTATTGCAGATCCAGTATCTCCCTGTATGTATCCTGCAGTTTGGATGAATTGGTCTGTATCGTCGACCGGCAGGCTGTCACCCAATCCGTTTTATCGGGAACATCCACAATGGTCACTCCCTTTTCGCGAAGTGTAGCATAGGTTTCTTCCGTCATCGCTTCCACCTCATCACGACATACCTGTGAAGCATACTGAGCTGCCTGAGTGACCCATTCTCTCTGACGGTCGCTCAGTCTCTCCCAGCTGTAATCCGAGATCACAAGCTCCATTACTCCCAGAGTATGTCCGTCCAGCATAAAATAAGGTGCCACCTCGGGAAATGCATTGGAGAGATAATTCGGAGCCGGCTGCTCCGCACCGTCGACAACTCCGGTACTGAGTGCGCTGTACAGCTCGGTAAAAGGAACGGCAGTCGCAAAGCCTCCGAGATCAGTCACCATACCTGTCATAATAGGATCCGAGGATACCCTGATCTTGCGTCCCTTCAGATCATTTATATCCGTAACGGGATCTTTGAAGAAGAAGTGACGGAATCCCTCTTCGCCATAGCACAGACCTCGTATGGGCAGCCCGACCTCATGAGGTTCCATAAGGAATTCCCGGGCAAGTTCACTGTCGGCAAAGTTCCAGAAATGATCCTCACTCACAAATGTGTAGGGGATGCCCAGAAGCGTCGCCTTGTCACAGCCGTACTGGGCCAGAGCAAATGCCGAAAACCTCGTGACATCAGTGATATTGCCGCCACCCAGCAGATTGTCGAGTATCTGGTCTTCCGTACCTAGCACACCACCGGCCTGTATATCGATGATGAGTGTGCCGCCGGACAGTTCCTCCGCTTTCTCTTTAAATGCCTTGGCCATAGATCCGGGAATCGTCCCCTCCAGGGGGTTGACCTCCGCGTAGGTCAGAGTGACGGTATCGCTTCTGTTTCCGTTTACATAACTCAGAATAATAAGAACTGCCAGCATCAGAACCAGAACACAACCAATTATGACACCAATGTTTTTTTTCATTACGATCTCCTTGTGAATAGTAATGGTATTATGAATGACACTCGGGGACGGAGTCAAAGTGTCATTCTTATGTACGTTTAAGCTCCTTCTCGACCGCCTGTCTTACGATCTCCGTGCCTGCATCGGGTTCAAAGCGTCTGATGACCTGGCCGAATCTGTTGACCAGAAATTTGGTGAAGTTCCATTTGATATCACTGTTGTGCAGGTAGTCCGGATCCGCCTGTGAAACCACCTTTTCCATATACAGGCTGTCCTTTGAATTGCGCAGAAAGCCTCCGAAGCCCTGTTTGGACTTAAGATATCCGTAAAGCTCTGTTTCTCCGGAGCCGTTGACATCTATCTTGGCAAATTGCGTGAAGCTCACATCATATCTCGATGTGCAGAAGGAATGGATCTCATCGGAAGTACCCGGTGCCTGATGACCGAACTGGTTGCAGGGAAAATCCAGTATTTCAAAGCCGTCTTTTTTATAGTCCCTGTAAAGCTTTTCCAGTGCTTCATACTGCGGCGTAAAACCGCAGCCCGTAGCGGAATTGACTATCAGCAGCACCTTACCTCTGAATGCCTTCAGACTCTCCAGCGAACCGTCTCTCATTTTGACGGTAAAATCATAGATCGGGCTTCCGACCAGATAGTCCTCCGCCTCATGTATGATGTCTGTGATCCTGCTCACATCGGTCTGTACGCTGCCGGTTTCGAGCGAGTGGTTTGCATCATCGATCACCCGGTAATTCAGCTTTTTTGAAATACAGAGGCTTCGTATCCTGTCAAAATCGATCCAGGGATCCGCAGTTCCCACAAATACCAGGCCGTTGCCCTCCTCCACGAGTGAAAAGGTCTGTTCGAGCGGTGTATAATACACCTGCCTGACCTTCAGGCCATGCTTGGCGGCATATACGCTGGCGGCTACCGTACCGAGGCTTTTGGAGATAAAGCATATCTCATCGTAATCATCAAACCTGATACCTTTAAGCTGTTCCTCAGTCTGTGACGAGCAATCGGCAAAAGCCTGTACCATAGCGGTGTGATCCGAGAGTGCCTTCTTGGATATTCCTTCAAATGACACGTCCACTATCTCAAACTCGTGCTCTCTCATGATCTTTTTGGAATAATAAAGAAGAGGCTTATCAACGTTATAACCGATTCCCGGAAATATAATTGCGATCTTTTTCATATTCTTCTCTCTGTTGGATTGAGGGGACGATGATCCATCAGCATTTCCTTAACATAGTGCTATGATCAGTCCAACGCTTCCCTGAAGCTCTGTCCCGAAGCGATATCATGTTCCATCTGTGCCTTCAGTTCATCAACTGAGGCAAACTTCATTTCTTTTCGAATAAACTTAAGCAGCTCGACTTCGATGTATTCACCGTAGATGTCCCGGTCGAAATCATAAATATAGCTCTCACAGCAGAGGAGCTCATCATCCATAACGGTGGGCTTGACTCCGACATTCGAAATGGAATCATAAACCCCCGATGTCGTATAGACCCTGGATAAATAAACACCTCGCGGACCTGTTACCTTGTCAGGCGGAATGATCAGGTTGGCGGTGGGCATGCCTATCGTATGTCCGAGCCTTCTTCCGTGGGAAACCGTACCCGTCAGACGGTATGGCGCACCCAGCATCACGGATGCCTTTTCCATATCTCCGTCTCTGACCGCATCGCGGATACGTGTAGAACTGACGGGCTCTCCGTCGATCAGCACCTTATCTATAATGTGGCATTGATATCCGCCCTCCGGAGAAAGAGACTCAATAAGCTCCGCATTGCCCAGGCCCCTGTAGCCAAAGGAGAGATCCGTACCGGCAAATATATGTTTGACGCGCATCCGTTTGACCAGATACTGTCTGATAAAATCCCCGGCACTCATTGCCGCAGTCTCGTGTGTCATCGGAAATTCGATCAGGATATCCACGCCAAGCCTGTCAAATATCAGTCTTTTTTCGTTAACTGTGGTAAGCTCGGGCAGTGCCTTGCCTGCAAAAAGACTCTCCGGGGACGGATTAAACGTAAAAATGACGCTTTTATATCCTTCCTTTGCTTTGGATACGATATCGTTTATAAGAAGCCTGTGGCCGATATGCACTCCGTCAAACTTTCCCAGTGCCACAACGGTCGGGGTATTTAATTGTATATCTGTGATTCCTGAAATTATCTGCATATTCTGTATTGACGCCTCGAGGACGGTACTGCGCATCACTCATTTCAGCAAAAAAACATTTTTACCGGAGCAAAAACGCTTTCTTTTGAGCGGTATTCATAAACCCCGTACAAAAAAGCGTTTTTACCGAATACAAGGATTTGCTCATTATTATGTAAACTTATTGTGCCCTCTGATCCGGTAATGTTACTCAGCTCAACCCTGTTTTCATTCTCTTTTGTATTTACCACAGGATCCATGATCTTCAGATCCCCTGCCTTCAGCATATTTCCGTTCTGTGCCGCCTTGATCGCCTGATCCTTTACCTGAGCTGACGGCAGATCCTCAAACACCTTCGTCACGGGGAAAAGAACCTCTTTCAGCTGCTCAGCCTTCATCAGCCCCTCTATCTCAGCAAGCCTGTGGGAGGTGTCGATTCCGAATCTGCCTACCTCGGTTCTGGTCAGATGCTGCATGGCTCCGCCGCATCCCAGCCTTTCTCCGATATCGTTGCAAAGCGTCCTGATATAGGTTCCCTTGGAGCATTTGACCATCATCGTAACGACCGGAAGTGAAATACTTTTGATCTCGATCTCATATATGGTGATCCTTCTCGGTTTACGTTCAACCTCCCTGCCGGCTCTGGCCAGCTCATACAGCTTTTTACCTCCGACCTTGATGGCGGAATACATAGGCGGGATCTGATCGATATCTCCGACAAAGCCCATTATGCACTCGCGTATCCGTTCTTCATCCAGTCCGTCCACGGAGCCTTCCCGCAGAATCTCCCCGGACATATCCTGGGTATCGGTCGTAATTCCAAGTCGAAGCTCAGCCTCATACTCCTTGGTCTCATCGGTCAGCATATCACACACTCTGGTAGCCGCCCCCAAACATACAAGCAGCACTCCCTCCGCATCCGGATCGAGAGTGCCTGTATGTCCTATCTTTTTCTGTTTGGTTATACCGCGAAGCTTCGCCACCACATCATGGGAAGTGAAACCGGGCTCCTTGTATACGTTGATTATACCGTTGATCATATATTTAAGAGTTTAAAGCTGTTTAACGATCTCTTTGCTCAGATTATTAATGACATCATGATATGTGCCTTTCATGGTTACACCTGCTGCCCTGTCGTGTCCGCCTCCACCGTAGAAGGCTGCTACCCTAGACACATCGACCGCTTCGGTGGAACGTAAACTCACCTTATATTCCTGAGGTCCAAGCTCATACATGAATATCGAACAATCCACGCCGCTGATCTGCTTAAGCTGGTTTGCGATCCCTTCCAGATCATTACTGGTTGCTCCGTAGAAATCCATAGTCTTTTTAAAAAGAACACTTACCACCACCCTGCCGTCCAACATCAGCATGCTTTCCAGGAGAGCCCTGCCAAGTATATGGGACTGGATATAGGTCTTTTCATAAAAAGTCTTTTCAATGATCTCGGGAAATTCAAACCCGTATCTGATCAATTTCGAAACCGTTATCAGGGTCTGAGGTCTGACGTTTGAATACTGCAATACTCCGGTGTCATGTATGATACCGATATAGATAGCAAGCGCAATATCACGGTCCAGATAATCGTGATCTATAACCTCGTATACGAGTTCGGCGGCCGAACCCGATTCGGGGTTTACATAATTAACGTCTCCCCCTCCGGGTACATTGGTATTGTGATGATCGATATTTATCTTTTTCAGTGCCGACTCAAAGAGTTCATGTCCAAAGCTGATCCTCCCCGGTTCGCAGTCAACCACAATAAATACGTCATATGTCACATTCGTCCTGGGCTCATGCATTATCGTCTTCACATCCCTGATGCAGTCATATACATCGAGTATGGGATCGAGATATACATCAACCTCTGCGTCCGGTATTCTTTTTCTCAGATAGAGTGCAAGGGCCATGCACGAACCTATGGCATCCCCATCCGGGCGGATATGGGCGCTTATGGCTATCGTTTTGGCATTTTTGCATTCTTCGTATATATTCATAAATTAAAAATTCTATCAGGTTTACATAATACAGTGCACTAATTATTGTTCAGTTCATCGATCTTTTTGATCATATCGATGCCGTATGCTATCGAGTCGTCGGGGATGAAGGTTATCTCCGGAGTATTGCGCAGGTTTACGCTAACCGCCAGTTCATGCCGTATAAAGCCTTCGGCGCTGCGCAGGCCCTGCATCGTTTTATCCAGAGCTTCCTGGTCTCCCAACACACTGATCCATGCCTTCATGGTCTTCAGATCGGGTGCAACCTCAACTGCCGTGACAGATGTGAACTGGGCGATCCTGGGATCCTTGATATCACTGTTTATGATACGTGCGAGCTCCTTCTGGACCTCGCCGTTGATACGTGTATTCTTGATACTGTTCTTACGCATTACCTGGGTACCTCTACCATGATATATGCCTCAACCTGATCGAGTTCCTCGATCGAGTCAAATCCGTCGAATACAAGACCGCATTCGAAGCCGGCCTTAACCTCCTTAACATCATCCTTGAAACGCTTGAGTGATGCCAGCTTGCCCTCAAATATCTGATCTCCGCCTCGGGAGATCCTGACACTACAGCCTCTGGTGATCTCACCGTCAAGCACATAAGAACCTGCAATATTTCCAAGTGCGCTGGCTCTGAATATCTGACGGATCTCGGCGTGACCGATGATCTTTTCTTCAAATACGGGATCCAGCATACCCTTCATGGCTGCTTCGATATCCTCTATAGCCTGATAGATGACCTTATACAGACGGATATCCACACCCTCTCTTTCGGCTGTAGCCTTGGCCTGTGCATCATGACGCACATTGAAGCCGATGATGATGGCATTTGATGCGGATGCAAGTATAACATCCGATTCGTTGATCGCACCGACTCCGCCGTGAATGCATTTGACCACGACCTCATCGTTGGAAAGCTTGGAAAGGGAAGTCTTAAGCGCTTCCACGGAACCCTGTACATCCGCCTTGACGATAATGTTGAGTTCCTTCAGATTGCCCTCCTGGATCTTATCAAACAGGTCGTCCAGGCTCATGCGGCTCCTGGTCTCGGCAAGCATATCCTCTCTGTACTGAGCCTGATAGGTCTCCGCAAAGCTTCTGGCAGTCTTATCATTCTCATGAGCGATGAATACCTCACCCGCAGACGGAACATCCGAAAGACCGAGTATCTCAACAGGTGTGGAAGGGCCTGCTGTCTTGACGCGTCTGCCCTTATCATCAACCATGGCACGTACCTTACCGTGACATGCTCCGGCAGAGATAAAGTCTCCGACATGAAGGGTACCCTTCTGTACGAGCACAGTGGCCACCGGGCCCCTTCCCTTATCCAGCTCGGCCTCGATCACGAGACCTCTGGCCTTTCTGTTGGGATTGGCTTTCAGTTCAAGAATATCGGCAGTCAGAAGGATGGTCTCCAGCAAAGTCTCGATACCCTCTCCGGACTTGGCCGAAACATTTACAAATTCGGTAGAGCCGCCCCAGTCAGCCGGGATCAGCTCATATTCGGTAAGCTCCTGCTTAACCTTATCAACATTAGCGTTGGGTTTATCTATCTTATTGACGGCAACTATGATCTCTATGCCTGCTGCCTTGGCATGGTTAATGGCCTCAACGGTCTGAGGCATGACACCGTCGTCAGCCGCCACTACCAGAACCGCGATATCAGTGGAATTGGCACCGCGCATACGCATGGCAGTGAATGCCTCGTGACCGGGCGTATCAAGGAAGGTTATGCTGCGGTCATTGATCGTAACGGTATAAGCACCGATCGCCTGTGTGATACCGCCTGCCTCCTTGCCTGTTACATTGGTCTTACGGATCGCATCGAGCAGCGAAGTCTTACCGTGATCGACATGACCCATTACACAGATTACAGGCGGTCTGGGAATGAGATCCTCCGGAGCCTCGTCCTCTTCCTTAAGAAGCTCCTCGATAACATCCACCTTTTCTTCCTTTTCGCATATGATGTCATACTCTATGGCAATGTTTTCCGCGTCCTCATAGCTGATCTCAGAGTTTACGGTCAGCACCTGTCCCTGAAGGAAGAGCTTTTTGATGATCACAGAAGGCTGCATCTTCATTTTGTCCGCAAGATCCTTGAGTGTTATGGTCTCGGGCAGAGTGATGACCTTGATGGTCTCCTCTACCTTCTCCTCTTTCTTCTCGGGCTTTACAAACTTATTTTTCTTTGAGTTGTTATTATCTTCTTCGTAGATGCGGTCTTTACGTGAGCGTTCCGCTTTGCCGCCCTGACCCTTGCCCTGAGGGCGTCTGCCGTCTCCTTTGCTCTGGTTGCTGCTGTCTCCTCCGGCTCCGGAATTCTGATTTTGTTTAAATCTATTGTCCGTCCCCGCATTCGGTCTGCTATTTCTATCGTTACCTTTGTTCCCACGATCAGGCTTGGGAGCAGCACTTTGAGTACCAGCGCTTTCTTTGAGAGTTCCCGTAACAACCGTGCTCGTTCTTTTTTCGGGTTTCCTGACTGTCGTTTCATTATTTGTTTCTCCTGCGGCAGGTGCGGCAACTGCCTTGGAAGCCCGTCTCTCTGCTTCCTTACGTTCCTGCATCTGACGCTGCCTAACCTCATATGGCTCATCATTGATCTGACTGGGACGCACACTGGAGCGGATGAGTGTATGATGTCCGTTGTCATTTCTGTTCTGTCCCGGTCTGGCAGGGCCTCTGTTCTGAGGCTGTCCTCCGCCAAGTCTGGAATTATTGTTGTTGCTTACGATTATGATATGGCTTTTTTTCTTTTTTGTCTGATCGGAAGCCGGAGTTTTCTGTGCAGGCTGCCTGTCTTTCGGAGCACCTTCCCTTTTTACCGGAGCCTGTTCGGGTTTATCGGCTTTCTTTTCGGCTGATGCTTCGGCAGGCTTACCGGTAACCTCCGGTTCTTTATCGGCTTTATCATTGGCAGGAGCGGGCTTCGGTTTTTCTTCACGATCGGCCTTGCTCTCCACCGAAGTCCCCTTGCCACTGAAATGCGCAGTGACCATATCTGCCACGGAATCGTCCACTGAACTTGACGCTGTTTTTCCCTCAATACCTTTATCCTTTATAAAGGCCAGCACTTCTTTGCTTTCCACGCCCACTTTTTTTGCAAGTTCATGTACTCTCATATATTCCACTCCTCCTAATTATCCGAATCAATATACCCTGTCAGAGCCTTTGCCAGTCCGTGATCCGTTATCGCCAGATTCGATCTGAGATCACGTCCTATGACCCTGCCGAGGTTTTCCTTATCGGAATACTCCCGGTACGGTATATCCCGGTATTCACACATATCCCTGAAATGCTTGCGGGTGTTTTCCGACGCATCTGCCGCTATTATGACAAGCTGCGCTTCAAAACTCTTGATCGCCGCCTCGGTCGCGGTTTCACCGGATTTAACCTTACCTGCCTTCATGGCTATCCCGAGCATCGATAATGCTTTGTCAGGTCTGCTCATTCACATATCCTTCCAGTGCCGTATAGATCTCATCAGGTATTTCGGTTTTGAGATGCCTGACAAGAGCCTTACGCTTATATGCCTGTGCGATACAGTCTGCATCCCTGCAGATGTAAGCGCCTCTGCCATTCGATTTCTGACGCGTATCAACGCAAACCGTTCCCTCCGGGCTTCTGATCACTCTGATCAGTTCTGCCTTGGGTCTTTTGGCTCTGCATACGACACATGTTCTAAAGGGTTCGCTCATACTGCCGCTTTATTCCTCATCGGAGCCTTCTGCAGCCTCATCGGCATATTCTCCCTCTTCCGCATACTCTTCGGAGTACTCACCATCGCCGGTATACTCACCGTCCTCGGTATACCCGTACTCCTCGTCGTACTCTTCCTCGTCATATTCATCATCATCAAACATATAGTCTTCATATCTGAATCCGACAGCGTCCTTTGCCTGTGTCTCGGATTTGATATCGATCTTGTAATTGGTAAGCTTGGCCGCCAGACGCGCGTTCTGACCCTTAAGTCCGATCGCAAGGCTAAGCTGGTCATCCGGAACCACGACCTTGCCAATCCTGGTCTCGGGATCCGCAAACACGGCTACGATCTTGGCCGGACTGAGCGCGTTCTCTATCAGACGTCCCGGATTATCATCCCAGTTAACTATATCCACCTTTTCGCCTCTGAGCTCATCAACTACGGAATTGACTCTGGACGAATTCACACCTACACAGGCTCCCACCGCGTCTACATCGGGATTGTTGCTCCAAACCGCGATCTTGCTCCTGCTGCCGGGTTCTCTGACTATGGCCTTGATCTCGACGGTACCGTCCTGGATCTCTGCAACCTCCGATTCAAAAAGGCATTTAACCAGATCCTTATGTGTACGGCTGACCAGTATTCTCGAGCCGCCCTTTTCGGTTTTTTTGACTTCAAGCACATATACCTTCACGCGGTCATTCGGACGAAGGTGCTCACTCTCGACCTGCTCGTTGACATTGAGAATGGCATCGGTCTTACCGAGATTGATGGTCAGATTATCACCGACCCTGCGCTGAACTATACCGGTAACAATGCTTCTCTGCTTGCCGACATACTGGTTGTAGATCGCGTCTCTTTCCTTTTCACGGATCATCTGCAGGATATAGCTCTTGGCATTCTGGGCAGCGATACGGCCAAACTCCCTGGACTGGATCTCAATCCTGGCGGTATCTCCCACATTGAGCGAAGGATCGACCTCCTTTGCATCCGACAGACTGATCTGCAATCCGGGATCCTCTACCTCATCGACCACTTCCTTTTCGGCGTAAACATGATATTCACAGGTTTCCCTGTCTATCTCTACCTTATAGTTGTCCGCCTTAACGAAATGATTCTGGCATGCCTTCAGAAGTGCACCTTCGATAGCATCAAAAAGCACATCCCTGCTGATCTCCTTTTCCTTCTCCAGCATATCAAGTGCCAGTTTTAATTCGGCTGCAGTGTTATCACTACTCATCTTAATGTTTCCTCCTTTTACGGGGTTTCCCCGCATTTTTCCGGTATTTCTAAAAATCCAATGCCAGCCTGATCTGTGCGATCAGACTTCTGTCAACATGCTTCACTTCATCATCGATACGGACGGAAATGGTCTCGGCATCATATCCCTCCAGTATTCCCGAGAATTCCTTCGGACCCTTTTTGCCGTCCAGAGGCTTATAAAGCTTAAGCTCAACCTCTTCTCCGATGCTTCTGTCCAGGTGTCTGTCCCTGGTGAGCTTACGCCCGAGTCCGGGACTGGATACCTCCAGGATATAAGCATCGGGAATGAAATCCTCTCTGTCGAGTACATCCGACAGAGCCCGGCTGACGGTTTCACAGTCTCCTATGTTTACTCCGCCTTCCTTGTCAATATAGGCTCTCAGATAATAATCAGGGCCTTCCTTAACATACTCCACGTCGTAGATATCAACGCCCGCTTCTTTCGCTATAGGAACAAGCAGCTCTTCGGTTCTGGTTTCATATTCGGATCGTTTGGATGCCATATACTCCCTGCCCATATGTACAGCCGTAAGGCCATACTATAGTCACACATTAAATAAGTGGGCTCTTGCAAGCCCACCCACTACACTAACTACTTTAATAACCTAATAAAGAATACACCCAGATCGAAAGAAATGCAAGTAAAATCGGTATTTTACGGGAATATAAAAATATAATCGCGGATTTTTCTGCGAAAAAAAGCCTTTCATTCGGTTCTGGCCTTATAATATTTTCAAAAATTGGTGATATTTATAATGTCAGTTTTGAGTATACTCTAATACATGATGACAGGGAAACGATCCATGAAACAGGAAATATGCCCTTTATCATGAAATATACAAACGGAGGAAGCTTATTATGACAAAGACAGCTAATAAAGACTTACTCATCAAGGTTGTATCCACGGGCATGCTCGCCGCACTGTCCTACGTTGTGTTCACTTTTCTGCAGATCAGGATCCCGCTGGCGGGCGGTGATGCTGTTTCCATTCATCTCGGAAATGCGGTCTGCGTACTTGGCGCACTGATCCTCGGCGGAGTCTGGGGCGGTCTGGGAGGTGCCATCGGAATGACCATCGGGGATCTCTTTGATCCGATCTACATAGTATATGCACCCAAAACATTCATACTGAAGCTCTGCATCGGTCTGATCACCGGCTGGGTGGCGAGGGATCTCGGCAGACTTGGACAGCAGACCGACAAAAAAAGCATCCTTTCACGTGCCGTATGGGGTACGGTCGCCGGGCTTGCGTTTAATGTGATCTTCGATCCGCTGCTTGGATATTTTTACAAAAGATTCCTGTTAGGCAAACCCGCCGCTGAGCTTACCATCGCCTGGAACTTCTCGGTAACGGCCCTCAATGCCGTGATATCAACCATAGTAGCGGTTGCGGTATATATGGCGGTTCGCCCGGCTCTGCGCAAATCGGGACTTATCCCTGAGGCTTGATCAGGACGATTTTTCGCAGGATACAGAATTTCAAAAAAACTCTTGCATTTTGTGCGGGGACTTGTTATTATAGTAAAGCGTTCCGCACGTGGCTCGTTGGTCAAGCGGTTAAGACGCCGCCCTCTCACGGCGGAAACAGCGGTTCGATTCCGCTACGGGCTACACTGTAAATACTCACAAACATCAGGTTTGTGAGTATTTTTTTATCACAGAGCCGCATAGGCACGCAGCTCTCCCATTGCCGAATTGGTATTAAAGTTAGCCTGGAATTCTCCATCGCTGTATCTTGGCGCCAGGTTTCCATAGCGCATTATCTTGGCCGTAAGGCCCTGTCAGCCATATCATCTCTTCGGAGTAGAGCGCATCGTCGTATTTTAGGAGTTTCAACAGTTCCTCTCTGATAGGCATACATGATCTCTACGGTTACGCCCCATTTATCCGACACTTCCGCAAATGGATAATCCTCGTGTTTTATAGCTTCCTCAAATTGACAGCATCAAAATATCACTCTTTATACTCAGTAAAATCCGAAAGCTTCACAATGTAGAAATCATCCGGACTTCTCACGGTTCCATCCTCCTGGGGATCAAAGAAATAAGAATCTTCATACGCCTTGCTGGAGTCATAATCTTCTACCTCCTCCTCGGTGTCAACTACCGGATCCGTATAGTCCGTGATACCCTTTTTATCAAGCGCAAGAACCAGTCCCTGATATTCCTTGGGAACCGTGATATGCAGGCTGACGGTTCCTATTACCGGAGCTTCCGCCCACGTGGTCAGAGTCAGAGGACTGTAGGTTATTGCCCACTCTTCATTATTGACCCATTCTTCTTCGAAGGTTCCCGATATATGATACTCCGCACCGTTCCATTCCACTGTGGAATCATATATAAGCTCATCCGATCCGTACAGATCCTTCACTCCGAATATCAATCCCGTATAATCATCGCAAAGGAGCATATTCTCAGCCATCCAGTTATAATACCATGCATACTTGGCTTCCCTGGAGTCTGCCAGGATGCCGAATTTGGTAGGTACGGTAATCGTATATACTATCTCATAATCAACCATACCGTTGGCATCGGGATCTGATGCCCTGCACTGCGTCAGGCTGTAGGTTGCCATGCCCTGTTCGATCTCAAGCGTACCGTCATAGATACGGTATCCGTCTTTATCCAGCTGATATACAAAGCACGGTGCGGTTAATGCGGACGCATCCTGAACATAATCGCAGCCTGCCTCCTCCAGATATGTCACGATGACGCCGACAACTAGTGACGCGGTTATATCCCGGTAACCCCAGTCCTCATTGCCCACGGTCGCTATTATGGTTGCCGTACCGTTTCTGACTGCGGTAACAAGTCCGTTTTCGTCTACCGTACCAACACTCGGATTGTCGCTGGACCACTCTACGGTAAAGCCCAGATCCTCGCTTCTGTTGGAAACCTCCAGCTGCTCAAACTCACCGGGCAGGATATTGATCATGTATTCATTCAGAACATAGGTCGCAAAAACCTGATCTATGATGTTTTCCCTGGATTTTTCCAGATTTGAGCTGCGGGTGACCTCTACACCCTCCTCAAGGATCTTGATCGCCTCGGTAAGCTCTCCCCGGCCGATGGAAGCCTGTGCAAGGCCGAGATAGGCATCGCCACTGTTGTGGAAAATCTTAAGCGCCTGATTGAAGGTATCGGTAGCCGCATCATAATCCTCGGCTTCCAGATACTGCTTGCCCATATCCAGCTGCATCTGCAGCAGCCTGGTCCTCAGAAGCATGACTGCGCCGATCGCAAGCCCGATGATTCCGATAGCTATAACGATATACTTAAAAATATTAGGCTTTTCCTTCGGGCCCTCTTCTTCATCATCATAGAAGTCGTCGTCATCATCCATTTCCGGAGCCGTTTTGACAGGCTCTTCATCCGGTACAACGCTTTCCGGCTCAACGAGGTCTCCGTTTTCGCCGTAATAGCCGTCATTTTCGGTAATGTCGTTGAGATCATCGCCGTCCATCTCGTCTTCGGCTTCAGCGGTTTCATCAACCTCGGCATTGTCTTCGGCTTCAGCTTCAGCGGTTTCATCAACCTCGGCATTGTCTTCGGCTTCAGCGATTTCATCAACCTCGGCATTGTCTTCGGCTTCAGATGGTTCATCAGCTTCGGTATTGTCTTCGGCTTCAGATGGTTCATCAGCTTCGGCATTGTCTTCGACTTCGGCATTGTCGTCGGCCGATTCGTCCTCTGTGACCGGTTCCGAATCTTCCGTTTCCTCTGCCGGCAGTTCATCCGGTTCAGACATCTCCTCCGAATGATCCTCTGCGGATTCTTCTTCTATAGGTTCAGCCATCTCCTCCGAATGATCCTCTGCGGGCTCTTCGTCTATAGGTCCAGCTGCCTCCTCCGAATGATCCTCTGCAGATTCATCATTCCAATCTCCCGGATCTTCATCCGGATCGATATCCCAGTCGCCCGGATCTTCATCCGGATCAATATCCCAGTCACTCTCTTTTACTGGAGTTTCATTTTCCTCTCCGAGATTATCCATGGACTGAAACTCTTCTTCCTGTTCCGTTTTTTTGTTTTTGTTTTTGAAAAGCATGATCCCAATCGCTCCCCTTTATGAGGATAAATAAACAGATATAGTCCGACACAATCGGTAATGATGAAATTCAATCCTCTACAGTATACCACATATAAATCATCTATTCAGTGTAACTTCCAGTTTCACGGGATTATGGTCCGAATATTCAAATCCGTGATCGCATACCCTGACCGAATCGACACGGATATTGTCGGATACTATAAAACCGTCGATTATATATGTCTGCGAAGTATCATAATCGATATAAGGCTCTTCCAATGATCTGCAGCTCGGAGCATTATCCGCAACCGCCAGTGAGAAACCCTCTGCGATATCCTCTTCTGACATACTGCCCGGATCCCATCCCGTCTGCGATCTTACCGGCGGATTATCCAGCTTATCAAAGGATTGATTAAAATCCCCGCCGGCTATCACATAGTTCCCTTTTTCATGTTCTGCAGTCAGAAGCTCATTCAGTGCCTCGAACTGCCGGTCTCTCTTATCCTCATCCGTATAGGCTTCCATGTGAAAATTCATAAGAACAAGCTCATGGTTCGAAGCATCGTTCAGTGGGATCCTCTGCATCAGTACACACCGCTTGAGGTACCCCATCTTCATATACCATGGAGCGGTATCCGGCAGACTGATCCTTTTGGTCTCAGACACCGTATACGGATTATAGATCGATATCCCGCTTTCCATTTTCCCGAGAGGCGGAATGGGATAAGGGATAAAGAGTACCTTGTAATTGCATGCATAGCTGTGTCCGAATCCAAGCTGTGAAGAGAGATAAGCATCCTCATTTATATGAAAGGACCTGTGTGAATCAACATCAACCTCCTGGATAAACACCACATCGGATCCCTCTTCTCTGATAACCGACATGATCCCGGAAAGATTGCGCATGACACTGTCGGAGGATTCGGGCAGCACACCCTTTCCTCCGTCCATAAAGAAATCCTCTTCCCTGTTATATCCGGCATAACCAATGTTGAACGTGAGGACCGAAAGCTTATCACCGGGCGAAAGAAGCATGCTTCCGGAATTATACTCAACGTCCTCTGAGGGAGCCGGATCATACATGATGATCCTGAGAAAGGCAATATAAGCGATCGGGATAAAAATGATAATTCCCAATATGACAGCTGAAATCTTTAAAATCTTTTTCATAAATGGCAGTTTTAGAGTTTACATAACTTGTAGCAGAGAACCGTCCCTTATACGCAACGATTTACATAACGTGGTGTGGAGAACCGTCCCCTGCATCTGTTCATTAAAGTGTCTCAAGGGCCTGGGAGATGTCGGCGATCAGATCAGCCTTATCCTCGAGTCCGCAGGATACACGTATCAGACCCGCGGGAACACCGGCAGCGACAAGCTGTTCATCGGTAAGCTGTCTGTGCGTGCTGGTTGCGGGATTGAGAGCGCAGGATCTGGCATCGGCCACATGTGTTTCTATGGCGATGACCTTTAGATTCTTCATAAACTTTTCGGCAGCCTCTCTTCCGCCCTCAAGCTCAAAGCTCACGACGCCGCAGCCGCCGTTCGGCAGATATTTACGGGCGATCTCATAATATTTATCCGATTTAAGTCCTGGATAGCTTACGTGGGTCACTCTGGGGTCTGACTCCAGGAACTCAGCTACGGCCTGTCCGTTCTCGACGTGACGCGGCATACGCACATGCAGGGATTCAAGGCCAAGATTCAGCAGAAATGCGTTCTGAGGGGACTGTATGCAGCCGAAATCCCTCATCAGCTGGGCCGTACACTTGGTTATGAAAGCTCCTCCCTGACCAAACTTCTCGGCATAGGTGATGCCATGATATGACTCGTCGGGTGTGCACAGTCCGGGGAACTTGTCGGCATGAGCCATCCAGTCAAATTTGCCGGAATCAACGATCGCGCCGCCGACTGCTGCACCGTGACCGTCCATATATTTGGTCGTGGAATGCGTGACTATATCCGCTCCCCATTCAAAAGGACGGCAGTTAACGGGCGTAGGGAAGGTATTGTCAACTATGAGCGGAACTCCGTGAGCATGGGCCACACGGGCAAATTTCTCGATATCCAGTACCGTAAGTGCCGGATTGGCAATGGTTTCGCCAAACATCGCTCTGGTATTTTCTTTAAAAGCAGCGTTGAGTTCATCTTCCGAAGCATCAGGTGAGACAAATGTCACATCTACGCCCATTTTAGCCATAGTTACGTCGATCAGATTGAAGGTACCGCCATAGATCGAGGAAGAAGCCACGATATGTGAGCCGCACTCACATATATTAAAAAGCGCAAAGAAGTTCGCTGCCTGTCCCGAACTGGTAAGCATTGCCGCGGTACCGCCCTCAAGCTCCGCTATCTTGGCAGCTACGGTATCGTTAGTCGGATTCTGAAGTCTGGTATAAAAATATCCGCTGGCCTCTAAGTCAAAAAGCCTGCCCATATCCTCACTGGTATCGTATTTAAAGGTCGTAGACTGAATGATCGGCACCTGTCTCGGTTCACCGTTTCCCGGTCTGTATCCGCCCTGCACACATCTGGTTCCTATGGAATGCTCGCTCATATTCTTTCTCCTTCTCCTTAGTATCTTTAGTCTCAAAAGCCCGGATCCACTGACCCGGGCTTTATATTACTGTTCATTTCAATTATGGTAAACGACAAAAGAATTTATACTTTCCGTGAACAGCTCCTGTTATGCGTTCATCTGAGCTGCTACTTCTGCTGCAAAGTCCTCATTCTTCTTCTCCATACCCTCACCAACTTCATAGCGGATGAACCTGGTAAGCTTGAGATCCTTGCTTACAGAAGCCAGATACTGCGCTACCGTCTGCTTACCGTCTTCTGCTCTCACATATACCTGATCAAGAAGCACAACATCCTTGAGAAGCTTATTTACACGGCCCTTGATGATGCCCTGCTTAACGTTCTCGGGCTTGGCTGCTTCCTTGGGATCGGCATCCATCTGAGCCTTAAGGATCTCTGTCTCGTGATCGATATAAGCCTGATCAACATCGCTGTCCGCAATGAACTTAGGGCTCATTGCAGCGATCTGCATTGCCACGTTGGTCAGAGCTTCCTTAACGGATGCGTCTGCACCTGCGCCATCGGCAGCAACAACCACACCGATACGTCCGCCGCCATGCAGATAAGATACAACGCAGTCACCGCTGGCTTTTTCAAATCTGCGGACGGAGAGCTTCTCACCTATAGTTGCGGTCTTGTCAACCAGTACTTCCTTAACGGTCTTGGAGCTGTCCTCAACCCACTTCTCTTCAAGAAGAGCATCTACATCGGCTGCGCCGGAAGCAAGTGCCTGCTTTGCAACTCCCTCTACAAATGTCTGGAATACCTCGTTCTTGGCTACAAAGTCTGTCTCGGAGTTAACCTCAACGACTGCAGCCGTCTTATCTCCGTCTATAGCTACGCGGCAGATACCCTCTGCTGCGATACGGCTTGCTTTCTTTTCAGCCTTGGCAGCACCGCTCTTACGCAGAACCTCTACTGCCTCTTCCATATTACCATTGGTCTCAGCCAGAGCCTTTTTGCAGTCCATCATGCCTGCGCCGGTGGACTCACGCAACTCTTTGACCATTGCTGCTGTAATCTCTGCCATTATATTTTCCTCCTAAAAAAACTATTATCTGTAAACGGACGATCCTCAAGCCTTTAGAGGATATCCCTGTTTTTACTCTTCAGCTGCAGCCACTACTTCTTCGATATCCGTAGGCTCGCTCTCTTCTGCCTCGGGCTGAATGTCCTCGTCACTTACAAACTCTTCACCCTGGTTGGCCTCGATGACAGCGTCTGCCATCTTGCCGGTGAGCAGCTTGACAGCACGGATCGCATCGTCATTGCCGGGTATCACATAATCCAGCTCCTCGGGATCACAGTTGGTATCACCGATACCGATCAGAGTGATACCGAGTGTATGAGCCTCCTGAATACAGATATGCTCCTTCTTGGGATCTACAACAAAGATAGCATCGGGGATCCTGGTCATCTCCTTGATACCGCCAAGGTTCTTCTCAAGTTTCTCCCACTCCTTGCGAAGCTGGATCACTTCCTTCTTGGGCAGTACATCAAAGGTTCCGTCCTCCGACATCTTCTCGATAGCCTTAAGTCTCTCTACACGTGAACGGATGGTACGGAAGTTGGTAAGCATACCACCAAGCCATCTCTCATTAACGTAATACATACCGCAGCGCTCTGCTTCGGTCTTAACCGCATCCTGAGCCTGCTTCTTGGTACCTACAAAAAGGATGGTTCCTCCCTGGGATACGATATCGAATACCGCATTGTAAGCCTCGTCAACCTTGCCTACGCTCTTCTGCAGATCGATGATATGGATCCCGTTACGCTCCGTAAAGATATAAGGAGCCATCTTGGGGTTCCATCTGCGGGTCTGATGTCCGAAATGAACACCTGCTTCCAGTAACTGTTTCATTGATACTACACTCATGTCTTACCTCCATTTGGTTTGTCTTCCGCATATCCGTCACGGTATGAGTCTCCCGCACATCCTGCTCTACCTGAGGCTATCGCCGTCCGGCACCGGGCAGGATCGGATATACGTGTATAATAATAGAAACGGGCATGCTCTAAGCGCATGCCCAATTATTTTACTCTCATCCATACCATAAAGCAAGAGGTTTGTCAAAATTTCGAATTTCGAATTTCGAATAAACAGAAGGTTCTTATCATATAAACCTCTTATACAGCAGGAATGCCTTCGTCAAAATCAATCCTCTCAAGCGTCAGACCGCACGCCGGCAGAGTCGGACCGGTTCGTGAACGGTCACGGCTGTCGATCACATCCTGAATATCCTCCGGACCGATCCGCCCCCTGCCAACCTCAAGAAGCGTACCTGCAATTATCCTGACCATATTGTAGAGAAATCCGCCGCCGGTAATGTATATATCTATATATTCCGATAAAGGATCGGCAGCAGTTCGTTTGATAACAACATCATATATAGTGCGGACGGTAGTCTCTGCCTGCGAGCCTGCGGCGCAGAAGGCCGCAAAATCATGCTCTCCCTTAAATGCCGATGCGGCCCTTTGCATGGCATTCGTATCTATCGGCCCATACACATGATGTCTGTACAGTCTTTCAAAGGGAGGACATATGTCGCCGTGATAAAACCTGTAGCAATACGTCTTGCGGGTATCCGTATGCCTCGGATGAAAACAGTCGTCCACCCGAAAGGAATCAAGCACCCTGATGTCCGTTGGAAGTATGCCGTTCAAAGCAGGCACGTATCTCTCCGGTGGAATGCCTGAAGATGTGTCAAATACACAGATATTTCCTTTGGAATGCACACCTGCATCGGTCCGGCTGCATCCGATCACCTCTGTCTGAGCACCGGTAAGCTCTGTCAGGCACCTGTTAAGGCGGCCTTCGATGGTTTCGGGTTCTCCCGGCTGCATCTGCCATCCGTGATATGCGGTACCGTCATACGATACCTTTAAAAGTATTCTCATTTTCCGCTCCGGCTGCAGGATAGCCCGCGTCTAAGGATTCATGAATCAGAAGATCCTGATCAAAATACATCCGATCAAAAATGCCCATACAAAAAAATACGCAATATAATCGCGCCGGGCATATACTAACGGTTTCATCCTGGTCCTGCCCGCACCGCCGCTGTAGCATCTGGCCTCCATTGCCATGGCAAGATCGTTTGCCCTTCTGAACGCGGAGATAAAGAGGGGAACCAGGATCGGAACCAGAGCCTTTGCTCTTTTGATCAGATTCCCGTTCTCAAAATCGGCTCCCCTGGCCATCTGTGCTTTCATGATGATATCTGTCTCCTCCAGAAGGATAGGGATAAATCTGAGTGCGATTGACATCATCATCGCTATCTCATGTACCGGGACCTTTATACGCATCAGCGGACGCAGCAGTCTCTCCATGGCATCCGTCAGATTATTGGGGGTAGTCGTCAGAGTCATCAAAGAGGTACCGGTGATCAGAAGTACCAGTCTCAGTGCCATCGTAATGCCGATCCGCAGGCCTTCTCTGGTGATATTTATCTTCCATATACTCACGAGGATCTCGCCCGGAGTCAGTATCATGTTGAAAAGAACAGTGATCAACAGGATAAGCATAATGGGGCGCAGTCCTTTGACTATAAATCTGACCGGAACCTTAGACAAAGCGACCGCAATACACACTACGGCCGCCGCACAGAAGTATCCCGGGATGGTATCAACGACAAATATTGCTATTATGTAAACCAGTGTGGCTACCAGCTTTACCCTGGGATCGAGTCTGTGTATAACCGATTCCGTATCATAATATTGTCCGATTGTTATTTCTCTGATCATTGCTGCGTCGTCTGTCTGTTATTATATAAATTCATGATCTGTTCGCACGCTTCCTCTATGGTCGTAACTGTATCGTCCACATCAAACCGGTGCCTTTTGAGCGATCTCATTATATATGTGACCTCAGGCAGGGCAAGGCCCATACCCTCCAGCTCCTTTACATGCTTAAATACTTCTCCGGGGACATCATCATACATGATCCTTCCGGAATCCATAACTATGAGTCTCTCCACATAATTGGCCACATCATCCATACTGTGTGAAACCAGTATGACGGTCATATGATTGTTTCTGTGGAGATCACTGATGAGGTCAAGTATCTCTTCGCGCCCGGCCGGGTCAAGTCCTGCGGTAGGTTCGTCAAGAACCAGAACCCGGGGCTGCATCGCAAGTACACCTGCGATAGCCACACGTCTCTTCTGTCCGCCCGAAAGCTCGAAAGGAGAATTGGAAAAATCCTCCTCCGTAAGACCTACCGCCAAAAGGGCCTCTCTGGCGCGCTTTTCAATGGCTTCCTTATCAAGCCCGAGATTCTTTGGACCAAAGCAGACGTCTGCGAACACATCTGTTTCAAAAAGCTGGTGCTCCGGATACTGAAAAACAAGTCCGACCTTTCCCCTGAGGGCTCTTCTGTCATAATCCTTAGCGTGGATATCCTCACCGTCAAAGCTGATGACACCGCTCGTAGGCTTAAGAAGTCCGTTCAGATGCTGAACAAGGGTGGATTTGCCGCAGCCGGTATGACCGATCAGTCCGATAAACTGTCCGTCCTCAATGGTAAGACATATATCATCCAGTGCATGTACCGGATGATTTGTATCGGCGCTGTATATGCAGTTGACATGATCAAGCGTTAAAGGCATCTTTGATCGCCTCTCTGAGTTCTTTGCGGGTCAGTATCCCGTCGGGGATCGGCATCCCCTGCTCCTTTAATCTGTATGCCAGCATTGTGACTTGTGGCACATTCAGTCGGAGTTCCTGCAGTTTTTCAACCCGGGAGAAGATCTCCTTAGGTGTACCCTGCATGGCAACATGCCCCTTATCCATAACATATATCCTGTCCGAATATATGGTTTCCTCCATATAATGAGTGATAAGTACGATCGTTATCTTCTCTACATCGTTAAGAGCCCGGGCGGCTCTGATCACTTCCCTGCGTCCGTTGGGATCGAGCATTGCCGTCGGCTCATCAAGTATGATGCACTTGGGATGCATTGCAAGCACACCGGCAATAGAAACACGCTGTTTCTGACCACCTGACAGCTTATTTGGGGATCGCATTCTGAAATCAAGCATCCCCAGAAGCTTAAGGCTCTCATTGACTCTCTCCCAGATCTCGTCTGTCGGAACTCCGAGGTTCTCGGGACCGAAGCCGACATCCTCCTCTACAAGCTGTCCGATTATCTGATTATCGGGATTCTGAAATACCATGCCTGCACGCTGTCTTACCTGCCGTATATTGTCAGGCTCATTGGTATTTAATCCGTCAACCCACACTTCTCCGCCTGTAGGAGTGAGTATCGCGTTGATATGTTTGGCCAGAGTGGACTTACCCGAACCGTTATGCCCGAGTATCGAGATAAAATCTCCTGGGCGCACATCTATATCGACATCATCGATGGCCCTGGTCTTGCCGCTGACGTTGCCCTCATCATCTCTGCGAAGATATTCGTATATCAGATTTTTGGTCGTGATTATTCCCATACAGAGAATTATTTTAATCTCAAAGAAGTATATAGTCAAATGAAAAGGCAAAAAAGGGAAAATACGTGGTATGATTATATGTATGAAGAAACTTATCAATAAAATAAACAAAAAAAACAGATATTTTCTACCCATTGCAAAGGGAATAGGAGCAATAATGCTGGTTACCGCCGTGTCTGTGATCAGCGTTCATTTCCTGACCGGAGATTCGCTCAGCGACTATGCGGCTGCCAATCCGGATAAAGCCTATTCCGGCAGTTCCGGTTCCGATGCCGATACTTCTGCCGCGAGCAATTCCGAAGCACTTAATACCTCCCGGGAGCAGGTTGACATAACTCGCAATCACGATATTCCGGGACAGGTTGACATAACTCATGATCATGATACTCGGGAGCAGGTTGACATAACCCATGATCATAATACCCGGGAGGAGGTTGACATAACCCGCGATTACAACACCTCCGTACAGATCCACTTTTACGATCCCGACAACACTTCCGCTCCGGACAGAACCACTTATTCAGAGGGGTTCTATTACGAGCCGTTAAACGACGAAATGATCGATTATATTACGGGAGTCTCGTATCCTGTCGAAGGGGCAGACGAGATATCCGTCGATGACCTTCGTTATATAGGCATCAGATACAATGATTTCAACGGGATCATCCAGGCCGGAGAGATGATAGCCAACAAGTCCATCGCCCGGGATCTGACGGAGATCTTCTCGGAATTATATGAAGCCGGGTATCAGCTTGAAAAGGTCGTTCTGATAGATAACTACGGAGGAGATGATACGGCTTCGATGTCCGCGAACAATACATCCTGCTTTAATTACCGCGTCGTAGAGGGCTCCACTTCCCTCTCTAAACACGCTTACGGCCTTGCAATAGACATTAATCCGTTCTATAACCCATACATCGTTTTCGGCGCAGGTGAAGACGGTTCCGATTATATCTCTCCGGCCGGAAGCGAGATCTATGCAGACAGGACTCAGGATTTCCCATACAAGATCGGACCTGACGACCTGTGCTACCGTCTGTTTAAGGAACACGGTTTTAAATGGGGCGGGGACTGGAATTCCTGCAAGGATTACCAGCATTTTCAGAAAGCCGAATAGGATCCGGGACGGGTCTCTGCATCCTCATTGCGGAGAACCATCCACAAAATGTCCACAAAAAAGTACCGGGAAACAATCCCGGTACTTTCATATTTTGAATGATATTGTTATCTAAGACAAGTTATACAAGCTCAAGTACAACTTCCATTGCAGCGTCGCCCTTGCGGGGACCGATCTTGATGATACGTGTATAGCCGCCGTTGCGTCCCGTGTACTTGGGTGCGATCTCATCAAAGAGCTTGGCAACCATATCAACTTCCTTTGTAGCCTTCTTGTAGCCTGCACCTCTCTTTACGGGTGTCTCGGTTACATCATAGAGAACCTTCATCATCTGACGTCTTGCATGGAGTCTGCTGGGCAGATCCTTCTTGATCTCGCGTGATTCGGTATCATATACGGTTACAACCTTACCGTTCTCCTTGCGGATGATCTTACCCTTGTCGTCATGAGCGTTCTCTGCAAGAACCTTTGTCGGATCGTCCTTGTCAACGATCTGCTTTACTCTCTTGCCGTCCTTATCTTTTCTGGCAACCTTTGCCTCGATAGTAACAGTCTCGAAATTATCCTTTTCCTTTACAGCCAGAGCTATAAGTCCATCAGCGATCTTCTGAACTTCCTTTGCCTTTGCCTCTGTGGTCACGATCCTTCCGTGAAAAAGAAGAGCTGTAACCTGGTTTCTCAGCAGAGCCTTTCTCTGATCTGATGTTCTGCTTAACTTTCTGTATTTAGCCATTTTAAAAATCCTTTCTTTCCCGGCTTGCGCCGGATACATACATGTGCTTCTTCGGTCTTATCATATATGTCAACTGTCCGTCTCATTATCAGGTGATCATATCAATCACTGTAAAGACTTATGACGATCAGAGATCCTCTACGTCATTCTTGAGGCCGAGTCCCATATCCTCAAGCTTCTTGAGGACCTCGTCGAGGGACTTCTTGCCCAGGTTGCGAACCTTCATCATATCGCTGGGAGTCTTGTTGATAAGATCCTCAACAGTATTGATGTTGGCACGCTTCAGACAGTTGTATGAACGAACTGAAAGCTCCAGCTCGTCTATGCTGAGCGACATAACCTTGTCGTTACTGGATCCTTCGTCATCGGATCGGATAACGGGACCGCCGAGCTGTGCCACTTCGCTGAGGTTCACGAAAAGTGACAGATGCTCACTCAAAATCTTGGCAGCAAGGCTTACAGCCTCATCGGGACCAAGAGTACCGTTGGTCATTACATCCAGTGTCAGCTTATCATAATCAGTGATCTGACCCACACGGGTATTAACCACCGATACATTAACTCTTTCTACGGGAGTATAGATCGAATCTATCGGAATAACTCCTATAGGCATATCCTCCGTCTTGTTACGATCGGAAGATACATATCCCCTGCCCTTGGTGATGGTAAGCTCCATATAGAGCTTTGTATTCTTTCCGCTGAGAGTAGCGATCACCTGGTTGGGGTTCAGGATAACTATATCCTGATCGGCCTGAATATCGGCACCGGTCACAACTCCCTCGCCCTCATATTCAATATATGCGGTCTTAGGCTCGTTGGATTCGGAATTGTTCTGGATAACCAGACCCTTGATATTCATAATGATCTCTGTAACATCCTCTTTTACACCGAGGATGGTAGAGAACTCATGAAGTACTCCTTCGATCTTGATCTGGCTTACAGCTGCGCCGGGCAGCGATGACAGCATGATCCTGCGGAGTGAATTACCGAGAGTATTACCGTACCCTCTCTCGAGAGGCTCAACAACAAATCTGCCGAATTTATTGTCACCGGAGATTTCATCAACCACAATATTAGGTCTTTCAAAATCAAACATTAACAATCCTCCTCATAGACACTACTTTAATCGACTCGTTATATAAAAGCTTGATACTTCCGCAACCGAAACCTCCAATCGGAGTTCAGGTTATTACTTGGAATACAACTCGACTATAAGCATCTCGTCAACAGGAACATCAATCTGATCTCTGGTGGGAAGCTCCTTAACGGTAGCTGTCAGATTATCGATATCCGTATCGATCCACTCAGGATAGAGCCTTCCTCCGGTCACCTCTGTGATATCTTTGAAACGCTGCAGGGATTTGCCTTTCTCGCTTACTGCGATAACATCGCCTGCTTTGCACTGGTATGAAGGAATGTTGATAACCTTACCGTTAACGGTAATATGCTTGTGTCCAACGACCTGTCTTGCCTCTCTTCTGGTGCGGGCAAATCCTGCACGGAAAACGATATTGTCAAGTCTTGACTCGAGCATGACCATCAGGTTCTCACCTGTCATACCCTTCATACGGTCAGCCTTCTCATAATAATTACGGAAGGGTTTCTCGAGCACACCGTAAATGAACTTTGCCTTCTGCTTCTCGCGGAGCTGAAGTCCGTATTCAGATACCTTTCTGCCCGAACGAATTGATTTTCTTCTTGATTTTTTGTCGTATCCCAAAAATGTGGGATCGAGGTCAAGAGATCTGCATCTCTTGAGCACAGGTGTCTTATCTACTGCCATGATCTTTCCTTTCTGAAAAAATGTTTTACAGTCGTTTACAAGGAACCTGTCCTGATGGGATCGGCTCTTCTTCTTCCGACACAGCTACACCATAATCCGGCAAAAGCCGTATTATACTCTTCTTCTCTTGGGCGGACGGCATCCGTTGTGAGGAACGGGAGTAACGTCACAGATACTTGTAACCTGCAGACCGTTAGCTGCCAGTGCTCTGATAGCGGCTTCACGTCCCGAACCCGGTCCCTTTACAAATACATCAACCGTCTTAAGTCCATGTATAAGCGCAGCCTTGGTAGCTGTCTCAGCTGCCATCTGTGCTGCATAGGGAGTAGATTTCCTTGAACCTCTGAAGCCCAGGCCGCCTGCACTTGCCCAGCTTAAAGCATTACCGGCATTATCCGTAAGGGTAACGATGGTATTGTTAAAAGAAGCCTGAATGTGTGCCTGTCCATGTTCAACGTTTTTCTTGACACGTTTCTTTGTAACTTTCTTAGTAACCTTTGCCATAAAACTAACCTACTTTCCAAAAATAATCCTGCGCCCTGTGCGCAACAACAATTATCACCTGATTCCCGACAACGGGAAATATATCTCGAATAAGATTATTTCTTTTTGCCGGCGACAGTACGCTTCGGTCCCTTGCGGGTACGTGCGTTTGTCTTGGTCTTCTGTCCGCGAACGGGAAGGCCCTTACGATGACGAATACCTCTGTAGCATCCGATTTCCTGCAGACGCTTGATATTCATCGCAACTTCTCTTCTCAGATCACCTTCTACCATGTAGTCCTTCTCGATGATCTCCGAGATTCTCTTCACTTCATCATCTGTCAGTTCTCTGACACGGGTGTCAGGGCTGACCTTGGCAGCTTCGAGGATCTTATTGGAACTCGGTCTGCCGATTCCGTAGATATAGGTAAGTCCTATCTCTACACGTTTGTCTCTGGGTAAGTCAATACCAACTATACGAGCCATACATTAACCTCCATTTTGAACTACTGATCTGCGCAAAACTGCGTCGTCATACTAATTGATAGGGGCGCGGATGCGCCCAACCGCCCGGGCGGTCTTCCGGCAAGTCCGGTATCAAAAAGTAAGAGCATACGGCTCCTTACCCTTGTACCTGCTTGTGCTTAGGATTCTCGCAAATGATCCTTATCTTGCCTTTTCTTTTGATGACTTTGCACTTCTCACAGATCGGCTTTACTGATGAGCGAACTTTCATGTTTACTCCCTCCTTTCCGATATGGAAAAACGCCTGTATATAAGTGTCCGGTCTGTCCCTTAGAGCAGACCGAATGACATTATATCACGCAAATCGTATATAATCAACAAAAACTTTATTGATTTTTATTTATCTCTCCAGATTATCCTGCCCTTGGAAAGATCATAAGGAGATAACTCCATGGTCACCTTGTCGCCGGGCAGTATCTTGATGAAGTTCTGACGAAGCTTGCCGCTGATATGAGCAAGCACTACGTGGCCATTTTCAAGTTCCACCCTGAACATCGTATTGGGCAGCTTCTCTACCACTATTCCTTCAATTTCTATTACATCTGCTTTTGACATTGTACCTTTCGTTCCTCCTCATGTAATGTCAGTATTTCCGGTTCGGAATCCGTGATCAGTATCGTGTTCTCGTAATGAGCCGAATACTCTCCGTCACATGTGACTACCGTCCATCCGTCATCCAGCCAGTCCACTTCCCAGGTTCCCATATTTATCATGGGTTCCACCGCCAGTGTCATTCCGGGTTTCAGCTTCGGTCCCCTTCTGCGGACCCTGTAGTTCGGTATCATGGGTTCCTCGTGCAAATGTGTACCGATACCGTGTCCGCAAAGGTCCTCTACGATCCCGTATCCGAATGGTGTCACATAATCGTCGATCGCGTTTCCTATTTCATATAATCTGTGACCCGCTCTCGCGTTTTTGATACCCTCAAAAAAACTCTGTCTGGTCACCTCGATCAGTCGGGCCGCCTCCGGTGAGATTTCTCCCACTCCGTAAGTTCTGGCGGCATCCGAATGATATCCTTTGTAGATAAGTCCCGCATCCAGACTGACTATATCGCCTTCCCGCAATATCCTGTTTCTGGTCGGAATACCATGAACGACCTCCTCGTTAACGGATACGCATATACTTGCGGGATAACCTTCATAATTAAGGAAATTCGGGATACCTCCCTTTTGTCTGATAAGCTTCTCTCCAAGCTCGTCTATATCAGCGGTGCTGATCCCCGGCTTAACGAAAAGTCCAAGCTCATAATGCACCTCGGATAAGAGCCGGCAGGATTCTCTCATCAGTTCTATTTCCTGTTCAGTCTTTATTCCTATCTTTGTTCCGATCTTCATGCCTGTCCGAGAATGGATGTTATATCATCGAATACATCCTTCATATCCCTGGTACCGTCCACATCACGGAGCACTCCCTTTTTGGAATAATACTCGATAAGCGGCTGAGTCTGGGTATGATATACGTTAAGTCTGTTCTTTACGGTCTCCGGCTTATCATCATCCCTGAGGATCAGCTCCGATCCGCAGGTATCGCATATGCCTTCCTTTTTGGGCGGGATATGTTCGATATGATATGTTGCCCCGCAGCTTACGCACGCTCTTCTTCCGCTCATGCGCCTGATGATGTTCTCGTCCGGAACGTCAACATTGATCGCGAAGTCAATGGTTTCGCCAAGCTTAGTCAACTCCTGGTCAAGGATCTCAGCCTGCGGAATCGTTCTCGGAAATCCGTCCAGCACATATCCCGTTTTGCAGTCATCCTGTGCAACACGATCCAGGAGAATGCTTACCGTCAGCTCATCGGGAACAAGTTCTCCTTTATCCATATACTCCTTGGCCTTACGTCCGAGCTCGGTATTGTTCTTGATGTTAGCCCTGAAGATATCCCCAGTCGAAACATGGGGAATATTATATCTTTCCGCTATCATCTTTGCCTGTGTACCCTTACCTGCACCCGGGGCACCTAACATTATTATTTTCATTTCTTACACCCTTTTTTAGACGAACAGAACAGAAGGCGCATGTGCAGCCCTCTGTTCTGAAAAATACATTACCTAAGGACTCCCTGATCAGTCATTGAGGAATCCCTTATAATTACGTACCAGCATCTGAGACTCAACCTGCTTGATGGTCTCAAGTACAACGCTGACGATAATGATCAGGCTGGTACCGCCAAACGATACATTGGCTCCGAAGAGGCCGTTGAATACGAACGGAAGTACACAGACAATGATCAGACCTATCGCACCGATAAATACAATGTAGTTAAGGATGCGGGCAAGGTAATCGCTGGTGGGCTTGCCGGGACGTATTCCGGGGATAAATCCGCCCTGCTTCTTCATGTTGTCGGCGATCTCCAGCGGATTGAAGGTGATCGAGGTATAGAAATAAGCAAAGAATACTACCAGCAGGATGTATACCAACAGACCGATGGAATAAACGGGCTGCTGGGGATTACACCAGTTATTGGATGAAAGTCCCTTGAGGATCTGGCTCCATACTCCTGTTCCGTTATAGTTGAAGAATGAGCAGATTATAACAGGGAACTGCATAAGGCTGGATGCAAAGATGACCGGAATAACACCGCCCGTATTGACCTTAAGAGGGATGTTGGTCGTCTGTCCGCCTACCATCTTACGCCCCTGTACCTTCTTGGCATACTGTACCGGGATACGTCTTACACCATCGTTGAGGATGATGACCAGAACTACCATACCGATGATGATAGCCAGTATTATAATGGCTGATACCGCACCTCTTGCGATCGACTTGTTCTTGACAAACTGCTCATACAGGGATGCGATATCCTGAGGTACTCTGGAAAGGATGTTGATAGTCAGGACTATCGAAATACCGTTTCCGATACCGTTCTCGGTAATACGCTCACCGATCCACATAAGGAATGCGGAACCGGCAGTAAGAGCAGCAATAACAAGGATAACATTAAGTGCATTGAAATTCTCAAGTAATCCGCTTCTGCCGAAGCCGACTGCCATGGCAGTAGATTCGATCAGTGCGAGTGCAACCGTCACGTAACGTGTAATGGATGCGATCTTCTTACGTCCGTCCTCTCCGTCACGCTGCATTTCCTCGAGCTTCGGGATCGCGATCGTGAGCAGCTGCATGATAATGGATGACGTGATGTAAGGTGTGATGTTCAGGGCGATGATCGACATGTTCAGGAAAGATCCGCCTGTAAATGCATCAAAGAAGTTGAATGCATCTCCGGTCTGCTGAGCAAACCAGTTGGCAAAATAATCTCTGTCGACACCCGGAACGGGAAGCTGTGAAGCAAGTCTGATAACGACAAGCATAAGCAATGTCATGAGGATCTTGTTTCTGAGCTCTTTGATTTTAAAAGCATTTTGTACGGTATTGAACATTAGATCACCTCTGCAGTTCCCCCAAGTGCCTCGATCTTTTCTTTAGCAGATGCGCTGTAAGCATTTACCTTGACACTCAGTTTCTTGGTAAGTTCGCCATTGCCTAAGATTTTAACTCCGTCTCCGGTACGCTTGATCACACCCTTCTCGATCAACTGGTCTATACCGACCTCTGCACCGTTATCAAAAACCTCCAAAGCGCTAAGATTGATAGCAATGATCTCCTTAGCATTTCTGTTCTTGAACCCTCTCTTGGGAAGTCGGCGATACAGAGGCATCTGTCCACCTTCAAATCCTATTCTGGGGGCTCCTGAACGAGCTTTCTGTCCTTTGTGTCCTTTACCGGCAGTCTTGCCGTTACCTGAACCGTGTCCGCGGCCTCTTCTGAAGTTGTCGCTTTGCTTCGAGCCGGCTGCAGGCTGTAAGTTAGATAATTCCATTACGCTTCCTCCTCTACTGAAACTAAGTGACTAACCTTCTGTATCTGACCTCTGGTTGCACCGTTATCGGGTAATTCAACCGTCTGATGAAGCTTCTTAAGTCCCATTGCTTCGATGGTTGCTCTCTGCTTGGGAATAGCTCCTATGGGAGATTTAACCAATGTTACTTTTAAAGTTGCCATCTCTTCTCCTTTCTTAGCCCTGGATCTCGGCAACTGACTTGCCGCGCTTCCTTGCTACCTCCTCAGGAGTCTTAAGCTGTGTAAGTCCCTGGATAGTTGCCAGGACCACATTCTGCTTGTTATTAGATCCGAGGGACTTGGTACGGATATTTCTGATGCCTGCAAGTTCGCACACAACACGTGCGGGACCGCCGGCGATGATACCTGTACCTTCGGGAGCCTTCTTGAGCAGTACGTTAGCCGAACCGTATTTTCCTACCGTATCGTGTGTAAGTGAAGAATTCTCATCCATGGCAACCTCTACAAGGTGCTTCATGGCATCTTCCTTGCCCTTACGGATCGCTTCGGGAATTTCGACTGCCTTTCCAAGGCCCGCGCCTACATGACCGTTACCGTCTCCAACAACCACAAGAGCTGTAAAACGCATGCTGCGTCCACCCTTAACGGTCTTGGTAACACGCTTGATGGCAACGACCTTATCATTCAGTTCCAACTGACTTGCGTCTATGATAATGTGTTTCATATCGTCTCCTTCCTATTAGAACTCAAGTCCGGCTTCTCTGGCAGCGTCGGCGAGTGCCGCAATCTTGCCCTGATAAATAAAGCCGCCTCTGTCAAATACAACTTCCTTGATCCCGGCGTCTACGGCTCTCTTGCCTATAACGCTTCCGAGATAAGCTGCTGCCTCAGTGTCGTTCGTCTTGGAAAGTTTGGCTTTAACTTCTTTCTCGAGAGTGGAAGCTGAGACGATAGTATTACCAACTGTATCGTCGATGATCTGAGCATACATATGCTGATTGCTTCTGAATACGGCTAAACGAGGCTTCGTTGCCGTACCGCTCAGGTGGTTACGTATTCTTCTGTGCTTACCCGCACGTACTTCCTGTCTTGATTTTTTACTGACCATCTTTGTACTCTCCTTATCTGTTATTTCTTACCGGCTTTTCCTGCCTTACGACGGATAGTCTCATCAGCATACTTGATACCCTTGCCCTTATAGGGTTCAGGTCTTCTCTTATCTCTGATCTCTGCTGCGAACTGTCCAACCTTCTCCTTGTCGATGCCCTTAACGATGATCACGTTCTGACCCTCAACTACGGTCTCGATACCATCGGGATCGGTCATCTCTACAGGATGAGAGTAACCCAGGTTCAGTGTAAGAGTCTTACCGGACTTGGAGGCTCTGTAACCAACACCGTTAACTTCGAGCTTTTTCTCATAACCGTCAGTAACACCTACTACCATATTGTGGATGAGTGTTCTGGTAAGACCATGTAATGATTTCATCTTCTTGAGATCATTGGGACGTACAACTGTCAGCTGTCCGTCTTCCAGCTTGATCTCCATCTCAGAGGGGAGTGTTCTCTTCAGCTCGCCCTTGGGACCCTTAACAGTCACTGTGTTATTTTCTGCCACATCGACGGTAACACCCGCCGGTACAGCGATTGGCATTCTTCCTATTCGTGACATGCCCGTACCTCCTATAAACTATTTACACTACGCGCACAACAGGATGTTGTGAAGCCTGTTCTGAAGTACATGGATGTACTTCAAGGCTTATTCACCAAACGAAAGCGAGTACTTCACCGCCGACCTTCAGCTCTCTTGCCTTCTTGTCGGTCACAACGCCCTGGTTGGTAGAAATGATAGCTATTCCTAAACCTCCGAGAACCTTGGGAAGTTCATCCTTACCTGCGTATACACGCAGACCGGGTTTGGAGATTCTCTTGATGCCGCTGATGATCTTATCGTTCTTATCCTCACCGTACTTAAGTGTGATATGGATATTCTTGAAGCTGCCGGCATCGGTCAGCTCATAATTTTTGATATATCCCTCTTCGAGAAGGATCTCAGCAATGGATTCCTTCATCTTGGACGAAGGAATGTCAACCGTATCATGTTTTGCAGTATTTGCATTACGGATTCTTGTAAGCATATCTGCAATGGGATCGCTCATTGTCATTTTTTGATCTGCCTCCTTAATCTAAATTTCGATTTTCATGGATGAAAATCAGCATATCCGGCTTACTTTACCAACTGGCCTTCTTTACACCCGGTATCTGACCCTTGTATGCCAGTTCACGGAAGCAAACTCTGCAGATTCCGTACTTTCTCAATACTGAATGCGGACGTCCGCATATTCTGCAGCGGGTATATTCTCTGGTGGAGAATTTGGGTTTACGCTGCTGCTTTACCTTCATAGATGTCTTAGCCATGAATACTGTTCCTCCTTAATTTCTGGCAAAAGGCATGCCGAAAAGTCTGAGTAATTCTCTTGACTCCTCGTCAGTCTTGGCAGTGGTAACGATGATTACATCCATACCTCTGACTTTATCAACCTTGTCATACTCGATCTCAGGGAAGATCAACTGTTCTTTGATACCGAGTGCATAATTGCCTCTTCCGTCAAATGAGTTGGGATCTACTCCTCTGAAGTCGCGCACACGGGGCAGAGCCAGATTTACGAGTCTGTCGAGGAATTCGTACATCTTATCTCCTCTCAGAGTAGTCTTGCAACCTATGGCCATTCCCTCTCTGATCTTGAAGTTAGCGATGGAATTCTTCGCTCTGGTGATCACAGCCTTCTGTCCTGTGATAGTTTCCAAATCCGCAACGGCACTCTCAAGCACCTTGGCGTTTTCCTTGGCTTCGCCTACGCCCATGTTGACAACGATCTTGTCAAGCTTGGGAACCTGCATAACGTTCTTATAACCGAACTTGGCAGTCATAGCGTCAACGATTTCTTTATTATATGTTTCTTTAAGTCTTGCGCTCAACTCTCGACCCTCCTATCTTTAATCGATGACATCGCCGGTAGACTTTGCTACGCGGACCTTTTTGCCATCTTTAAAGTCAAAGCCGATCCTTGTGGCCTTGCCTTTGTGAATATACATTACGTTAGAAATATCAAGAGGAGCCTCTTTCTGTACTATTCCACCGTTGGCGTTCATGGCAGACGGTCTCTCATGCTTGGTTATCATGTTGATCCCCTCAACCAGGACCTTGCCATTCTTAAAGTCAACCGAGAGGACCTTGCCTTCCCTGTCTTTATCTTTGCCGGCGATAACCTTTACGGTGTCACCCTTTTTAATCTTACAAGTAGCCATTTCAAGTCCTCCTTATAATACTTCGGGAGCGAGAGAAACGATCTTCATAAACTGCTTATCACGAAGTTCTCTTGCTACGGGTCCGAAAATACGTGTTCCTCTGGGAGTCTTGTCATCTCTGATGATAACTGCGGCATTCTCGTCGAAACGGATGTATGATCCGTCTTTGCGGTGTGCGCCCTTGACCGTGCGGACTACCACAGCCTTGACAACATCACCCTTCTTAACCATTCCTCCCGGTGTTGCATCCTTTACGGTTGCAACAATGATATCGCCGATATTGGCATACCGTCTTGTGGAGCCTCCCATAACTCTGATGCAGAGAAGCTCTTTTGCGCCGGTATTATCAGCTACTTTCAATCTGCTTTCCTGTTGAATCATGATTAATCTCCTTTTATTTAGCTTTCTCTACGATCTCGACAAGTCTCCATCTCTTATCCTTGGAAAGAGGTCTCGTCTCCATAACCTTAACGGTATCGCCGATATTGCAGGCGTTTTCCTCATCGTGTGCCTTCAGCTTATAGGTCTTTTTTACGACCTTATTATAAAGCGGATGCTTAACGTGATCCTCTATAGCGACAACAATGGTCTTGTCCATTTTATTGCTGGTGACCTTGCCGACACGAGTCTTTCTTAAATTCCTTTCCACTGTAATTCTCCTTTCAATACGACTCAGGCTTCTTTAGCTTTCTGTGTGATCACAGTCTGAATTCTGGCAATGTTCCTTCTTACTTCCTTGATCCTGGCTGTATTGTCAAGTTGGTTTGTAGCGTTCTGGAATCGAAGGTTAAAGAGTTCCTTCTTGGCTTCTGTAAGAGCCTGCGCCAGTTCCGCATCATTCTTTTGAGTCAGCTCAGCTGTATATTTATTAGTTTTCATTTGCAGCACCGCCTTCCAGATCGGCTTTAGATACGATCTTACACTTGCAGGGAAGCTTGTGAGTTGCGAGCCTTAAGGCCTCTCTTGCCACTTCTTCGGGCACACCTGCTATCTCGAACATCACACGTCCCGGCTTAACAACAGCTACCCAGTACTCTACAGCACCCTTTCCGGATCCCATACGGGTGCCAGCAGGTTTTGCGGTTACAGGCTTGTCAGGGAAAATCTTGATCCAAACCTTACCACCACGCTTGATGTAACGGTTGATCGCAACACGGGCTGCCTCTATCTGATTGGATTTGATCCAGCAAGGTTCTGTTGCGATGATTCCGTATTCACCATATGCAATCGTATTTCCACGAGTTGCCTTACCGGCCATGTTCCCACGGAACTGCTTACGACGTTTAACTCTTTTTGGCATTAACATTATTTATCGCTCCCTTCCTCGTTAGATTTGGTAGGAAGTACCTCACCTTTGTAAATCCATACCTTAACTCCGACCTTACCATATGTGGTGTCGGCTTCGGCAAAGCCGTAATCGATATCCGCGCGAAGTGTCTGAAGCGGAATAGTACCCTCGGAATAGAACTCTGTACGAGCCATATCGGCACCGCCCAGACGTCCCGAACATGATGCCTTGATCCCGAGTGCTCCGGACTTCATTGTTCTGCCCATGCAGGACTTCATCGCACGTCTGAAGGATACACGGTTCTCCAGCTGACCCGCTATGTTCTCGGCTACCAGCTGTGCATCCTTATCAGGTCTCTTGATCTCCTTGATGTCCAGGGATATCTTCTTGTCGGAGATCTTGGAGAGCTCCTTCTTGGTAACCTCGATCTCGTTACCGCCCTTGCCGATAACAACACCGGGCTTTGCGGTGAAAACGATGACCTTGACTCTGTCAGATGCTCTCTCTATCTCGATCTTGGAAACACCTGCGCTGAAAAGCTTTTTCTTGAGGTATTCCCTGATCTTGTAATCTTCTACCAGATAATCAGCAAAATCCTTGTCGTCTGCGTACCATCTGGAATCCCAATCCTTAATAACACCCACTCTTAAACCGTGAGGATTAACTTTCTGTCCCATTGAATTCTCCTTTCAACCAAGCCTGACTTATCTTTCGTCAAGCACTACCGTAATGTGGCTGGTACGCTTCTCTATCCTGTAAGCTCTGCCCTGTGCCCTGGGCTGGATCCTCTTCATTGTAGGTCCCTTGTTGGCATAGCACTCAGCTACATAGAGATTCTCACGGTTCATACCATTGTTGTTCTCCGCATTTGCGATAGCAGACTCAAGCAGCTTCTTAACAAGGGATGACGCATATCTGGGATTATACTCCAGAATTCCAAGGGCGGTTTCCACGTCCTTGCCGCGGATGGCATCCAGTACGAAGCAGGCTTTCTGCACCGACACTCTGGCGAACCTGAGCGTAGCGGAGGGTCTTACATCTTTATTTGCATTTCTCTCTCTTTTTATTTGAGATCTATGTCCCTTAGCCATAGATACTGCCTCCTTTACTTAACTGTAGGTTTATTTAACCTTGGATTTACGCTCGTCCTTATCGTGTCCTCTGTAGGTTCTGGTTGCTACAAACTCTCCCAGCTTATGACCTACCATATCCTCAGTGATATATACGGGCACATGTTTCCTGCCATCGTGAACAGCTATAGTATGTCCGACGAAGGACGGAAAAATAGTGGAGCGGCGTGACCAGGTCTTGATTACTGACTTGTCGCCGGATGCATTCAGTGCATCGACCTTCTTGAGCAGGCTCTGGTCTGCGAAAGGTCCTTTTTTGAGTGATCTAGACATAACTTTCCTCCTTACTTGATCGCCTTGCCGTCGCGTCTTCTTACAATCAACTTGTTAGATGCTTTCTTCTTCTTGCGGGTCTTAAGTCCCAGTGCGGGCTTGCCCCAAGGAGTGCTCGGGCCCGAACGACCGATAGGAGCTTTACCTTCACCACCTCCGTGAGGATGGTCGTTGGGGTTCATGACTGAACCGCGGACTGTAGGACGGATACCCATATGACGCTTGCGGCCGGCCTTACCGAGGTTGATCAGGTTGTGATCACCGTTTCCGATTATCCCGACTGTTGCACGGCACTGGATCGGAACCATTCTCATCTCTCCCGAGGGAAGACGAAGTGTGGCATATTTGCCTTCCTTAGCCATAACCTGTGCCGCATTACCGGCTGCTCTTACCATCTGGCCGCCCTTACCGGGGATGAGCTCAACGTTGTGTACCATGGTACCTACGGGAATGTTCTCAAGCGGTAAGCAGTTGCCGATCCTTACTTCGGCTTCGGGACCGTTCATGATCTTCATGCCGTCCTTTAAGCCCTCGGGTGCGAGGATGTATGCCTTCTCGCCATCCGCATAGCAGATAAGCGCTATGTTTGCTGATCTGTTGGGATCATATTCGATACCTGCTACCTTTGCAGGGATCCCATCTTTGTTTCTCTTGAAGTCTATCTTGCGATACAGCCTTCTGTTGCCGCCGCCGTGATGTCTTACGGTTATCTTACCCTGATTGTTACGTCCGGCAGTCTTCTTTAAGGAATATGTAAGTGCCTTTTCGGGGGTCTTCTTGGTGATCTCAGAGAAATCGGATCCGGTCATATTCCTTCTGGAAGGTGTATACGGATTATATGTCTTTATACCCATTTCTTCCTCCTTTATGAGTCATCTCTTAATTAGAGTCCTGCAAAAATCTCTATGTCCTTGCTGTCTTCTGTCAGTGTGACGATCGCTTTCTTGGTCTTGGCTGTCTTGCCGTATACCATTCCGCGTCTCTTGGTCTTTCCATCCTGCTTCATGGTGTTGACGCTCTTAACCTTAGCTCCGTCAAACATCTTCTCAACAGCTTCCTTGATCTGACTCTTGTTGGCTTCGGGATGTACCAGGAATGTGTACTTCTTCTCAGCCATAGCATTCATGCTCTTCTCGGTAACCACAGGTTTGAGGATAACATCATAATATTGTACTGCTGCCATTATGCATACACCTCCTGAATCTTCAAGACGGCATCCCTGGTAGTGATCAGTGTGCCGTTGTTTACTATGTCATATACATTCAGAGTGCCCACCTGGGTGGTCTGCACCGTAGGAATGTTATCTGCGCTCTTTATAACCTTTTCATCGGATTCTGCGAGAACGATCAGGCTCTTGCCTTCTACCTTAAGGTTATTCAGAACTTCGACCATTTTCTTGGTCTTAAACTCATCAAGTTCAAGCTTGTCAAGAACGATGAACTTCTCGGAAGCAACCTTATCGGTCAGGGCACTCTTTAATGCTGCTCTCTTTTCCTTACGGTTCATCTTGAATGAATAATCTCTGGGTACGGGAGCGAATACAACTCCGCCGCCGGTCCACTGGGGAGCTCTGATGGATCCCTGTCTTGCATGACCGGTTCCCTTCTGCCTCCAGGGCTTACGTCCGCCGCCGCTGACCTCCGAACGGGTCTTGGCCTTCTGTGTGCCCTGACGGTTATTTGCCAGTTGCTGAACTACAGCTCTGTGTACGAGATGCTCGTTGATCTCTACACCGAATACAGAATCGTCAAGGTCAACCTTGCCTACTTCCTTGCCTTTCATATCATATACAGATACGCTTGCCACGTCTAAGTCCTCCTTTCGCCTTATGCATCAGCCCTGGTTGTTTCTTTGATCGTAACCAGTGCTTTTCTGGGTCCGGGAACGGCACCCTTTACAAGAAGCAGATTCTTGTCAGCATCTACTCTTACTACGGTCAGGTTCTGAACCGTGACCTTTTTGCATCCCATGTGACCGGGCATTCCTTTACCCTTGAACACACGGCTGGGGGAGGAGCAGGCACCGTTGGAACCCTGATGACGGTGGAATTTTGAACCGTGCTTCATGGGTCCTCTGTGCTGACCAAGTCTCTTGATCGCACCCTGGAAACCTTTTCCCTTGCTGATCGCGGATGCGTCTACGTGATCTCCTACCTCAAATATGTCAGCTTTGATCTCGCCTCCAAGCTCGTACTCATCGACGTTCTCAAATTTGAACTCTCTCACATATCTCTTGCCCGAAACGCCGGCCTTCTCGAAATGGCCCTTCTCGGCTTTGTTGACGCCATATCTGTGAGTTACGGACTTACGTCCACTGGCGTCCTTGTTTACGATCTTTTCCTTCTTGTCAACAAATCCGACCTGAACCGCACTGTAACCGTCATTCTCAACTGTCTTGATCTGAGTTACTGCGCAGGGACCTGCTTCCAATACGGTAACGGGGATCAGCACTCCATCTTCACCCCAGATCTGCGTCATGCCGACCTTAATCGCTAATATCGCTTTCTTCATGTTTCCTCCTTTTTCCTACAGCGGCATAGGCATCTGCCCATGCATTCTAGCGGGAGTTTCTTCCTTTACAATTCACAATAGTTAACTGTTCCTTTGCCGGATGAACCGCATCACGCGTTTTTCATCTTAATGTCGATGTAAACACCGGCAGGCATCTCAAGTCTCTGAAGAGCTTCCACTGTCTTGGCACTCGGAGAAACGATATCGATCAGTCTCTTGTGTGTTCTCTGTTCGAACTGCTCTCTTGAGTCCTTGTACTTGTGGGTCGCACGAAGTATGGTAACAACTTCCTTTTTGGTAGGAAGCGGAACAGGACCGCTCACCTGTGAACCATTCTTGCGTACTGTCTCGATGATCTTCTTAGCCGATGAATCAACCAGCTCGTGATCATAAGCCTTGAGTGTAATTCTCATTACCTGACTTGCCATAAAAATAAGCCTCCTTTTCGCACTTTTGAAAATCAAGTACAAACGCGGCCTCTGTACACTCTCCCGTGTGTGTCATAAATCTTTAAAAAAAATAAAACTCACACGTCGTTTCCGGTCGATCGCCGGACTTTGTACTGTACAGTGACTTGTCGTCCGTTTCGTAACTAGACATTCGCTCCACGGAAAACCTGCAACCGGATCGATCCCGGGGTTCAGGTAAACCCGTTATCTACCTTTGTGCAGCAACCTCACGCTTCATAGCTATCATGTCACAGCGAGAATTAGTATACACGTCTCTTGGTGGAAATGCAAGAACTTTTTTAGATAAATTTGTAAAAATTTCTGTTTCTTCTATATATAGTATGGTATCATTTTGTCAGATACCAAATCATATTATAAGAGGAAAACATGATAATCGCAAACGACTGGAAAGAATACGAGGTACTGGATGCTTCGGACGGAGAAAAGCTGGAGCGCTGGGGAAAATATATACTGGTCAGGCCGGATCCGCAGGTGATATGGTCCACGGGCAGAGCACATCCCGGCTGGGAGCATCCCAATGCCCACTATCACCGCTCTTCAAGGGGCGGAGGCGAATGGGAATTTTTTGATCTGCCGGATGAATGGCTTCTATATTATAAGGAACTGACATTTAATCTCAAACCCTTTGCATTCAAGCACACAGGTGTATTTCCGGAGCAGGCAGCCAACTGGGACTGGGCAGCAGACATGATAAAAGGATCGACCAAACCGGTCAAAGTTCTCAACCTGTTCGCATACACCGGCGGGGCTACGATATCCGCATTAAAGGCCGGGGCATCGGTCACTCACGTGGATGCCTCAAAGGGAATGGTCACCTGGGCTAAGGAAAACGCTGCATCGACCGGAGTGGTCGACAGACCGGTCCGATGGCTGGTCGATGACTGCATCAAATTCGTGGAGCGCGAGATCCGCAGAGGTAATAAATACGATGCGATAATCATGGATCCTCCGTCCTACGGACGTGGTCCGAAGGGTGAGATATGGAAGATCGAGGACTCCGTATTCGAGCTGGTAAAAAAATGTGCCGAACTCATGTCCGACACACCTCTCTTCTATATCATAAATTCATATACGACCGGACTGCAGCCCGGAGTATTAAAAGCAATGACCGATCTGGTCATAACACCTCGATGCGGCGGAAGTTCATATGCCGATGAGCTCGGTCTCCCTATATCCGGCTCAGGTCTGACACTTCCCTGCGGTGCATGTGTACGCTGGTGCAGTAAGACTGATTAAAGATCAGGCTATAAAGTAAGCGCCCTTTCTCTTGCCGTGACGAAGTTTGCCCTCATCCACCAGAGCGTTCATCATTCTGATCAAATGACGGTAGCTGACTCCCATCAGTTGGCTTATGGTACCGAGACTCTCGGTGATCCTTCCGTCTTCTGCGGACATCCTGAGATAATCGTACAGTTTCTCCTCTGTACTGATCTGCTGCAGATTCTCGTCATTAGCCGTCTCAGTCAATGTAAGCTTCTCGGCAAGCTGCTGACAGAGATATCTCAGGAATGTCCTGTCGCTCATCAGACGGTGACGTCCTGTACGTGTGGGAAGTCTCATACAAAGTGCATCGCTTACAACCTGTGCCGATCTCGTTGCAGCACTTCCGGTCACAAATTCGGCATCTCCTATCAAACCCTTGTTCATGAAAACGATCCCGAAATCCCTTTTAACCGAGCATGCATATAATTTAACGGTTCCGACCAGCAGAAAATATATACTGTCAGGCTGTTCGCCCTCTTTGACTATATACTCGTCCGCACCGAAATTGACCAGTTCAAAGTTAAGACCGGTCATACTCTCAAAACACCCCTTAATGTGGAACTGCTCCATCAGCTTATCCCGGAGCGCCGCATTATCCAATACTGTCATAGAAGCCCCCTCTCCTATTCGGTAAGTTTGGTAGTATTGTAGTTTCCGTCGCTGTCTCCCTTTACAAGTTCTTTAACATTTTTATCCTTATATGTGCAGGAAACCAGACGTCCCGTATCAAGTCCGAGATCAAGATTACCGTTCGAATCCGCGACAAGATTGGTAAACTGAACCACGGCCTCGGCAAACGCCTTTGATCCGTTCTGCTGCGCTATTGTAACGCCTATCACGATCTGAACATCATTTGTATGATTCTCCACATACTGCATGCCCTCGTCAGTCACACTGTGGAAATATGCCGAGATCACATACGGATTGACCCATTTGAACGTAGTCTTATTGCCGACAAACTGGGCCTGTATATGCGCTTCCTGCTGAAATATCCTGAGTCCGTATTCGTTGGCATCCCCGGCCATGAGCAGATCTATCGCAGCATTTTCCAGTTCGGTCAATACCCCGTCGGTAATATATGAAGCATCGGTAATATATTCCTGATCTCCGTCAACCGTATAGGTATATACGCAGTCTGTAGCTCCGCTGTCAAGCACATACTGATGAGATGTCAGCAGTTCACCCGGAATCTCCGCAGTGATCCTTACCTCGTCCCCGTTAGCATAGAAGCTGCGCTCCGTCTCGAAACCGTACACAACCTGTGAAACAAATCCGTCTTCTGAATTATTGTTGAGTGTCAGCGTTACCTTGGGGCTTATACCCTCCTGAACTATATCCAGACCCGAAAACAGATAATCCTCGTCTACGATCGTCGGTTCGGCTAATCCGCTAACGGTAACCACTGCATCCGAACTGTCAACCTTCAATCTGCTTTCTTTGGCAACCTTCTCATCATAAATATACGTTATGGTCAGCGAATCACCGTTGCTGAGGTTCTCTCTGCTATCGACACTGGCCTTTACCGTTGACCAGAAATCAGGATACGCAGGATCAAGATCAACCTCAACGTCCGCCGAGCCGTAATTATCAAATCCGCTGAGTGTCAGCACGGTATAATCCGAAAGCTTGATCTTTGTGAACGAATTGTACCAGAGCAGAAAGCCGATCACACATCCCAAAGCCGCCAGCATCGCCATGGCTTCGATAGCATAGATCGTCGCCTCCCTTTTACGGACAGATGTTTTATATTTTTGTTTACTTCTCTTCGACCCTGAGCTTTTTCCTGCTTTGGTTCTTTTTTTCTTCTTCTTTTTAACCGTAGCGGTTCGTCCGGACTCAATCGCATGCAAGCCGTTAATATCTTCAATTTCCTTTTTGAGAGCATTCGAACCCAAGGTTTATTCCCTCTCAAATACCGGCATATAGTCGATCGGAGCATCTACCGATACGCATTTTCCGCCTTCATATACCTCACCGGTAGAGGTCAGTTTCCACTTGCCGACAGGCAGATATACTTCACGTTCAAAGCAATCACGTTCAAAGACAGGTGCCACCAGATATCTGTCTCCGAACATATACTGATCATCAAGCTCCCAGCATTTCTCATCCTCAGGGAAAACGTAGAACATAGTCCTGATCAGCGGTGATCCGTTAGAGGAAGCCTCATCATACAGAGATTTGATATAATCATGCATGGAAATACGGATATCATAGTATTTCTTCATGATTCTGTAGTTATCCTCTCCGTAGCTCCAGAGTTCATTCGGCTGACCGGTATGCAGATAGCCGCCTCCCCAGTCACGGTCATCAAGCGGCGGAATATTGTAAGGTCCTCTGTCTCCGTGCATACGGAACACTGCAGAGTATACGGCAAACTGATACCATCTGATCAGAAGCTGTCTGAACCCGGGATCATCCACATCATCGGTCATAAATCCTCCGATATCGGTAGTCCACCAGGGAATTCCGGCCAGTCCCATATTCAGTCCGCATTTGATCTGGTCGGAGAAGGCTTCAAATGTCGAAGGAACATCACCGGACCATACCACGTTACCGTACTTCTGACTGCCGGCCCATGCGCATCTGAGCAGGTTTACCACGGTTCCGTCTCCCGTTTTGCTCATGGGATCATAGAACACTCTGGAATACATCTGAGGATACATATTTGAGCATTCAAGCGCCGCGCAGTCATAATATCTGTAATTATCAAAATCGTAAACGCCGTAATCCGGCTCGGAATTATCCAGCCAGAACGCGTCTATTCCAAAATCGTAATAGTTGCGCTTGCAGACTTCCCAAACATACTCTCTGGTTTGTGGATTAAAAGGATCTATCTCAACGCAGTCTCCCTGGAAATCATATGTCTGGGCGGCACCGCGTTCCGTTTTGATCAAGAGCCCACGTTCCATCATTGGAGCAAAATTCTCACTCTTGCGGTCTACCGAAGGCCACACGCTGACAATGACCTTGATACCCATCGAATGAAGCTCGTCAACCATGGCCTTGGGATCGGGCCAGTATTTCGTGTCAAATTTCCAATCGCCCTGTACGGTCCAATGGAAGAAATCTATAACGATCTGATCGATCTTTATTCCCTCTTTCTCATAAGCATGCGCAATCTCAAGCACCTCGTCCTGGGTACGGTATCTGAGCTTGCACTGCCACAGTCCCATCAGATCCTCGGGAAAAGCGGGAGCGCGTCCGGTCACGGCCGTATAGGAGTTGACCAGATCCTTTGGCGTATCGCCGACAGTGATCCAATAGTCCATCTGTGTGGTGGACTCGGCGATCCATTCTGTATAGTTATTACCGAAGGTTACGCGGCCGATCGCGGGATTGTTCCAAAGCAAACCGTAATTTCTGCTGGATATCATAAAGGGAACCGTGATCTGGGAATTTCGCTGCGCCAGCTCAAGCACACAGCCTTTCAAATTGAGCTGACCGTCCTGATACTGTCCCATTCCGTAGATCTTCTCGCCCTTATTTGCCTCAAATTTCATATTAAGGCGGTAATTACGGGCTCCGTGCAGCCCCTTCCATTCACGGTTCACGACCTTCAGACAGCGGCTGGATCCGGACAGGGTTCCATCATAAGCCCTGAAATATTCTCTGAGGAACAGTTCTCCGTCACGATAAAAGGAAATGACCCCGGCAAAATTGACCACTGCTTTGATACGCCCGTTTGTTATCTCGGCTATCGGCCTCTTATCAATGGTGCCGTCTCCTACCCAGTGATCCTCCTCCGAAATGGTCACCTTGCTCTGTGACGCTTCGGGCTTTTCCGTCAGAGCCCACTCAAGATTCTTAAACTCCGGAAACATGGTTGACCGGACCCTGAAGGAATCCTTCCCCCACGCTTCGATCCTGAGTGTTTCTCCGTTATTCTGTGCGATCAGTGCGTTGTTTTCATTACAAAAGCGCATATTATTTCTCCTTATTGACTCTTTTTATATCCGTGTGCATTGATCCCTACTCAGTCTCGATCCTGACCACAACAGGGAATCTGCTCTTAATATCCTTATTTACAAAATGAAGTCCCGAACCGTCAATTTTAAACTTCTGTTTTCCTTCATAGCCGAGAACCGACACATTTTTAACGATAAAGCTGTTCTTATCACCGGCTCTGACCACGGATTTCATATCGAAATGTCCGTCCTCCGGACATCTGAGAAAGATCGCGTATACAGCACCGTGGCCGGCTGTGTATCTGATATCGGCGGAAGTATATTCTGTAGCTTTCCCGTCGGTAAACATCCCCTCAGACTCCGCGGTAGGCCCTTCTTCGGCATATCTCCACGGTTTGGAATCATAGATCGCCTCACCGTTTGTGTTAAGCCACTCGCCTATATCCAGCAGGATGGAAAGATCCTCTCCGGCAAAAGTACCGTCCGACTTGGGACCTACATTCAGCAGCAGATTGCCGTTCTTGGCAACGACATCCGCCAGATACTGAATGATCTCCCCGGACGACTTATAATCAAGATTGGTAGTATAACACCAGGAATTACGGGCGATAGCGGTATCTGTCTGCCAATGATAGGGCTTGGCCTCAGCGAACTTGCCTCTTTCCACATCCACAATTCCCGTTCCGAACGCAAGTGCCTCATGCTTGTAACATATGGCCGTGGGATATCCGTGCTCCTCACCGTGATTATAATAATATGCCATGATCTGTCTCAAATAGGGCTTATATGCCTTATGCTGGATCCACCAGTCAAAATACAGAACACGGGGAGAATACTTATCTATGATCTCACAGGTACGTTCCACCCAGTCCTCCAGAAAATCAGACTTGGGCGCATACCTGTCAAAAACATTCTCCGTATTGGGCTGCTCGGAAAGAGACGGCCAATAGAGATCCCCCTTATTAAGCGGCTCGTGAATATCAGATTCAAAATCACGTCCCGGTCCCATAAAGAAATAATGCTCGGCACGATGAGTAGAAGTTCCGAATACAAGTCCTCTGTTTTCAACACTTTTCTTAAGCTCTCCGAGAACATCGCGTTTCGGTCCCATCTTAGACGCGCAATACCCGGAAAGATCGCTGTCATACATCTGGAAACCGTCATGATGCTCGGCAACCGGAACCACATAACGTGCTCCGGCCTGGGCAAATACCTCGGCCCAGTACTCGGGATCGAATTCCTCGGCCCTGAACATCGGTATAAAATCCTTATATCCGAATTTATCATGCGGACCATAAGTTTTGATATGATGCTCATACTCCGGGCTGCCCTTGACGTACATACTCCTGGAGTACCATTCATTATTAAAAGCGGGAACACTGAAAACACCCCAATGAATAAAGATACCGAATTTGGCATCCTCAAACCATGCGGGGATCCTGAATGACGACAGGGAATCCCAGTCGGCATGAATGCGTCCCTTCTCATTTGATTCGCAGATTTCCTTATATGTTTTGCTCATTTTGTATGCTGTATCCCCCAAATAGCTTATCCGATGTTGGAAAAACGCTGATCAGATCAGTCTTTCCCCAGACCACAGATCAAAGGAATTCCCCACTGAAAAGACAGATCACTCAGCACTGTAAACAACCGATCTCGCGATCTCGGCTGCCTTATCGGCAGAGATCAGTTCCGTAATGATCGCAAGTGCGAAATCAATAGCGGTCCCAAGTCCCCTTGACGTGATCATATTTCCGTCTACGGCAACTGTGTCATATGTCACATTTGCTCCCTTTAAGTGATCTTCCATGCCGGGATAACAGGTTGCAGTCTTACCCTCGGTCAGACCTCTGTCCCCAAACAGAAGTGCAGGAGCGGCGCATATGGCAGCTATCCTTTTACCTTCTTTTGCACGTTCCTCCACATGCTGCATCAGTACGTCACATGCGGCAAGATTTTTGGTCCCCGGCATTCCTCCGGGCATTACCAGCATCTCGGCGTCATTCCAGTCAACCTCTACTATCGAGATATCGGCCCGAACAGGAATGTTATGTGAACCATTTACATTTTGATCCGAACCAACGGAAACGGTTCTGATGTCCAGACCGGCGCGTCGCCCCAGATCAACTACGGTCAGGGCTTCAATCTCTTCAAAACCTTCTGCAAGAAATACGTATACCATTTATCCTGTGTTCCTCCTTAATGTTATGGCAAACGACAAAGCGATTTTCATTATGGTCGTTTAGGAACTGTTCATAAATAACTTGAACAGTTGGCAAAGGATAAATGTTCATATGCAATGAAGAAAACGTAGGCGTAGTGGGCTACGCCGAGGCTTTCTGAAGAAGCATATGGACATTTAGCCGAGACAAATGATCAAGT
>JAFUAB010000011.1 GCA_017460885.1 Lachnospiraceae bacterium
AGGAAATTTTTTCTTTTCGTGATCTTGAGGATAGCACCATTTCTACTTACGTCAGCTATCTTGTTCAGTTTATTGAATGGTTCGAGGCGGAGCTTCCCGACAAGTCAGTACGGGACGTCACGTGGCCGGAAATCCGGTCATACGTTGATTATCTCCGCACCGTTCGTAAGATCGGCAATCGCACCATCAACGTCCACATTGCTCAGCTTCATCATTTTTTTCGCTACGTGCTCAAGCGTGACTGGGATAAATATGAGGTTCCCTATCTCCGTTATGACACGTCACTTCCAAACGTTCCCACGAGAGCGGAGATGAACGCCATCATTGATTCCATCACCAACGTCAAGCATAAGGCCGAGATAGCGCTTTTGTATTCATCCGGGATCCGCGTCGGTGAACTGTGCCGTCTTAAATGCGGCGACATCCGGAGATCCACGGGATCCGTATTCATTTCCAAGGCTAAAAATCGTCATGAACGCTATGCCGTACTTTCAAATAAAGCCCTGGAAATGCTTATCGCATACATAAGGACTGCCTACCCTGATGCCAGGTCTGAAGACTGGCTTTTTCCCGGACAGAAAAAAGGATCATATGTCGATGACCAGACCGTTCGCAACGTTTTCAACAATGCCGTTGCAAAAGCTAATCTGGCAGATCGCGGATTTGTCCTTCACAGCTGCCGTCACGCCTTCGGCCTTCATCTGTATGAAGCAGGAGTGGACGTCATGACCATCAAGGAGGCACTGGGGCATAAATCCCTTGCAAGCACTGAAGTTTACCTGACTCTCGGAATCGGCAACGGAAGGAGCGTGAAGAGCCCTTATGATCTCCCCGGGAATGATTGAACAGGATCAGCTGCCTGATTATCCGTTGCGAAAGGCATTGTTAGATTTCCTGTAAATCCTTCGCACCCTCTAAATGCATTTTTACCAATAGATGTAACACTGTTTGGTATCGCCAGATTTCCTGTAAATCCTCCACAACCCCAAAATGCGCCACTACCAATAGATGTAACACTGTCTGGTATCGTCAGATTTCCTATAAATCCACTGCAATTATAAAATGCATGGTCACCTATGTGGGTAATACCATTTGACAAATATAGTATTTTTATTCTATCTCTGTAATCTTTGTGCCAATTTTCATTTGCCTCATAGTTGAAATAGTAGTCTTTCATCCTCCCCGACCCTTCAATGTACAGCGCATACCCATCTTCTTCCTCTACAATTTTCCATGTGAGATTATCCCCTTCCGCTCCACACTCACCGGAATCGATTATCACTTCTCTTGTCGCATCATAAGCCTGAACTTCCGCATCATCATACACTATTGTATGATTTGCTTCCGATGAAGCTCCGGCATCATTAAGATTTTTTGAAATCTCCGAATCATCTAAGCTATAACTGGTCGGAGAGCTGTCCCCCACCCCTGCACAGTCGTCTGATGCGGCTGATGATCTGAATGTAAAAATATCAACAGTCAAAATAATTGTAAGTATTCCCATGACACTCCATACTGCTATATTTTGGTTTATCTTTTTTACTTTCATACACTACCCCATCCTTTCCATCTACGATTTAAAAAATGTAATTCTTTGGAATTTTAAATAGATACTTATCAAACTAACAGTTCACTTTGGAGGCATCAGAAACAGCACACCTCTACTAAGACTATTTCTGTGAAAAACCAAAAAAGGACGGACACATATGTTTTCCACACATGTATCCGTCCTTTTGATCGGAACGAATAGACCGGTCGCGACATACCGGTAAAAGGTTGGCAATTAACCCGTCACGCAGTATAATAATCTTAAATGTTGATATAGCAAACATTTTACCTTTCCAAAATGTTGATATAATGTACATTTTAGCTTTCTAAAATGTTGATCGGAATCGTTCTCACTATATGGAGTCAGGAATGTTAAAGAGAAAAGTTTCAGCGCAGCTTGAGCACTGGATTAAAAACAAGACCGGGAAATGCCTGATTGTACAGGGAGCCAGACAGACCGGAAAAACTTATGCCATTGAACAATTTGCGGAGAAGAACTACGAAGAAACCATTGAGATAAATTTTAAGGAAACGCCATCAGCCACAGAAATCTTTTCAGGTGATCTAACCGTTGATTCCATGGTCATGGCTCTGCGTTTCAGATTCCCCGATAAAAAGATTCTTCCGGAAAAGACACTTATATTTCTTGACGAGATCCAGGAATGTCCGGAAGCAATAACATCACTAAAGTTCTGGGCTCTGGACGATCGATATGATGTAATAGTCTCCGTGTGATCCCCATAGAAGTTAAAAGCGGAAACACCAGAGCAAACTCTCTTACTTCCGTTATCAAAAACAGATCTGACATAGATTATGGATACAAATTAATAGATGGAAATATCGGTGTAAGCGATGATGGCATAATAACGCTGCCACAGTATATGGTCTTTTTACTCTAAACATCAAAACAACAACAAAATGTGTCACCGGTACCGTCCCGGTGACACAACAATATATTATATAAGATGATTTTTCAGATTATCTCGCAATACACAAGAGTCTGGTTGAGGAGCTGGTATGCAACCTCTCCGAATGTAACCGGTCCTGCAAAGGGAGTTGTCTTCCTGCCCTCCAGATTACCGTTGAGATAATTGAGGATACAGTTACATGAGAACACGGGATCGTGCGCACCTGCCGCATCTATCCGGTTTTTGAATTCCGTGGCATAATCCTCCACCCTGGTCGCAAACCTGTATTCGATACCTTTAAATACCGGCGCATAAAGATCTACGGAGCCTCCTTCGATCGCCTTGATCGATGTATTGATATATGAGCCGTTATAATCCGCAACCAGCGGCATACCCGTATCTATGTTCTTCTTTTTGATATATTCGGCAAAATTGATCTCCTGTCCGTTTACTATGCAGTCAGATACAGTCAGTTCATTATCGGGGAACATTATGATCGGATCGGTCTTATCATCCTCGAAGATATTTATCATGTTGATCATTGCGGTTTTGTCATCCGGAAGCTTGATATACATGACAACAGCCCTGTCCGAAAAGGCTTCTCCGGTCTGGCCGTTATAAACACAGATATCAGTCTGATCATTCAGATCCGTTCCCGCGATCCAGCCTATGGTCGGATGCATGAGGAGTTCCTCTACATCCGGTGCTTCCTTGGCAAACTTGGCTACAACCTCGGAACCGTATGGCATGATAAGCATCGTAAGGCCGTTATCATAGCACTCTTCCACTATCTGAAAGATATTATACTTGCCATAGCTGGCGATCCTTACCTCTTCCCCAAAATCAATCTCGTTAACGTACAGCCTTTCCTTTGTATAGATCCCGCCTTCCTCACTTATAAAATACGGGATTGTACCTCCGATCCAGTTGCCCCTCGGCAGCTTGGACATCAGGGAGATATCACCTGCGATATGCAAAACCTTCCCCTCATCGATCAATTTGGTAGTTTCTTCCAATGTGATCAGCATTTCCGTAACCTCCTTTTTAGATATAATGATCAAAGAGCTGCGATATTGGCAAAGTCAACCTTGGCTACAATAGGATATTTCTTCGCAAACTCCTCCAATTCATTCATGCATTGCCCCATACTGTCCTTATTGGCATTGACCCTTTTCTGCATTTTGGAGATCATCATATTAAAAGCAAGATTGGTCGAAGTATATCTGATCTCGCCCGACAATAGTTTTTCAAGTCTTTCCTTAATATCCTCACTCATTTTTACTTCCTTCCGGTAACAGACCATTCATACAAATCAATATGTGTTATATGATTTTGTCATACCCCGGGAAAAAAATCAACCCGCACATTAACCGATTACATGCATTTTCCCGTGACAATTTGTCACATTCTGCCTGAGAACGCATTATTGATCCCGGTGATCATTTCCATAGAACTATTCATTCAGCACCTCCAGGATGCCTGCGAAGTCATCAGACTGCAGCTTTTCGCGGATCACATCCAGCTTATGGCTGATATCATCGGGGAATTCATACTCCCCGATCTCGCCGAGGATCTCCTCGATAGACTCTCTGTCCTCACTCTCGGCAGCTTCTCTTGTTCCCTCCACTACTGTTTCTATCAGGAAGTCATCAGCCTTGGGTCTTCCCTGAGTCTCTATGGTGTCTCCTTCTCCCTTTTCATCATCCTCAGTCAGAACTCCTCTCAGGATGTCTTCATATTTCAGGTATTCCTGCATGAACCCCGAATGCTTCTCATTGATATAATCCAGATCAACGGCTTTACCGGCATTCTCCAGCAGCTGTGCCTCATCCGCCAGGGCCGTGGCACCTATCAGTCTGGCAGAGCTCTTTAGCGCATGAACCTTGATGGCATAGTTCTCCCAGTCGCCGCCATCATAGTATCCCTGAATCTCGTTATACTTATCATGGATCGAATCATAGAACATCTTAAGTATGGATCTGTAAGCATCTTCCGACCCGCTTATCTGAATTGCGGCATCTCCGTCTATGGATTCGATCTTCTGATACCATGCAAGCTCGTCCCCGGAAGCGGATGCCTCTTCATACTGATCATTATCCGGTTCATCTGCGATCTGTGTCTGATCCAGATCGGTCTCGTCGAATTCTGTATATGTACTACCGGCGTAATCGTTTTCCTCCTCAAAATACGAACCCAGATTATATGATCTGTTGCTCTTGACAAAATACAGTATTCCGAAGGTGCCAGGGCCGCAGTTGGATGCTATGGCAGCCGACGCCTGTTTGAAGATAACACGTTCAAAATAAGCTATCCTGCTGATCTCCTCCTGGATCCACTGCAGCGTTTCGGTAGGCACGTCTACATATGTTATAAACACGATCTCCGAATCCGGTATAACATCAGACGGGAATGCTTTCCTTATATAACCCCTGTATGCCCTTCTTGTACTGCCTATCCACGCTCCCCCCACTCCGGATCTGTCATCTCTGATCCTCAGCATCGGATGCAGGTTGAGTAATCTGGTAAGCATATGCACCTTAGTGCTGACCAGATTCTTCTTGACCATATAATCGGTCGTATCAATGATAAAGCTGCACTTGAGCCTTTTTTTGACCGATTCCAGTTCCGCAATGATCTCTTCAACGGTAAAACCCTGACGAACCAGCTTGTTGGCTATCATGACAAGGATTCCGGTTGAGCTTGACAGGCACTCGGAATTGACAACATATACATTATCAAACGATCTCGCAGCCTCTGACGCAACATGATAGTCATCGCTCATACTGGTAGTTATGGCTATATGTATCAGGAAATGAGCTCTCTTGAGGTTATTGGCAAAGAATTCGGTGTAATCGGATTCCGTGGGTGCTGAGGACGTCGCATTTCCTCCCCTCTTCATATAGCGCATAACCTCATCCGAATCCATCTGAATGCCGTCCTTGAATACTCCTTCATCTGTTTTAACCAGAAACGGAAGTATACTTATGTTTGCCTTCTTGATTATCCTGTCCGGAATATCGGCCATACAGGTAGTTGTGATCATTATCTGTTCCTTGCCTATATATCCCGCACCTGCTTCGATATCCTCGAACATGCTCATGGATTTACTGCTGAGCATAAGCTTCTCGGGTGCGATATGCCGGATAAGCATTTCCTCAAGGGATTCACCCGATACAGGCTTCACCAGATATCCGTCAAATCCCGCGCGGTTATAGAGTTCCCTGTTCTCACTCCCGGCATTGGCTGTAAGAACCACCACCGGCGTATTTCTGTTCAGTCCGCCCACCTGCTTTCTAAGCATTTCCATACATTCGATCCCGTCCATTTCTGGCATCAGATGATCCATAAGGATAACATCATAATGTCGTTTAAGCGACATATCCAGCGCTTCTTTGCCGCCGGCAGCCTTATCGATGACCATCTCGGTATCGATCAGAAGCCTGCTCTCCACCTCAAGATTCATTTCATTGTCGTCTACTATCAGGATAGCTGCTTCCGGAGCGGTAAAGCTGCTTTCATATGTGCTGGTCCTGACAACCTGCTGATTATGGATATTGAGCTCTCCGATCTCGGAATGATCCGATACGCCCTGACGGATCACGGCGGTAAAGGTAGAACCTTCACCGTACACACTGCTGACAGTGATATTGCCGCCCATCAGTTCAATGATCTGTTTAACTATGCTTAATCCCAGTCCGGTTCCTTCGATCATCCTGTTCTTCTCCTGATCCACACGCTTGAATGCATCGAACAGGAACGGAATAGCCTCTTTCTTGATACCCATACCGGTATCGGAAACGGAAATATGCAGCAGGACGGCATCGTCCCCTGCCTCCTCACTCTCAATATGCAGACCGATCGAACCGGATGGTGTGTATTTAACCGCGTTATTTAACAGATTGATGATAACCTGTTTGATCCTCACCTCATCACCAAACAGAACCGAGGGAACCTTCGGATCTATGCTGACATCAAACTTAAGCCCCTTCTCATGAGCTCTCAGCCAGATCATATTGACTATCTCCGACAGCATATTGCCTATACGGTAATCAACCGGAACGATATCCATACTGCCGGCTTCCATCTTCGAAAAGTCAAGGATATCATTGATCAGCGCAAGGAGCATCTTTCCTGCGCCCTGTATTCCGGATGCATCCTTAACTATCTCATCGGATGCATTTTCATCACGGAGTATCAGTTCGTTCAGTCCGAGGATGGAGTTGATGGGCGTCCTGATCTCGTGACTCATGCTGGAGAAAAATCTGTTCTGGGACACGGTCAGTTCTTCAGCTCTCTCGGCTTCCTTCCTGGCACGCTCATTTTCTGCCTTAAAAACCATTCCCTGGATCAGACTCATCAGAAAGCAGACCAGTCCCACAAGGATCACTGATATGAACATATCTATGTGAGTCATCCTGATCGTATGAACATAGATCAGATCCCGAAGCCGGTAGGCGATCTCAAAGCATATTCCCGTCAGTATCGTTATGGCGATAAGGGATGCAGTGCGCAGCTTGCCTGAGAGAACCATTCCGGCATACATATAGGCAAATATCACCCATATAAAGCCGCCGCCTCTTAAGCCTCCTCCAAAGATAAAGATTACCGGAAGTATAAAGAATATCAGTAAGGCAACTACCAGCTTGATCGCAACGTCGACCCTATTCCGTCGCAGGCAGATTATGGTTATGACCGGCATGACTATCAGGGTACCCGCAAGAGTCAGGATCTCTACCATACTTTCATCGGTCAGCAGATCACCCACAAATGCGATAAACACCGCAATCTCCGAAACAACAGTCAGGATCAGATACATTCTCTCGGTAAAGTCTCTTTCGGGATCCTTTACGGCGGCGACGAAATAATTGAAAAGCTTACGTATCCTCATGCTCTTCTACCTCCTCTGACGATCTTCGACTCGGGAAGCTCCCTGAGCATTACTCTTTCAAAATCCGTGGTGTTGATAGGCTTGGCTATGAATCCGTCAAAGCCCTCCCTTATGAACATTTCCCTGGCTCCTGACACGGCATTGGCTGTCAGTGCAATGATAATGATCTCCTTATCAAGCTCCTCAGCCGCCTTTCTAATCTGCTTCATGGCTTCCACTCCGTCCATTTCCGGCATCATGTGATCCATATATATCACATCATAATCATTGTGCAGGAATTTCTGTATCGACTCCTTTCCGCTGGAGGCTGTGTCGATGATCATCTCATAGCCGTTAAAAAGTGAAGTGGCCACTACCAGGTTCATGGGTTCGTCATCCACAACCAGTGCCTTTACATTCCTGAAAACGGGCTTGATGTGGCTTTCCACTCCGTCCAGATCCTTTGCGTTGCGTCCCTCGTTAAGGATCTTGATCGCAGGATAAGCATACAGGGGTTTCGGCATGATTATCGCCTCACTTCCCTGATTAAGCTTAAATCCATCTCCCGAGGAAACCACTACGATTATGCCCTCTTTGGCAAGTGCTTCAAAATACCCCCTGTTCTCCTCATATTCCTCCTGTCCCATAAAGATATAGCTGACTTCCAGCTTTTCCTTCAGACGTTCGACCTCGTATACCGTCTCCGCCGAATAAAGCGGTACGTGTATGCCGGCTGCAAGCGAAGAAGCCATGCCCCTGTAGAAATCACGGAGCTGGGGAACAACATATTTGTCAGGTCTGACATGGAAAAGCACGGCACCCTCGAATTCCCTGTTAAGAGACAGGCACGGTGTGGGATCCACCACTTTCTGTGGAATGGTGATCCTTACCGTGGTACCCAGTCCTTTTTCGCTTTCTATCTTGACGAAACCACCCATGGCATGTACAAAGCCATGTACGATATTCATTCCCAGACCTATGCCGCCGGAGCTGCGATTACGTTTCTTGTTGGCCTGATAAAGACCTTCCGCAAGAGATCTGATGGCGCTCCGATCCATTCCGATTCCTGTATCGGTGATCTCGATACACAGGTTCACACCATAGTCCTTATCCTCGGCGAACATCCTGACATATATACCGCCGCGTTTGGTAAACTTCACCGCATTTTCCAGCAGATGTCTGAAAAGCTTATGGAGTTTTTTGATATCTCCGTACATTTTGGTCGGGACTCTCGGATCCAGATCCACAACAAGCTCCAGCTTGTCATGATCATCATTAAGCTTATAGCTGTTTACAACATCATTGATCAGAGACGTACTCATATAGTTCTCTTCCTCAAGCAGAACCTTATGTCTCTTGCATTCCGTGTAATCCTGTATATCCTCGATCTGATAAGCAAGTCTGATGCCTGCCCTTTTGATCGCTTCGGCTTCACTGCCTACCTCCCGCTTGATGAGCAGATCGGACATACCGTTCACAACATTTACGGGAGTTCTGAGTTCATGGGAGATGTTAGACAGGAAATCCTCCATGTCCGCGTCATTGGATTCCAGACGTTCGTCCTTGAGTCTGTCCTCTTCGCGTTTATCAAGATTATCACCTATATTTCTTCTGCTGATGAAATACACAAGAAAAATTATGACTGTATGAAGGAGAAGTCGTGAAACAGTGATCCGGTCATGATCTATCCCCATATTTCCGGAAAGATTCATAAAATGATATATGATGATCACGAAATACTCTGCCAGAAGAACATTGATCATATACATCATCTCGAAAACCGAAAAGGTGAGCATGACCAGAACTATAGCTATCGAGGCATCAAAGAGCATGGTCTCGTGGATGCTCATATAGAATATCAGCAGAACGGCAACAAAAAAATAATATGCCACACGTATCTCATACTTAAAATCCTCGATCAGATGCACCGCCCAGATGGAAAAAACCTCGCATAATATAACGATGGGAACCCAGGGTTCCCATTTCAGCAGAAAATTAATCGCGATCAGTCCTAAAGATGCAACAGTGACCATAAAAACTATATAACGTTCATTGCTTTTTATATTCATTTCTCCGTATTCCTTCCTGAATAACATGTATCAGGGCCGGTATACACCGTTTTGCCCGATACGCTTCAGTGAGTTTTGAAAAAATTGCTGAGCCAGACTAAAAGCTCCTCCTTTGGAGTGGTCTTAAGAAAATATCCCTGAGGTTTAAAAGCAAGGACCTTTGAAATACTCTCCTTATCTCCGATACCGGTCAGAAATACAACCGGGATATTCATGGTATGCGCATCCGCTCTCAGCATTTCCAGGACCTTGGGCCCGCTCAGGACAGGCATCTCATAATCAAGCAGGATCAGATCCGCATGTTCGGTCGCCAGAAAGCTTACCGCCTCCATTCCTGATGTAACATTCTGTACATTATATCTGACGCTGAGCCATTCGGCTATGATAGACCCGTACATCGGATCGTCATCAACTATCAGAATGCTTTTTCTCGAAGCGGTAACAGCCTTAACCTCGATCACCTCTTCTATGATGCCGTCAATGTAATCGACAAAGGCTTCCATGTCCAGAGGCCGCGAAAACCAGGCCTTTACAGACTGTGTAATGATCGTCTTTCTCAATTCCTCCTGCTCGCCTTTTTCGCCTATGACAAGTATCGGTATCTTCTTCTCTGTCGCAACGGAGTCCACATGGGCGATCGTTCGGGCGATCGGTGCAACCTCACCGTTCAGATAAATGACAAATATGTCTACCGTGGTCGCATATACCGTAAGCTTATCACTGTCCGTACCCGCAAAGAACGTATCATAACCGGATCCCTGCAGCTTTCTCTCGATCCCCTTGATTATGACACCCTCGCTGGGACTTACTACTACGATATTGCCTTTCCTTTCACTCATTTATAATCTCCGTCCTTTCTATATGTCTCTATTCTGTCTGGCCTGTTTTTGCTGATCAGCTCAGCAATCCTCTCATATTCGAAGCTGTCGCATGCCTCCTTCAATTCATCGTACAGATCCCTTTCACTATCGGGGATTGAATAATCCTCAAGTTCCGTGAATACATCCTCCAGGGCATCTATGTCCATGTCCTGTGCCGCGTTATACAGCTCGGTGTAGGCTTCCGAAAGCACAAAGGAATCTATCACCGGCCTCTCCTCAGATTCGAGGATATCCGAGCCCTGTGAAGCGCTAAAGCCCTTCATTACTTCGGACAGCTCCGCGGCGAGCTTCCTGACATCCGAGGTAAATGTCGCATGATTCTCGAAAATATAAGCTGCATCACGGGATTTTCCGGCATTTTCCAGCTTCTGCGCATTCTCGCCGGACTCTATGGCGCCTATGATCCTCAGCGTGCTCTTAAGTGCATGTACCTTGATAGTATAGTCCTCCAGATCGTTATTGTCGATAAACGAATCCAGATCCGTACATATATGCGGGGCTGAATCACAGAAAATCCCCAGTGCTGACAGATAACTGTCGATCGAACCGCTGTTTTCCACTCCGGAATCAGCATCCACTCTTTCTATTTTACGAAGTGCGCTGAGTCTGATGTCTGCCGGCTTACCCTCGCCGCTTATATTAAATTCAAATTCTGTATTTTTCACGATAGGCTTCTCGTCACGTGGTCAATCTCAAACCACGAGGAATACATATTCTGCTTCCAGAGAAAACTGATGTCGTCAATTATCCGATCTGATTCGATGACTGAAACGTCCGGCATCAACACATAGTATAAATTTGATCTCACATAAACCACGTCCGTACTGCGCAGCCTGTCTTCCAGGATATCCCTGAACATGTCCTCAGCCTTTTCAAGGAGATCGGGATCTGCTTCTATGGGACCGATCTTGTCCAGTTCGCAACGTACCAGAGCCGACTCCATGTCGTTTGCGTCGGAAGCCCTGCGTACATGTCTCATAATAGCCGTCATATCATCCCTGGATACAAACATGGGCGCATTGGTTCTGCCCCTTTCCTCCATGAGCTGGATCATTCTGTTTAGTTCCGCTTCTGGATCTCCGGTGGAGCCGGTAACGGACATCCGTGGATCGTAAACCGCTGACCCGTGCTTGCCGTTCTGCTTGACATTATAGAGCGCAAGGTCTGACCGCTTGTAGAGCTGTTGAAATTCAGTTCCATGTGACGGTACAAAGACTGCTCCGACGGATGCCCCGAGAGGAATTCCGTGTTCCTCGCCCATAAGCATGACCGCCAGAGCAGAAAGGTCTGCGTTGATCCTCTCCTGTAGCGAGATCATCGCATCTTCTTCGACCATCCCCACGTAGAAGCCCATGAACTCATCTCCGCCTATCCTGCTCAGCTCATCACTGCTCCTGGAATTCTTCCTCAGGATGTCAGCAAATCCCGCCAGTACCCTGTCCCCACAGTCATGTCCGTACAGATCATTGACAAGCTTGAAGCTGTCAAGATCGATCATCAGCAGGGCACCTGTAAGCGTCCGGCACATTTCGGTCATCCTCTGCTCACCGCCGATCTTGTTCAACAGACCTGTCAGCCGGTCGGTATTAGCCTCTGTCATGAGGTTTTCCATTACCCTGGAATTGTTGATGGTATTATGGATACGCTGAAGCAGCACCTCCTTATTGGCAGGCTTGTGCAGAAAATCGGCCGCTCCTTCCTTCAGTCCCCTCTTCTCAACGTCCGCATCGGCTTCACCGGTAAGAAATATCACGGGAGTGGGATTTGTGCCGTCTTTCTTTTCAATATCCCTCAGCTGTCTGTATGTTTCGAAGCCGTCCATCTCAGGCATAAGCACGTCAAGCAGAATAAGATCCGGCGAATGCTTCTGTACAAAGGTCAGAAGCTCTCTTCCCGACCTCAGCACGCTGACCTTCATCATCTGATCCTTCAGGGTAGACCTTATAAGCTTTAAGCTGGTAACATCATCATCTACCACAACTATCCAATAGTTATCCATAGGATAAAAAACTCCGTTTACAAAAAAAAGGGATAAAAACAAGAGGTTGAAACCAAGGAATGACTGACTGAGATCCCGAAATTACAGACTGATCAAAATTTACCCGGATAATCCGTTCCGGTATCGTTCTTATATGCGGCCAGAAATGTAGCAGGATCCTGTTCCATATCCAGCATGGTTACAAAAGCGGTAAGAAGCATACGGTCCGGATTGTCACGTTCCGCACGTCCCATATCCATCCCGGCCTTAAAGTGATCGATCTGCCATACCATTATATCCACGATGCTGACTCTCTGTATCTTGTATCTGCATGCAAAATCCTGATGCATCATATAAAACAGGTACTCGGAATACACGCCCTCGGACCAGGTGAGTCTGGTCCAGAAAGCCTCGGCATATTCCTCGGTCTCGCCGGCACATTTGCACAATGCCAGTGCCCAGGTATGAGCGGCTTCTTCTATCTGTTTGTTGTATGATTCATTATCCATATCCATATTACCGGGGAGGATTCTCTGTATCTTGTTATGTAAATCATAAGGGTATTGCCGGGTACGCTTCCCTGCATTATGTTATGTAACCTGCATACTTCGAAGCATTGAAGCGCTCTATTCCTCGTCATTCTCTTCGGGCGCTCCGGCCTGCTTCAGCAGCTCGTCGGGAGTGATCCGGTATACATATGCGATCTCTCCCACTTCCAGCGCATCAGGTTTATAATCAGGATCCCCCGCATAGGCCGTCTTAATGCTTTCAAACTTCTTTACCGCTTCGGCTTCACTTATAACATCCCGAAGCTCTACCTCATGATCCTCCACCGGGATATATGCCACGCGGGATCTGTCATAATATGATCTAAGCACATAATACGGGATCGGTGTACTCTTATCCGCCGCAAGCTTAGTCACGTCCGAAACCACGCACAAACCCATGGTCGAACTGTAAATGATATCTTTTTTTTCAAATACTTTTATCATTTCCGAACTGTCACTCATAGGCTATATTTTATCAAAAAAAATGCATAAAATAAATACGGAACTGAACCAATTGTTTTTGGGAAGAATTGCAAAAGCACCGGCTCATCGCCGGTGCTTTTATCGTGCATTTTAAAGTAAAGCTTTCTGATGAAGCCTCTCTTTAATACATTCCGCCCATTCCTGCTCCGCCTGCGGGCATCGGAGGTTCGGGCTCCTTGATAGTAGCTACCACCGACTCCGTGGTCAGCAGTGTACTTGCCACGCTGGTCGCATTCTGCAGTGCGCTTCTGGTAACCTTTGCGGGATCCAGAATACCTGCCTTGACCATATCAACATAATCATCCTTGAGTGCGTCATAACCAACGCCCTTCTTGGACTCGCGTACTTTATTAACTATAACGCTTCCTTCCTTACCTGCATTGGTAGCAATGGTATACAAAGGAGCTTCAAGCGCCTTCAGTACAATGTTGGCGCCGGTCTTTTCATCTCCGTCCAGATCGGCAGTGATCTTCTCAACTTCCCTGGCAGCATGGATATAAGCGGAACCGCCGCCAAATATAATACCTTCCTCTACGGCTGCACGTGTTGCAGCGAGAGCATCTTCCATACGAAGCTTGGCTTCCTTCATCTCGGTCTCTGTAGCGGCACCGACTCTGATAACTCCTACGCCGCCCGACAGCTTAGCAAGTCTCTCCTGAAGCTTCTCTCTGTCAAAGTCTGAGGTAGTCTCTTCGATCTGCTTTTTGATCTGGCCGATACGTGCCTGGATGGCAGCCTTATCGCCCTCACCGTCAACGATGATGGTGTTCTCCTTCTGAACCTTGACTGACTTGGCGTGTCCGAGCTGGGCAAGGGTTGCATCCTTAAGCTCAAGACCGAGCTCGCTGGAGATAACCTGACCGCCTGTAAGGATCGCGATATCCTCAAGCATAGCCTTACGTCTGTCGCCGTAGCCGGGAGCCTTGACAGCTACCACATTGAATGTACCGCGGAGTTTGTTAACGATAAGTGTTGTCAGAGCCTCACCCTCAACATCCTCGGCGATGATCAGCAGCTTTGAGCCTGACTGAACAACCTGCTCAAGCAGAGGAAGAATCTCCTGGATATTGGAGATCTTCTTGTCCGTGATCAGGATAAGCGGATCCTCAAGGGTTGCTTCCATCTTATCCATATCGGTAGCCATATATGCCGAGATATATCCTCTGTCAAACTGCATACCTTCTACCAGATCGAGCTCCGTCAGCATTGTCTTGGACTCTTCTATCGTGATAACGCCGTCATTGGAAACCTTTTCCATAGCGTCTGCAACAAGCTGTCCCACTTCATCGTCGCCTGCGGAAATAGCCGCTACTCTGGCGATGTGATCCTTGCTCTTTACGGGTGAGCTCATCTCTCCGATAGCCGCAACAGCTGCATCGGTAGCTTTCTTCATACCCTTGCGCAGGATGATCGGATTAGCTCCGGCTGCAAGGTTCTTCATACCCTCTGTGATCATAGCCTGTGCCAGAACCGTTGCCGTAGTGGTACCGTCACCGGCTACGTCATTGGTCTTGGTAGCTACTTCCTTGACAAGCTGTGCTCCCATATTTTCGAACGCATCGGGGAGTTCGATCTCCTTTGCGATCGTAACACCATCGTTGGTGATAAGCGGTGCACCGTAGCTCTTGTCAAGTACTACGTTTCTTCCCTTGGGTCCGAGTGTTACACGGACTGTATCTGCTAACTGATTAACTCCGGATTCCAGGGCCTCTCTTGCCTCTGCTCCGTATTTGATCTCTTTTGCCATGATTTTTTCCTCCTCAGGATTATTCTATAACTGCCAAAATGTCGTTCTGCTTAACTATGATGTATTCCTCGTCTTCGATCTTGACTTCGGTTCCGGAATACTTGGAGTAGATGACATTGTCACCAACCTTAACCTCCATCTTGATCTCCTTGCCGTCAACAACGCCGCCGGGGCCTACTGCTATAACCTCAGCCTGCTGGGGCTTTTCCTTATTCTGGCCGGGAAGAACGATACCGGACTTGGTGGTCTCCTCAGCTATCAGCTGCTTTAAAACAACTCTGTCGCCTAACGGAACTAGTTTCATATCTAATGCCTCCTTATATAATAAAAATGATTACTAAATGAAAGTATCAACCCGCTGCAGTGTATCTGCATACCTTTCGGCCATGCTTGTTAGCACTCTATCGGGTTGATTGCTAACAACAAAATGTATTATACACTCCTCAATTTGTAATTTCCACCACTTTATATTTTTTTTACAAAATTTATGTTTCCGTATAAATTGTGATCAGATCGGGCTCTTTTCTAACCCGGATTCCGACCTTAATACCATAAATTCGTTAACTACAAATCTCTGTTATGTGATATGATATTTAAGGTTCTACGGTAAAGATGGTGATCAATCGTTTTACCGTAATCATATATCCATCAGAAGAAACGGAGAAAAGCTATGAAATACTTCGGAACTGACGGCTTCAGAGGCCGTGTTAATAAAGACCTGACCGTTGAACACGCCATCAAGATCGGCCAGTATGTGGGATGGTACTTTTCACAGGAGGGAACCGCGGGACGGATCGTCATAGGTAAGGATACCCGCAGAAGCAGTTATATGCTGGAATACGCGCTTTGCGCAGGCATCACATCCTCGGGTGCCGATGCCTATATAATGCATGTCACCACCACTCCCAGCGTATCTTACATTACCAAGCGCGAAAAGTTCGACTGCGGCATCATGATCACGGCTAGTCACAATCCCTACTATGACAACGGGATCAAGATCATTGATTCCGAGGGAAACAAAATGGGTGAAGAGCTTCTTAAGCAGATCGAGGAATACATAGACGGGATACGCACCATTCCGGTAAGTGAAGATACCGGTAAATGCATTGACTATCTTGCAGGGCGCAACTCCTATATCGGACATCTGGCTTCAATTCCGGAGCACAGCTTCCGAGGATACAGAATAGGTCTGGACTGTGCCAACGGTGCCTCATCCACCATCGCCAAAAATGTATTCACGATGCTGGGAGCCGATACATACGTGATCTCCGATCTGCCCGACGGCAAGAACATCAACCGCGGATGCGGTTCCACTCATATAGAAGCACTTCAGAATTTCGTGGTCGGTGAAGGTCTGGATATAGGCTTCGCTTTTGACGGAGATGCCGACAGATGCATCGCCGTCAACGAAAAAGGCGAGGTTATGGACGGTGACTATATAATCTACATCATCGCAACCATGCTCAAGAGTCAGGACAAACTTACCGGAAACAAGGCCGTGATCACGGTTATGAGCAATCTCGGTCTGATCAATGCGCTGAAGGCAAACGACATAGATGTTGTGATCACAGACGTCGGTGACAAATACGTCGCAGCAGAGATTGCTCAGAACGGCTACCGCGTAGGCGGTGAGCAGTCCGGTCACATCATTCTGTCCAAATACGCCAATACGGGTGACGGCATATTGACTGCCATCATACTGACGGAGATACTGGTTCAGAAAAAGACTTTTGCCTCCGCTCTTCCGCTGGGCTTAAAGATCCTTCCGCAGAAGCTGGTCAATATCGCGGTTCCGGATAAGAACCGCATCATGGAAAGCCCGAAGATCAAAGAATATATAGAAGAAACAAACAAAAAGCTTGACGGCACCGGCAGACTCCTGCTCCGCAAATCAGGTACCGAGCCGCTGATACGCATCATGGCCGAGGCAGGCAGTGAAGCGGACTGCGACAGGATCATAAATGACGCCAGGGCAGTGGTCGAGAGCGTATAGATCCGGCACGTGTCAGTTTAATTAAATGGGGACGGTTCGACCGTCCCCTTTTTTTATCTTATTGATCCGTCAGATTGATCTGATCCTTTCTTTGTATTCGTCCGAACTCTTGATCCGAAGCTTATCCTCCAGGCACAGATATTCGGCATCCGATATCTTATCGGTAATGCTCTCTTCCACATTCCGTTTATAGGACAGTCCGGCTGCCACGGAGGGAACGAGCTCGGGATCGCTGAAGCTTATGCATCTTTTCTTTACATCGGCTATAAACCTTTCGGGTTCGCCGTCGTCAGGCATGGGCATCAATACCACAAATATGTCTCCGTCCGTACGTCCTATGATATAATCCGGACTGGATGCGTCCCTGATGATCCCGGCGATAACCTTTATCAGTCTGTCAGAGCCCTCATCGCCATAACGGTCGTTATGAACCTTCCAGTCATTTATATTGAACTCGGCAACAGCCACCGGAGCCACCTCCGATCTGTCAAGCACGGAAACTCGCTGTTCAAAGTAAGTGGAATTATACACTCCGGTCAGAGGATCTTCCTTTTCCTGATTGCGTCTGCGTGCATCATCGGACTTAAAGGTCTGTTCAAGCTCATCAATATAGATCGAAGACTCACGGTACCCGTATGCCTGCTCACCTATATACTGTAGGATATCCACCGTATTGTTTATAAGTTTACCTATTGCCTCCGCACGAGCCGGATCTATGGTTTCCTCTTTGATATAGAGATGCGCAATGGTCCTTCCCTGTACTCTGATCTTAAGTCCCGGCCGGTTAACCACATCTATTTCAAAATGTGAAAAGTCGCCGACCACGACCTCCTTTTCACCGTGTCTGTCGGTAAGCATAAGCTCTATGCCTGCGACATCCGCCAAATGTCTCAGAAAATCGAATACATAGTTTGCATCATAAAGAGTGTCAAGACTGTAATGAATAATGTTATCTGCCAACCTCTGATCGAATGATAAGGTGTTATAAGCCATAATATCAATCCTCCAACGTTGCTATCGCATTGTTATTATCGTCCCTGTAAACGACTACTCCGTCTATATTTGAAACAAATTTGCCGAACTGATTGTATCCGTAATGCTTGGGATTAAACCCTTCGAATTTCTCGTGAACCTTGTTGGACAGATCCCCCATTTCGTATGGCTTATGAAAAAGCAGGCTCCTGATGAACTGATATACCTCCAATTCTTCGATATCAGGGCTCTTCATGGTCACATAAACGGTACTGTCCTCCTGGATCACCTGGAAGTCCTTCATGCTCTCAATAAACTTCCTTATAGACGTAAATCCGTAGTTACGCTCGTCAAAATCCGTATACTGTCTCTGAAGTGTGGATTTGATCCCACCGAGTCCGGCTCTGTCATCCTCTTTGCCTATCAGATCCAGGATCGCCTGTCTTATCTCCTCGATAGGAGTGATCGTGCCCTTATCGTCATCCTCTTCCGAATAAGCCGCAGCAGTCTTCTTTCCCTTCTTTGAGGGCGCTGGCTTTGTGACCACCGTATCGAGATCATCCGAGAATATCTTTTCCAAATTCTTAAACTCGGTGCATGCGGCCTTGAGCGTCTTGGAAGCGTCACTGGATCCCATGCCTATGACCTCGTATCCGGCCTCGCAGAGTCTGTTAACGAGCCTGGTATAATCGGAATCATTAGACACTATACAGAAACCGTCCACGGATCTGTTGTACAGGATATCCATGGCATCGATCACCAGCATTATATCTGCGGCGTTTTTGTACTTGGTATAATGCGGCTGCTGGATCGGAACTATGGCATATTCCAGGGCTCTCCGGTTCCACTCCTTCATGGCAGACGAGGTAAAGTCACCGTACATGCGCTTGTAGGTGACGTTGCCGTAGGTCTTTAATTCATTTAGTATGTTGCTTAAATATTTGATGTCCGCGTTCTCGGCGTCGATCAGCAATGCGTATTTTTTTTCCATAGATCTATTCCTTAAATTAATTATCCTTTGATTAAACTCATTCGTCAAGGGCGGCTTTGAGCTTTGTCCTCGCACGCTGCAGCGCATTGTCGGCGGACTTGGGCTCCTTTGATAGTATGGCCGCTATGGCGCTGGTTGACAATCCCGTCACGTGCAGTCTGAACACGTCCCTCTCGAGCGGTGTCAGTATCTCCTCGATCAGACGGTTGATCTCGTCCACGGTCTCCTGGCTCATGATCAGCATCTCGGGCTCATCCGAGGGTCTGGCCACCAGTTCCTCGACCAGCTGCGTCGTACTCTCCCCGTCCTCAGCCTGCCTGTCCGCAGTCAGGGACACGTAATCATTGAGCGGCAGATGCTTGAACCTGCCGGAAGCCTGTATGGCATTGTATATCTGTCTCGAAACACACAGCTCCGCGAACGTGGCAAAGCTCGCGTCGCGGCCGAAGTCATAGTCCCGCACGGCCTTGACAAGGCCTATCATGCCCTCCTGTATCAGGTCCTGTTCGTCGCCTCCGAGGATATACATGGATGAGGCTTTGGATCTGACCATATTCTTGTAACGGTCCATGATCACTTCCACCGCGCCGTTATCGCCATCCCGATATGCCTCTATGTATTGTTCATCTGTCATATTCTTCTTCTCGTGTGTCAACGGGACGGTTCTGCCGACACATTTTGTGTCAACGGGACGGTTCTGCCGACACCCTAAGCAGATTCACTCAAAATCAAGCTCCACCGGGCAGTGATCAGACCCCATGATATCGGTATGGATCTTCGCATTCGTCAGCCGGTTCTTCATATCTTCGGACGTGATGAAATAATCGATTCGCCAGCCGGCGTTCCTGCTCCTGGCCTGGAAACGGTAGGACCACCAGGAATACACATCCGCGGTATCCGGATAAAAGTATCTGAAGCTGTCAACGTATCCGGACTCCAGAAGTCTGGTCATGCATCCCCTCTCCTCATCGGTGAAGCCTGCATTGTGGTGATTTGACGAAGGATTCCTGATGTCGATCTCCTCATGCGCCACGTTCAGGTCACCGCAGAGTATCACGGATTTCTTCTCCTTCAGACCGTTAAGGTAATCCAAAAAGGCTGCCTCCCAGGTCATACGGTAATCAAGCCTGGCCAGCTCGTTCTGCGAATTGGGCGTATAGCAGCATACCAGGAAATGGTCCTCAAACTCACAGGTGATCACCCTGCCCTCGTGATCGTGCTCATCCACTCCCATCCCGTAAGTCACATTCAGAGGCGTATTTTTGGTAAAAACGGCCGTACCCGAATATCCCTTTTTGTCCGCATAATTCCAATACTGCTCATATCCGGGCAGGTCAAGCTCCACCTGTCCCGCCTGACACTTGGTCTCCTGCAGGCAAAAGACGTCTGCGTCCAGCGCCCTAAAATCCTCCATGAAGTTCTTTCCCAATATGGCTCTCAGGCCATTAACGTTCCATGACACGTATTTCATAATCCTACTCCGACTCCATTAGTTAGCAGCTTCACCTTCGCCTGCTTCTGGAAAAATGCTACCCCATAGCAAAGAATCTGCTCATAACCATAAAGCCCTTCTGCATATTTTTCCGTAACGATCTGACGGATAGCTTCGTCACAATCCCTGTCCAGATCAGATTCCTTATCAGACTTCTTCGCCTCAATGATAATGGCTCTCCGGTTATCCTCGTCCTTCAGCAGAATATCCGGTCTGCCGAGCCCCTTTTCTTTATTGGATTCCACCTCATATCCCATTCCGACAAATGCTCCGGCAAGGAAGGCATGATAATAATCCTCATGATAGTCATTATAGCTGATCGTTCTCCAGAGAAGCTCCGAAACGATCCGACCAGCTTCCTCCGCATCCTTATTCCAGAACGCCTCCATCATGCTTTTCTGCATGTTGGTATCTATCGTTTCCTTAAACAGCTTTACAACCGTATCTTCAAAGATAGATGCTATCTCCCTGTTCGGGATCTTCAGGCTTACAGTTTCACCCTCTTCTTCAGCATCCGCCTTAGTGATATAGCCTGTCATAAGCAGGACGCTCCACAGATTATCCTCGGATGAATGCAGGGTATCATAAGTAAGCTCATCCGTGATCGTCTGCATGATTTTTCCGCCGTTCATCAATACTTCAAATTTACCCTTCACCTTAAAGTCTGTCCGCTTTACAAACGTGAGCAGGATACCATTGTGACTTGTATTTTTCCAGTAATTCTTGGGTCTTGCATCAGGATATTTCCTAAGCTCCGAAAGAAAATTTATTACATCCCACGGGCAATATACAAAGCTGTTTCCGAATACATATCCATCATACCATTCCTTTATGGTAATTTTTCTTGCAGTCCTGTCTGCCGCTGCAAGCATGGTATCTACTTCCTCATCGGTAAATCCAAAATACTCTGAAAAGTTCTTGTCTATCACAGAGTACGAGGCAAAATTATTTGTGCCTGTAAAGATGCTCTCTTTTGCAATTCTAAGGCATCCTGTGATCACTGCAAACTGAAGGAACTCATTGTCTTTAAGGGCAGTACTCATAATACCCTTGATGACATCAAGCATCTTGGAATAATAACCATTTTTTGCTTTATCCTTTTCGCTCGCCTTCGCAAGAGGGACATCATACTCATCGATCAAAAGAATGACTTTCTTGCCATAAACAGCATTCATCATGCGCATGATCATCTTTAGTGAATTCTGAATATCCGCATCCGTTCCGGTCTGAGCCTGTAACCTGTTGAACACTTCAACATCAAACGAATTCACGGTTTCCCCTGAACTAATGTCAGAAATCCCTTTACATACATCCGCTATAACAGTCTTTAGCTTCGCATATGCTACATCAAACTCATCAGCTTCCGCATCCTTGAATGAAATAAACAATACAGGATATTGATTCATCCACTCCTTGCAGAAATCCTCATGTCCCGTTATGGCAAGACCTTCAAATATGCTCTCGCTATTTTTGCGTATGCTGAAAAAATTCTCTATCATACTCATCATGAGCGTTTTTCCAAACCTGCGTGGTCTGGTAAAGAGTGTAACCTCATTATCAGTATCGTTAACAAGCTCATAAATCAGTTCCGTCTTATCAACATAGTAATTCCCTGATTCTCTGAGTGCCACAAAATCCGATTTTCCAACGCCTACCTTAAAATCCATTCTATAAACTCCTCTTGGAATATAATGCTACCAATATACTGCCCGGCAAAAAATCTCATCTCTTTTTTCGCATAAAAATCCAATTAGAATGCTAACATGAAACAGTCACAACTTCAATAAAAATCGTTGACATAACAAAAATTATATTCACCTACCGTCTCATCCGTTGAACTCATTGACCGTACCCATATGAGTAAATACTATTGAAACGGCCGTACTGAAGGGCGCGGTAGTTTGACAGCCTAACGATAGTTTATCATCTGCAAAGCCAGTAATGGCTTTAATTTTTTGTCAAATTTCAAATTTATACTTCCACGGTACACTATGGTATGTTATAATGACATTGGAGGTGATATCATGCGATTAGGGTGGGCTAAAACAAAGTATTCCATTTCCTACTGTGTTAAGAAGACCGTGTACGTGAACGGAAAAAACACGGACATTGTTGTAAGGCGACTTGGCTCTGAAAAACAAATCTGTGAAAAGTATGGCGTAACCGATGCCAAGGCATGGGCTAAGGAGCAGGTAAGATTGATGAACGAGGCAGAAAAGGAAGATGCCGCCAAGTTCAACATAGAACTCTGTGCCGGCACAGATCTGGTTATGGATGAACAGCGACGTTTCAATGGAGGGTATCTTTTCCTCCAGGATGTTTATTACGAGTTAGGACTTCATAAGATATGCAGAGCGATATCCGGAAGACATCTTTTCGAGTATGACCTTAACAATATTCTGTCGAGGCTGATCTATACAAGGATTCTTTATCCTTCATCAAAAAAGAGCAGTTTTGAGGAATCAAAACGATTCATAGAACAGCCCTCTTTTGAACTGCATGATATTTACCGTGCTTTATCTGTCATTGCAGAAGAATCCGACTACATCCAAAGCCGCCTGTTTAAGAACAGCACCGCTATTCAAAAGCGAAACACGCAGGTTATCTACTACGACTGCACCAACTTCTATTTTGAGATCGATTCTGCCGAAGATGACAAGCAGTTCGGTAAGAGCAAAGAGAACCGGCCTCTTCCAATCGTAGGAATGGGTTTGTTCATGGACATGGAAGGCATCCCGATCTCCTTCTCAATCTATCCCGGCAACAGAAACGAGCAGATGACGATGATACCATTAGAAAAGAAGATGCTTGAAAATTTTGATATGTCAAAGTTTGTTGTCTGCACCGATGCAGGACTTTCCTCTGCAACCAACCGTGTTTTTAACTCCTATGATGGCGAGGATGGTATGCGGGCCTATATCACAACACAGCCAATCAAGACACTTAAAGAATTCCTGCAGGAATGGTGTATGGCTGATGATGGATGGACGCTCAATGGAGACGATTCAGGTAAGATATACAAAATATCGGAACTTGATGATGAACAGGATAAGGACAAAATCTTCTATAAGATCAGATGGATCAAGGAAGAAGGAATCGTCCATACGGACAGAGGTGATAAAAAACAGATCATTGAGCAGAAACTCATCGTTTCGTACTCAATAAAGTATCGTAACTTTATGCGCCATGTCAGAGAAGGGCAAATCGAACGAGCAATAAAAATGGTTGAATCTGGAGAGAAAACAATCAACAAGAAAAAACAGAACGATCCCAAGAGGTTTATAAAGACAGATCATGCAACAAGTGATGGCGAGATTGCAAATCTGTCTGTCAGTTACATCGATAAATCCGTGATCTATGATGAGGAAAAGTATGATGGTTTCTATGCCGTCTGCACTAATCTTGATGACAATGTAAGCAGTATTGTCAAGGCAAATAAACGCAGATGGGAAATCGAGGAATGTTTTAGGATAATGAAGACGGATTTCGAAGCTAGTCCTGTGTATCTAAATCGCCAAGACAGGATACTCGCCCACTTTATCACCTGCTTTATTGCACTGATAGTATACCGCTACGTAGAGAAAAAACTCGACAATAAATACACGATCGATCAGATACTTCCTGTATTACAGGAAATGGATTTCATGAAATATGAAGGTAAAGGTTATCAACCTGTATACACAAGAACAGGCTTGACAGATGCCCTCCATGAAGCATTTGGATTCTGCACCTCAAAACAGATCGTCCCCGTTGCAAAAATGAGGAATATCATCTCTCTGACAAAAAAGTAGTAAAGGAAGCCAGGGGCTTACGCCCCTGCCCTTTAATAAATGGCGCTATGCGCCTATAGAGCCTTAGTCTGCTTGATTACAGAATATCTGCCCGTATATGATGGTCAACCCTGCGCTCCAGCATGCGCTATGCGCATTGCTGTGCGCACCGCAGAGCGGCTACGGGGTTGACAATCATAAGCGGGCAGATAATAAAGCACCTAAGCAGACTAAGGATTAATCCGGTACCTGTAGGTATCCACTTATGAATAAAAGGCCGACCGTAGCATCGCGTAGGTCGGGCTTCCTTTAAAAGTCAGTTACAGCGATAACAAATAGTGTAACGTGTAACCGTAAAATTTATAAAAGTCCCAGAGCACGCTCCAAGAGCGGCTCACGGGACTTTTTCCATCAAAACACTGTCAAAGACAGGACAGTCACAACTTCAATAAAAATCGTTGACATAACAAAAATTATATTCACCTACCGTCTCATCCGTTGAACTCATTGACCGTACCCATATGAGTAAATACTATTGAAACGGCCGTACTGAAGGGCGCAAAAGAAGCAGAATCCGGTACGAGAAAGGTAAATACCACACCGACTACGACCGGGAGGACAAACACCCATGCCGGAACAGTGGCTCTGCCTGCGCTTTTATCCCGGTATTTCGAAAGACAGAGTATGCCTGCCATGATATAACCAGCTACAATAATATACATGGGAATAAACAGGACTCCCCTGTGGTACAGCCAGTTCTCATCATAGTAAAACACCCAGCCCGTAAAGATGTTTATCACAATAAGAAAAAGCATCACCATACCCGGCAGATACTCGGGAGCAAAGCGCTGCCTCTTTGATACGCCTCCGTCCCTGAACCGGATCCGGCAGTAACACAGCCACGTCATGAATAAAAGCACAAAGGCGATATAAAAAACCGTCATTCCGATCAACGACAACTCCCTGCTGCCCGGGAAAGCTTTGTTTTCAAAAAGATATCCGAGGATATCCCCCGCCGCCATAACAATATTCAAGATCAAAAGCAATAAAAAAATGTCCTCATCTGCACTCCTCTTTTTTCTGTGATGAAGGATCAGATATATGATGCTGAAAGCAATAAGCAGCGTGCCGCTGTCCATGATCAATGTGGCATAATCCCTGTATGTCAGATAAAACATCAATCAGCCTCCCAAATTCCGATAAAAGTGTTACTGTCTTAAAAGCTCGCCCATATTTCTTTCGAAAAACTCCGCCGATGTCTCATTTTTCTCCTTTGATGAGCTGCCGGCGGTAATCTTCATATTATGCTCACCGGCTATCGTGTCAATGTCAGCAAGAAGCATATTGATAATCCCCCTTGCATTTCCGTACAAAAAGGTAACAAAGCAGTCCTCACCCGTCCTTACGGTTTCACTTTTTTCCGGGAGCACCTTTCCAAAGCCCTCACAAAAGCCTGCGATATCGGAAGCTGCAGGAAGCTCAACGCGCAGTATGCCGCTGGGCTCTGCCTCCCGGTTTATCACCCGCTTATGCAGATCCTTAAGATAATTCACATTGTAAAAGCCGCTTACCTCATCAATAAAACTGCTTTTGTCGGCGGAGATGAAATAGAGCATCGCAACACCTATGGAGATACCCAGGTGAAAGGCCGTACATCCCGTCAGGGTTTCCAGCAGAGTGCCCCACAGCATCGGCACGATAAACGGCCATATTGAAAAGAAAGGCATGCCGCCGGTTTCTTTTTTATAGCGCAGATACTGGTATGTCGACATGAAAAGATACGCATAGCGAAATACGTCCTGAAGCACGTACAAGCCGGTATCATGATAAACAGTATTGCTGTCATAATACCATAGCATACCGGTAAAAATATTAACGATATCAAGTACCAAAAGCACGACGACCGGCGCAAAATATAACACCAGCTTTCGCTTCAGATAATCCATACTGTCATACATAACGAAAAACGTATACAGAAACCATATGAGCATGGTCAGATTTAATGAGACCTCCAAAAGCGTTTCAAGTATCATGACAAGCACATACGGTCCGGGATGATACGGCCCTCTCAAAAACGCCACAAGCAGTCCGTCCGTTGCCAAAAAGAGCGTCGAAGCCACCATAAACAGATAAGCCGTATCTGCTTTGTTTCCCGTATGCTTTTTCCTCAATACCGCAACAAGCACTCCCAGCATCAGAATAACGGCTGCGAAATTGATATCTATATTTGCTATCTTGTCCGTATTAATACTCATACTGCCTCTCTTTTATCAGCTGTTTTCGCTTCTATTGCCTTTATATACCTGCTCACCCTTACTTTCCGCAAATAACCTGTCCGTAAGCTTTTTTACCGCATCATTATGTCTGCGGATCACGATCCTGGTATCCTCCGGATAGTTTTCAGCAATCTTCAATGCCGTATGAACCATCATAAGTGCAAGATTCTTCTGATACTGCGGTCCGTAGGAAATATAAAGAAGCACATGAAGCAGCCCGGATGGAGCCTTTTTCATCAAAAGCAGCCCATCCACCTTGTCATCCGCCACAGAACAGGATGAGATATCATCCTCGAACCAGCTCATGGAAAGATACGCCAGATCATCCAGCAGCCCGAAAGAACCCATAGACAGGCATTTTTTGATAAATGTCCTGTACTGGTGTACAAAAATATCGGACAGCGGCAGTATATAGTCCGGAACCCTGGTAATCTTAAATGTGGAAATAAGTCTTTTGATATCCGCCATGGTAACTACGATATCAAGCGCCTCGGCCGACTCCTGCGAGAACCCGTTTTCTTCCAGACGGTCTGCCATATACCGGTCCGGCGATTCATAATAGCTTTCCGCCACCTGTTCATCCGAGACTGCCGTTTTGTATTCCTCCAGGAGGATCTTTGAAATCTGATCGTTTTCACACTTAAGCAGCCGTATGCGGCTCTGCGTATCCTTTTCGCTGTCGCCGTTTTTCAATTCATAGACAAGCGCTCCGACAGGAGCGCCCCCGTCGTCAAGGGCGCCGATGCCGTTGAAAAATATGCGCTTCAGATCCTCCTGCATATCTTCATCAATATATGCATAAAAATCCATAAGATTTTCGCTGTCGATATATACAATCTCCATATTACCAGATATGAGCCTTTTTCGTCATAAGCTTACCCGAATTCAACTGTTCTTTGAAGAGTTTTTCCGCATCCACCGGGGGCTTAAACCCGCCATTAAGGGCAAACTTCACAGTCGTGAGCTGTATGTAGAGATCACGACGGGAAGGATCATTCTTCGGCATGAGTTTCATTATCTCTTCATGCGACAGCTTCAAAAGCTGATCCGGATCATACCCGTTCCCCTTCTTCGCCATAAGCTTCGGATAAATACTGTATAAAGGATATATTCCTTTTATAAATTCATTTTTTTGCGCGATAAATTGTATCGTTTCTTTGTCCAGAGTGCAGCCTGCATCCGGGTGTTTATCTCTAAGCTCTGAATATTCTCCCAGAAATGTATCATTGTCAAAATCATACATCATCCTGCATATCTGACGAAGGTCAAGATTATTCATGCTTAACATATCATCCATACTGTTAAAGGAAAGCAGCTTCAGATCAAAATCCAGGATGAATTTCAGGATCTTCTCATATTCGACCCTCTTTGCCACCCTCTCTTCGGTTGTGGCCTTCTCGTTATTTATTGCCATTTTCTTAAAGATATCGAGGCTTTCCTCCTCCGTAGCCCCCTGAAAATAAGCCATATTGCTTATCACGGTAGAATATAGCCTGGGATTGATATTCGCATATCCTTTTGGATCGGGTTTTATTACATTATTAGTATAATCGTGTATTAAATGGTAACGACTTAAATATATCCGTTCAGATTCCTGATCGTACTTTTCCAGAGACTCCCTGTCTTTTGCACACAGCTCATTTTCCTTATAGCGGCGTTTTTCTTTTTCAATGTCCGCCGGATCCGTGCTTTCCCACTTTCTTTGAGTCCTCAGCGTCCTGGGGGTTTTAATCTCCTCCTGAATGACAGGAGGCTTTTCCGTAGTAAAAGTCCAGTCCTGCATTACCTCAAAGACTTTTTCCGCATCCACCGGGGGTGCAAACCCGTTGTTTTTGTAAAATGCCACAGTCATGACAAGTTGATAAGGTGTAGCACTGACAGGATCAACCTTTTTCATGGCAGTCGTTATCTCATCAGTCGAAAGATCCAAAAACTTATCCGGATCAAACCCCTCAATCCCCTTCAGCCGGGGATACAGATCATAGAAGGCTGCCATTCCTTTAATAAATTCTACTTTTCGCGCGATCAGTTGTATCGTTTCCTTGTCCATGGTACAGTCTGCATCCCAGTAAACATCTCTAAGCTCTGTATAATCTGACAAAATCTGATCACTGTTAAAATCACGCATCATCCTGCACATTTGACGAAGGTCGACATTATTCATGCTTAACAGATCATCCATACTATCAAAGGAAAACAGCTTCAGGTCAAAATCCAGAATAAATTTCAGGATCTTCTCATATTCGACCCTCTTTGCCACTATCTCTTCCGTTGTGGCGTTCTCGTTTCTTATCGATATCCTTTTAAAGGTATCGATGGTTTCCTTCTCCGTAGTCCCCTGAAAATATGACATATTGCCTAACATGGAAGAATAGGCCACGGGATTGATCGACATGAATTTTTTACTGTCTTTTGATATCTCATTTGCATAGACTTTGTATATCGCATCGCTATGATCAAGACAGATCCGATCGGATTCCTCATTGTACTTATCTAAATACTTCTTTTCTTTTGCGTGCAGCTCATTTCTCTCTTCTTTTTCAAGCTCCGTCAGATCCATATCCATGCTTGACCTCTTTCTCTTCATCACCCTCTTCCTGCGGTACCGGATCTCCTGCTGAACAAAGTTGCTTGCACTATGCAATACCTTGTAAATATCTTCGAACTCCTGGGATTCGATGTCCTCACCCTCGATTTCTCCTGCTTGCGCATCTGATAACCTACGGTTTATCAGCTCAAGCCTCTCATCGCTGAAGGAACCCATCTCCTCCATCGAAATAAGACTCCTGCATTCCGTGGCAGGCAGCTGCAGCAATCCATCCAAAGGCCCTGAAATATAGTTACAGCAAAAATTATATTTAAAGTCTCCCTCTCTTTGCAGTTCCTCAATGCTCTCTATGCCTTCGGGGAGCTTCAGCCATCCGCGTCTCCTCTGATTCTTATATATTTCAGCCATATTATCTGCAACATCAACAAGATTTGCTCCTATTAAGGATACGGCCTGTTTTTTATAGAATTCATCAAACATTTTATACCGCGGGTTTGCGGAGAATTGCTCTACAGGTATCGAATTATAGGCATTGTATACTTCTCTCCAAAACATATATTGCTCTCCGGCGGTTCCCGTGATGAGTTTATAAAGCCGTATCATCTCATCTGCAGGCTTTCCCTTCAAAAAACCCATGATAGTTCTGCTGCCTGCGTTGGGTATATGATACTTTTTCCCGTTCTTTCGACACCACGCTCTCAGCACGGCAGGACCCATGTCACCGACTTTGCCTCTTATGTCAATCTGACGATCCAAAAACTCCGCTGTTATTGCGTTGGACTGAAAACGCTCTTTTCGCTTCGTGATCTCCTCCGGCGGAACCTCCCCGGCGGGCTTGGAAGGAGATAAATATTTCCACAGATGCTTTATCTTATCATCCAGACCGATCGTTTCCTTATTCACCTTTTCCTCACACTGTGAGACCAGTTCCTCTACGGCACCGGGAAGGAACACGGGGCCTTGAAATTTTTTTAATCGCAAGAGATTTTTAATGTAATCATTCCACTCTTCATCCGTCTTTTTAAGATTGGTGTTATCTATGGCGATTTCACTGTTGATGAAGGTTATGGTGTTACGGATACTATGGAAAAATGTAAGCTTCGCCCTGATCCTTTTGGCATCCTCGTCTGAGAGCTTAAAGCCGCGCTCTACCCCTCTGACAAGCTCAAAGTGAATATCCTCCGCCTGCTCACACAGCTTCATATTCTCATGATAATGATGGATGATATCGGGAATGCTTTCGCATTTCATTTCATGTATATCCAGCTTTTCGAGCTCCTCCAGTCTGGCCCTTAAGATTTCCTCGCTGTAAGGCGCATCCTTTTCCACGGTATTCTGCCGCATATTCCCTTTGTACGCCAGTACATTATCCATAGCAGTCTCAAAAAGTTCATTGTTTTGGGAAATCCGGTCCTTCCTTTCTTTCTGATCATAAGGCATGGTGGATTCCATCGACTTCTTCGCTTCCGTTGTTTTCTCGCTGTAAGTCTTGGATACAAGCTCTTTAAGTGTATTCGGATTGTTATATTCGGCCTTCATCCGTTCATAGAAAGCCTTGGCGTCCCGGTTATTATAATTCGGCTCGGCGCGGCGTTCCATACGTTTTTTATCCACGCCGTTTAACCGCATCATCGTCTGCCCCAGGATATAGGATCTGTTCAGAAGCTCGGCGATCTTCTTCTGCTCCGGCGTATTTGCCGCCCCGGTATCCATGGAAAGCTCCTCATTGTAGTGATCCCTGTAGTAAGGATTTTTGATGATTTCCTTACGAATGTTATAATACGCGGCTATAGAGCGCAGGGACTGCAGTCTTTCCTCCAGCATGTCCTTCACGTTTCCCTCTATATTGTCCATATAATGATGCTTTGTTGCCATGCGGTCAAAGGCGGCCACACGATTTGAGAGACTCTCCAGTACAGAGGCATTCCTGATCATATCCGCATCCGTTTGGAAGGAGATGCTGTTGATATCAATAGTAAACAGGGACTGCGCCATAATGTCGAGAGCCGCTTGTATATCCTGTCCTTCTCTTCCTCCGGGACCTTTATTTTCATTATTACCGATATATTTTCTGAGCAGCGTGAGATTATACTCCTTGTCTTCCCGCACCAAAAACTGTGACAGGTCACGATATGCTTCTTCATCGGATAAGACCAGCTTTTGTGCATTGACCGTTTCCTCCATTACGCCTAATGCACCCTGCTCCGATTCCCTTTCCGCCTGTTTTAAAAGTTCCTCGTTCCTTATCTTCTGAAACAGTCTGGATCTCTTGTTTTTCTTCGTTTCCATACGTTTTCTGTCATTAAGCTTATCGGAAAAAGCTCCCTTGTAGTCCTTTACCATGAGTTCCTTAGACGGTATATACTCCAGCTGATACACATCTCTGGTCACTCCGATCAGACTACGGGCTTCGGCTATCATGTTATAGAGCCTGCTGCTGTTCTTTTCTACCGTATGCTCAGACGCAAATGCTTCCTGGTCCATCTTTTCTGCTGCTTTGGCTCTTTTCTCTTTTTCTGCCTCGTGAGCTTTGCGTTTTTCTTCACGAGCTTTTTCTTTTTCCTGCTTGTGAACAAACGAATCCATGGAGCGGGAAATCCACTGCTTTTCCGCGATCTCATCGGCATCAAAATATTTCCCCTTGTCAAGGGCCTCGGTCATCTTTGTCAGGTCGGTATCTTTTCCATCGGCGCGAGGGGCATTTTCCTTCCGAAGCATAAGCTCTCTTTTTATCAGCGGATTTAAGGCATCATCCATTAATTTTGGTTTTTCAGCCAGATCCTCAGGCGCAAGCGGATCCAGTGAAAACTTTCTGCTCTTCGTTTCCCCGGCCTCAAGGTTACCGTGTATCGCTTCCGACTCAAGCGTGCGGTTAACATGTATAGTTTTCGGTATTTTTTTCAGTTGCTGCTCATCCATATGATTTATTCCCATTGCTGTAATCTCCTTTCTTCCGGTAAAAACCGCTGTAACTGTTCAGCCTGCAGGACAGTTACACGATGCTCATATATTTTCGCCTGTTTTATGATTCAAACACCTCCGCCGACAGATCATATGTCAGCAGTACCATACCGCTATCATCCGGTTCAATTTCCGCGAAGCCGCAGGAAAGCAGGAAATCTCTTATTTCGAGTTCCTCCTCGGATATGACCAGGGCACACACCACCGCCTCGGCATCCATGTCCTCCGCCGCATCGATAAGGAGCGATATCATAGCCCTGCCCGCGCCCTTTCTGCGGCTGTCCTCATCCACAAAAATGTAACGTATGGCAAGCGTATGATCTCCGCCCGCACCTGCCGCAAGAACTCCGACCGCAGCGTCGCTTTCCTCATCTACAGCGCCAATAAAAACGTCGCTGTTTACGAGAGACTCCGTATCGACGACCCCTAAAAAATAATCCGCATTTCTTTCCGTTATAATCGTTGCCTGCATATCTCCTCCTATCTGAACGATCTCATATATCCTCATCTTCCTCCATGCAGTTTTTTACTATTCACTAGCAGCTTCACCTTCGCCTGATTCCGGTTTACTTGATCGTCATACCTTCTTCGACGTTAATTCCGGCTTTGGAAGTAAACAGCGATCTGATCTTTTCCTTTACGTCCTTCCCGATCGACAGCTTCACCACGGCCTTCTCATCGATCATGTTGAACGCTGCCTTACCGATGCTGGCAAGGTTTGCAGACTTGACGGTCACGGTCTTCAGGGATTTGCATCCGTTGAACGCGTAATCGCAGATCGTCGTCACGTTAGCGGGTATCGTTATCGAGGTAAGACTCACGCAATCCTCGAAGCAGCTTTCGCCGATCGTTCTTAAGCCCTTGCCGAGTGTAACCTTCTTAAGTGACGTACACTCTGCGAATGCCTCCGTTCCGATTTCCGTTACCTTGGCCGGTATTTTTATGGACTTCAGCGCGCCGCAGCGTTCAAAGGCCCTGTCATCTATCACGGTCACATTCTTGCCGATGGTCACAGTCTTCAGGGACGTACATCCCATGAACGTATCGTCATGAATGACGGTTACCCCTGCGGGTATCTTCACGGATGTCAGGGCCGTACAGCCTTCGAATGCTCCGCTGTCTATCTCCCTGACGTTCTTGCCTATGGTAACCTTCGTAATGTACTCGTTGCCGCTGAAGGCACCGCTGTCAATTCTAGTTACGTCATAATTCATACCCAGGTACTTAACCCTGGCCGGTATGGTAACGCGGCCCTTGGCGACGGTAACGTCGACGTTATCTACGCCTACGACCCGGACTGCATTGGCAGTGGATACGGCGTACTGCACGCCCCTGACGTAGAACCTGTCTCCGGACCAGGTCGTAAGTGCCTGCAAGGCTGCCAGCTGATCGCCGGTGCCTGACAGTACGAACTCGCAATACTCCGGAATGCCCTCAAAAGGATCATTACCGATGCCGGCTTCCATGAGCAGGGTTGACTTAACCGTAACCTTCCCGAGCAAAACACAGCCGAAAAATGCTGAATCGCCGATCTTATCCACGTTCTTCGGTATCGTGACGGTCTTAAGGGATACGCATTCCCTGAAAGCGTTATTGCCGATCTCCCTCAGCCCATCCTTAAGGCCAACCGATGTAAGCGCGGCACATCCCTCGAATGCGCTATCCAGTATTTCGGTTACACTTGCTCCAAGAGTCACCTTCTTAAGCGAAGTACAGCCCATGAATGCCTGTGCACCGATGGTTTCAACATTCTTGCCGACGGATACGCTCCTGATATCTGTATTGCCTGCGAATGCGCCAAGTTCAATGGCCACTACCTCATACTTCGTCTTGTCATCGGCAAACTTCACCGTAGCGGGTATCGAGATACTTGTCCTGGAAACGCCGTCTGCAAGTCCTGCAACAGTGACCTTATCATCTCCGATCTTATAGTAGGCAAGTCCGCCTGAAATAAATTTCTCATCGCCGGTCCTGCTTGAAACCCGGAACGCGAATGAATATTTCTTTAATCCCTGCGTTGCGGTGGTGACATAACCATCGGCCGTATCCGAACTGATGGATACATCATCTTTGGAGAGTGAGTTGTATGCCTGCAGGTCTCCCTCATCATAATAAGCATAAACATTGATAAAGCCTGAGCCGCTCTTCTGAACCGTAAGATTACCAAGAGTATCTACACTCACCGCGCCCTCAGGAGATGATTCAACTTCGTAGCGGTATTTCAGGTTTTCGGCTCCGGTCACCATAACATTGTCGCTCGAAATAAGCACTCCTTCTTTGTTTACTACGTATCCCGTTTCCGTGCGTGCCAGTTCTGACTCAACCTGCGGATCAAGAGTTATGACTTCTCCCACTTTGTTTGCGTTAAATGACAGTGGTTCTCCTCCGTATACGGTCATGTTTGTAATGGCTGTTACCGTGTTTACCGCATCAACGCTTGCCCTGCGTTCAACCGTTACATCGCTGATGGTATCACGATCCGTCTCTACCATGAGCCTGAAGGTCTCGGTCACATTGCCGGATCCATCGGTCGCAGCGGTAAAATATTCATCGGGAATGGTCAGGTCAGTCTCAATAACTCTGGAATCACCGGGCAGGATCGGATCATTTCCGTATCCGACATTTTGCAATGCTTCAAACTCCGTGCCCATTTCATATCCCAGGATCATCTCTGCGTTCTCTCCCGTTTTGGCATTACCCAGATTGGTCAGGGTACCCTTTACGTGATAGATGCCCCTTTGTGCGGTCTCAGTAGCTTCAAGGCTGTCAAGAACTACGTATGGTTCAAGCTTTTCCCTGATGTCAAGCACTCTCAGGATGCTGCCTGCGGCATCCGTCAGCGTGATCGCGGCTCTTGCATCCTTTGCATCCTCATTCAGGGCAAACTGCCCGGTAAAGGTTTGTGCCTTACCTCCGGTGAGTCCATCCATCGTAATGCTTTCTACGGTCGAAATTTCTCCCGTTTCTTCATCAAGGCTGGTCAAAACGGGATTGCCTGCAGCGTCGGTTGCCCTGACGGTAATGCCATCAAGCGTTTCATAGCCGTCGTTAAGCACGTCAAAAGCAAAGACGGCGGTATCTCCGGCTGAGGCGTAAGAAAATCCTGCATCCCTGATCTCGGGAGTTCCGTCATTCAGCGTCTTAAATCTCACTGGAACGGCATCCTCCACGTCGACGACGGGATACGACATGCCTCCCTCGGTTTTGATCATGGAAGGAGCCTTCCAGGCGAGGCCATTGATGTTCTTTTCTTCATCCACGTCAAAGGACACGTAGTCATAACTCATTCCGTTCTCTTCAGTAAGCTGAATGGGCATCGTAATGCCGCTGATCATGCTAATCGGCTTGCCGGAAGTCTCAACGTCAGAAGGTACCACCTGTACCCTTGCACTGTACAGGTGCCTTTCAAGCACAAGATTCTCGGGATCCTCAGCTTCAGGAGTGTTCTCCTCGACACCTTCCTTAAGATTGGTACCGCTCTTTGCCCATATGTAGTAGATCTGATCGCCATTGCTTTCGGACTGGAATGACGTTATGCTGCTTTCGTTTTTCTTGTCGGCTCCCTCAACCGTCTCCAGCCTGTCCCCGTGGACTATCTCTATGGGAGCAATGTATCCTATCGTACCGTCTGCAGGTTCTTCCTTGTTAATGACGTAGCAGTCTTCATAAACCTTCTCCAGTGAATTTTCCCAGTCGTACGTCAGATAGGATACATCCATGGTTACGATATTTCCGTCCTTAAGCCAGGAAAGCCATATCGAATCGTCAAGCATCACCAGATCCGGATCGGTATCGGAAACGTTGTCGGCGGTCAGGATGACGACAGCCGTCATCTCATCGGACTCAAAGTCATACACCTGCAGATATATCTCCCTGTCTTCCACGGTTTCCAGGTCTCCGTCGGTGTCCACGCTGAATGCATACAGTCCGACAGCATCCAGGCTGCATGATGATGAGTCAAGGATCACGGGAATATAGCCCTGATCCTCATACTCGGGTTTCGTCCCGGCCTTCCTGTAGCCGGTGGTCTCGTCGATCTCTTCAATGACCCTGACGTTGGGAAGGGGGTCACAGAATCTCTGTCCATAGTAGCAACGGCTGTATGCCTGTATCCTTTCATCCCTCACCTCCTCGGGAAGACTGGCGAAGTCAGCCCAAATGCCGGCGATGTCCTCTTCGGATGCTTCGGGTTCTATCCACTCATTTCGCTCAAAATCATAGATCCTGTATGCCATCAGGCTGAACTTGGGATTAATGACGTCGCCCACCAGCGCTCTGGCCTTTACTGTTCCATCCTCCGAGGTTTCGTATTCTGATGCTTCGTAATACTGCTTTTGATAATATACGATCATCCTGTTGTCACTGTAGGACACCATGGGGGAAACATCCGCCGCAGTGTCTGACCAGTCGAACTCACCATACTTCGGATCGACTTCATCATGGGTCGTCCTGGTCACCTCCTGGACATCGCCCTTAAGTTTACCGTCAGGATCAATGAACCTTGCATGAAGATCAAGTGAATTCAGCTTTGCAATTTCTTCATCATTGCCATCTTCATACTGACCCTGATCCGGGTTGGAGCTGGGCCAGATGATCACTGCTCCCCTGTCTCCCAGGGAATATATCCTGGGGACTCCGTCCAGCGTGCTGTCTTCCTCCAGCACTTCAGGTTCGGTCCACTTTGATCCGTCATAGTACATGTAGTACGCGGCCTTGGAATCACTTCCTGCGTCCACCCTGTTCGCCGGCACGTTCAGGAATACTCCCGCGTACCGGCCGTTTCCAAGATAAGTCATGTCGAAATTGGGATCTGACCCGATCTTGTTGGCCATGACTCTCTCCGTAAACTTTTCGGGATCGCTGGTTCCGGCACCAAGGGCTAACATCTCCTCCTCTTCCTCACTGTACCAGGTGCTGCCTCCGGCCATGTAGCTTACGTCCTCAGGCTCGAAGCCGTCTGCGGATTCATACAATACGTTCTCCTGCTCCAGAGCTCCCAGGGCCGCTGCTCCAAGGTTGCTCGTATCATCGCCAAACAGATTGTAGTCCTTTTTGACGAAATTCTTCTTAAAGTCAAATACCAGGACATGGACACTCAGGTCGGCCGTAAGCCTTACCCTGCCCGAATCTCCTTCCTTATTGGCATAGAAGACCAGGTTAAACTCGGCTCCGCCCGACAACGTTACGCTGACCGTGTCTCCCAGAACGCCTGCCTTGACATCCAGCGTTATCTTGGGAGTCAGGATGAACGCGCCGTACGAATCAAACTTCCTGTTTACGTCACGGGGATTGAAATCCCAGACGTTGATCCCCTCATCGCCTACCTTTGAGACGTAATAGCGTTTGCTCTCATCATTATCACCGCGGGTCTGTACGATAAAGCTGGCCTTTGCTCCTCCCGAAAGTGCCAGAGTTATCGTGACTGTAACGCCTATAGGCGTGGCAAACTGTACCGATCCGCTTACTTCACCTTCCAGTTCAGCGGTCAGAACCAGACTCTTAAAGTAATAATCTCCATTATCATAGGCAAATGTCATGGCGAATGAGAATCCCACTTCCATTTCAGCCTTTCCGCCCATCTTCACCTTTTTCTTTTCGGGCGTGACTGCCTGTTTAGATGCGGATTTAAAGTTTTCTTCTTCTTTGACTCTTGCGGCCTCAGCATCTTCGACTTCCTTGATGGCCTTCTGCATTTCCTCCTCGGCTTCCTTGGAATCCGCCTTGTCGCCGGAGTACTTATCCATTACCTCCTGGAGTGCCTTTTCCTTGTCGGCCTTGTTCTGAATCTCATCCGCCAGTTTCTTAGCCGCGTCATCAAGGGGTTTCTTCTTTTTTTGGGTGCTGATGGCATCAAAGTTGTATCCGATGGAAATGACCTTTTCACCTGAATCATTGATCTCAACGTCGTCAAATTCTCCGCCCCAGCCAAGGTTAAAGAGCATGTCCACGTTGCCGATCAGGTCGACACCAGTCTGCTTTCCTCCAAGGAAGCTGTTCACCACCTGGACCACGCCCATGGTCTGCCTGAATTCGATGCCTACCTCCCTCTGCAGATAAGTGCGGCCCTTATTGTCGGTAAACGCGACTGCCAGGACGGTGCCCGCCTCAAGTCCGAGAGTATCGGGATTGAAATCAAAGGTAAACTCGCCTGAAGCATCATTTACCGTGCCCTTGACGTTCTGCGTCAGGCACGTGTCGTCCTTATAGAATTTAAGCACGCCTTCCGTTATCTTGACGCCTTCCGCCGAAGGTGTCATCTGAATTCGGTAATTATGATTTCCGTTTGTCCATTTTACAAAATATCCGTTTGATATCGTGGGCGTTTCGGCTTTGTACTCACCCTCCTTAGGATTTCCGTTCTCATCCTTGCCGTCCTTTTCCTTTTTGAAGAGCTTTACGTTATCGATCCTCAGTTCCTCATAGGTGGATACGACGACATTCTGAGCCCGCCCGGGAATCTGCGTGACTCCCGTGTTGATGATCCCCTCGGGGCCGTCATAACCTATGTTCACGAGATAATTATCCAGCACGGAGAATGAAGGTGAATCCAGCCGGTAGAAGCCGTTGCCGCTCGTTCCCTTGTAGGTTCCGTAAGACGTCGATGCCGTCTGGTTGTCAGCCCATATCTGCGCTCCGGTAAGACCCTTGGTCTTAGTCATTCCGGAGAGCAGCAGCTTGTCCTCCAGCATAAGCCAGCCGACTATAGGCGCGGGCTGCTGAGCGTTGCTCCTGGGCACGAAGCTGTAGTAGATGCGGCTGGTGGGACGCCTGGTCGTGTAAGGCAGCACACTTCCGGACGATGGAACGAAGGACTTGTAGCCGGGGTCATTCTCCACCCATTCACCGTCCTCGTCCTCATCCAGGGTACCGTCACGCCACATCACCTTATAATTGTCCTTGCCGGCGTCATCCTTGTTGTTTGTCAGTCCGGCTATGTTGTAGGTCTGGTTAATGGTAACGTCTGACAGACTGAAAGCCTCTCCGCCGTTATACGTCTGCGTTTTTTCGCCCTTGGGGGTATAGGTGACCGCTCCCTTCTTTATGTCCTCGAAATTCTTGAACTTGGGATCCGGCATTACCTTGAGAGTGGTGGTATCATACTCGATCCCTACCTGATAATAGGTCAGATCCCTGTCTCCAAGGTGAGTGACGAACGTGGTAGGCTGAGCCGGGGCAATGTTCTGTGAGCTGTCCCTGCCTGTTGACGACATGGTCATGTCATTCTCGTTCTTCTTGCCCGACAGAGTGATCCTGGTAATGGCATTGGTACCATTGGCATAAGCCTCAACCTTGATGGTGTCAAGCTTGTTTATGGTTAGTTCCGTTCCGTCATCATAATGAACATATCCGCCCCTTACTTCTTCGCTGCCGTCAGCCTGGGTCACCTTGCCGAAGCTGTTGGTGAAGCGCACCTTGGCAGTCTTGAGTTCATACACGGGCACCAGCTGGATCAGCTTGTTCGTCTGAATGCCGTTAAAAAGATAATCCTTGGTGAAGTACTTTCTCATAAATTCCTTGTTAACCTGGAATCCGATGGGAATCACCTCACTGCTCATGGGATTACCGGCACCGACCTTCTGCACCCTGAAGCCCTTCAGCTCCACCACATCAGATGTGGGAGAGACTCCCTGACTGTTCGTTCCTCTGGGATCTCCCTGCTTAACATGAATCACGTCGCCGCTGCAATATGTGGCTCTGTCACTGCCCTTGACTGTACCGTCATCAAGGTATACGTCAGGAAACCTCACATCAAATCCGGTATCGACTGCCGTGGAAGGATCCTTGCCGTTATACTGCATTTCCGTGTACTTATTGTTCGGATTGGCATTGTTGATCATTATTTCGAAGGGATTATATCCGATCACCACCGAGTCGATCTTGCAATAAACGTCATTGCACAGGCAGGTGCCCACTCCATATACCCAGGGATGGAGGTAAACGCTTGAAAGATCTCCATGCAGGTCATTGACGTCCACAAAGAACCGCCAGTGCCTTGCATCTGAAAAATTCGGCGCACCTTTATATGTCTCCTTGAGGCTGAGCATCTGCTTATGGTTCGCATCCAATATCTCAAGATGCATATCCTTGGTGTCAGGCTTGCCAAAAATTCCGTAGCTGGTGTGACCCCAGTATTCGATATCAAACCACATATAGTCCGCACCGCTTAGGTCAAATGGCATCCTGCTGTTATAAGGAGTAACATAACGTCCATGACTTCCCACGTACGATCCTGTACCATTATCGAGATCGAACATGTCAGCTGTATAGTAGACTGTTTCCCTGGCACCATCCATTTTCCCGTCTCCGAGCTGCTCAACGGCGTTGAGGTATTCCTCCGGCAGGGAATCAGCAGTCTCCTGCGCTGCCTCAGATCCGGGGATCGTTACCAGGCAGGCATTTCCGGTATCTTCAACATTACCGCTGTCACTGATCAGTCCGATCCAAAAGTGCCTGTCCTCAGTGCTGTTGCCCGGATATACCCTGATCTCGGCGGTTCTCTCCGTTTCGCCGGGAGCAAACAGCAGTTCCCTGCGGGTCACCTCGTAGTCCGCGTCGGGCACAGCATCAACAGCCTGCGTGCCTACGGTCACGATGTCCATACGGTCTATGCCGCTCGTCCTCGATACGGTAACCGAAACGTAAGGATCATCAGGGCTCACGGTCATTTTGTTTTCCCTTATCGAATAGGTCATCTCCTCTTTTTCATCATTATCGATAATGTTAACGTAACCGTTATAGGTTTCGCCTATCTCCGCATTCTCAGCATCCTGCAACAGGAAGATGAACAGTTCTTCCGACTCCGATTTTTTATCATCAATGGCCGAAACCCTGACTTCTTTTTTGTATTCGCCTTTTTTGAAAGTCAGGGTCACCGTAACGCCATCGAGCTGCTCTAAGTCCTTACGGGTCTTTGCATTGCCTGTGGCAAGATTCTCAGCCTCATCCTCTGTAACTTCCCGTTCAGTGTATTCCCTCCAGTCGTAGAGCGGAGCCGTCTCACCCGTCTGTGCCTTATAAACATTCAACAGACCATTGCTGCGCCCGTGGAATCCCATGTCTTCATCGGCCGCACCTTCGCCGGCCGGGACTTCATCGTCCATGCCCTCGCCGGTCACCTCGGTTACCGTCACATCTTCGTCAGGCGTCTCTGACGTCTCCTCCACGCCGGCAACCGTCACATTTCCGGATGCGGCATCATTTTCAACGTCGTTAGCATCCCCCGGAGCGACACCCTCCGGCATCTCTTCATCAGTCCCAGCATTATTCTCATCAGTCTCCGCGATAACTGCACCCTCCAGCATCTCCTCAGCCGTCCCGGCATCAATCTCCTTGTCAACGGCCACCTCGGGCGAATACACGTCACCGTAAGCCTGCATCAGGGGCACCGTATCCGGATTTTCCTTCAGCTCACTGTCTCCGAAAATGCTCTTATTCACACTCAGGGTATAATCCTGTCCATACACGGACGAAATATCCACCGCCTTAAAAACGACAGACGCGGGATTATCCGTATTACCGGCACGGGTCACGGTTATTATCCCGTCCTCGCCCTCAGACAGGCTGATCATGGTGTCGGCGAATCCGAATACTCCGTTTGGATGTTCCTCATCGCTTACCATGTTACGAAGCTCTTCCTTCAGAGCTTCATTCTCTGCGGTTTCTGTCGTTTCGGCAGCGAAAGCCGGCAGATCCACCGAGGTGAATGTCAGCACTGTTGCCAGAAACAGGCTCAAAAACCTTGTCAATTTCTTTCTCATTTCTCTCCTCCTTGTTTTGCACTTTATGAACCGCTGACTCCGTCCCCGGGGTCCTCATTGCTAACGCAAAAACCGCCTTACCTGACAGGGCATATTCCCCCGTCCGGTAAGCGGTTATCCATCACGAATATATGCAGTTTATTCGAAAAAAGGGCGCAATTACAGCTGATGCGATGCGATGCGATGCGATGCGATG
>JAFUAB010000012.1 GCA_017460885.1 Lachnospiraceae bacterium
GAAAAAAGGATTAAGCAGGAAATTCAGAAATAGAGAAAAGATGTACGGCCATCCGACTAGATCTTATTTAGATTCCGCTTACCGATTATTGTATCACAGATAGAAACAGATGAAACATTATTTTTCTAAAAAAATCCTAAAGAGCAAAATCCTGAAAATCACAATCACCATGTATTAGTCCCGGTACCGGAGATCCGACCAGCGCAGCTGCATTAATAGTAAACGACAAAAGTATTTATACTTTTAGTCGTTTACTGCGCCGGATTTGCTATGCGAAGCATTAATTTCCTCTGCAAATCCGTGCGCATCCCGCCGGAGGCTTTATAGTGAACGTCAAAATATTTTTGACGTTCATTATAATAGATTGTAAACGGTGTCTCAGCCTCAGCTTTCTCAGCACTGCCCACGTGCAAAAGCCCCTTGCTCCATTGCCGCAGGTGGATTATACTTAATGTATCTGTTGTAGGGCGGATCGGTGGTGACCTGAAGCAGTTTTTCGACGTGGCAGACGCCGGAGCGGACAAGCTCCTCCGTATGCTCATTGACAAGAGCATTAATCCGAACAATTAATCTAAAGCTGAAGGGGATGAATTGACATGAAAATTGATATTGAGCGGCTGAAACTTTGCCGGGAGAAACTCGGGATTTCCAAACAGGCGGCTTCCAAACGAATCGGACTGTCACAGCCGGCCTATCTGAGGTACGAATCCGGCGAGAGAAATCCTTCACCACAAATGCTTAAGGAAATAGCGAGAGCATTACATACATCGGTCGATTATCTGGTCGGGACTACGGATGATCCGTCTCCGAATGCATTCGAGGTACGACGTGATGAGGACGAGGAGTTGTTTCTTGTCGTTGAAAGAGCCGTTAACTTTGATCAGATGCAAAAAAAACGATTACTGAAATATACCGAAAAGATAGCGAACAACAATCATTCAGAATAATTCATAATAATCAGAGAAAATTTAATATTTCTATTGCACATACCATGGACATATGGTAATATATGCCCATGGTATATTTTTTTATAAAGAATTCTTTATCATACGCGTAATGCCATAAAGTTGAAGCACACAGACGGTCAGATACCGGAAATGGAAGAAATATTATGATATTAGTATCAAAAGGGGCAAAATACCTTTGACACTGACATCATATTATGATCCTTAGACCGAATCTGACTATGATTGAGAGAAAGGAGAAATGAAAAATGAGTTGTCACGACATAGGAAGAGGAATGAACGATGTGGTCAGACGTGTTATCAGCCTGTATGACTCGGACAGAATTGGCCTGGAAGAGGCGAAAACCATCATCGCAACATGTGCCGGAGCCGTCAATTGGTGTGACGGCAATGAGGCTGAAGCCCTTGATTACATCGAGGGATGCCGGTGCGGAAAGTGTCTCCGAATGGTTCCCAAAGACGACAAGCTTTATGGTCTGGGTCAGTTATATAATGTTCTGAATTATGAACAGTTTATGGCAAAGCATCAGACTATATTTGGCCTCCGGGTATGCAGCGAATGTTTTGATTCCATCATTGACGCAGAGGATAAAATACCTGCCAGCGGTGCTGAACTGAGAAAGAGTATAGAGGATCGCATGTCAAACACCCCTGAATACTTTCTCAGCACGGGCACTCACGCTGCCACCAACAATGGTTGTCGTTGGTAAGAAACGCGGACTGGGCAGGATGAAATCCGGTACAAGTACACCCGGATACTCATATGCAACGGCATTAATTCGGACAATTAAAGCCATAATTTTTGTGTCCCGGTGACGGTCCTATTGGTACAATTGGATCACAGGGACGGTTCTTTTGATCCCAAAAACGGGGCTGTCGCACTAATCACTTAGTACGACAGCCCCTTCTCCTATTGATGCATACTCATCAATAGATTTCGTTATATAAGTTCTAGCAGAAACTCCGTTATTCCAATAATTGTAAACCCATTTTCGTCAAGGCTTTCTTTTACCGGTTTATTAATTACCACAACTTTGGTAATCTCATCATTCAAATACAACCTTTCAGAGCTGGTCAATATTATCTTCTCTTGATAATCCAAGAACAACATCAACAAAAGTAATTACCTCTTTATCCTCCTTCCCGGTTATGACATGTTTTTCTTCTGTCAGGTTTGGGTTGATAATGGTATATACTTTCTGTATTTCATCCAGAAAAACATAGCTTTTCTTCTTTTCAGCACAATATTGCCTCACATAATCTCCCAGAACGATGGGATCCCTATATGCAATATTCCTGTCATCATCCAATTCCAGTATCAGTATATCTTCCTCAGCAATCCCCTCTTCAAGCAGATATCCTTTATATATCTCCTTCAACAGATACGATTTCCCACACCTTCTGATTCCCGGTGATGACCTTAGGAAATCCGTTATCTCTGGCAGATATCAACTGATTAAGATACATATTTCTTTTGATCATATAATCTCCTTTTTTGTAGAATTCTACACTTTTGTCAATTATAATACTTTTCTTTGCTCCGTCCAAGTGCTTTATAGATCCGACCAGCGCAGCTGCATTAATTGTTATAGTAAACGACAAAAGTATTTATACTTTTAGTCGTTTACTATAATAGATTGTAAACGATGGTCTCAGTCTCAGCTTTCTCAGCCCTGGCACAAGCGGCATAGGGCTTGAACTTCTGAAATAGCAGTATTATAATTAAATTTAAAAAAGATACTAAAAATGATATGACTTTATAAGGGAGGTATCAGGTATGGTAGCGGTAAAAGGCACAACGCTAAAGAACGATTTTAAGAATATATGTGATCGTGTATTTAAAGGAGAAGTATTTATAATATCACGTCCAAAAGATGAAAATGTTGTAATGGTATCCGAACGGGAATACATGGAACTGGAACGGATAAAAAAGAACGCTGAATATTTAGCCAGGATAGATAGAGCAATAGCCCAAAAGACAGCAGGCACAATGCAGGAACACGAACTTATTGAGGTATAAGGACTATGCGTAAATTATGGGGTGATGAAGCGTGGGAAGAATATCTAAACTGGCAAGCGACCGATAAAAAGACCACCAAAAAGATAAATGACCTGATAAAGAGCGTAGAGCGTGACGTGGCTATGAAAGGAATTGGAAAGCCCGAACCGCTGAAGTATCGTAAAGGTTATTCAAGGCGTATAAGCGAAGCCGACCGCCTGACATACGATATTGAGGACGGAATACTTTATATATATACCTGTAAAGGACACTATGACGATAAGTGAATATAAAGCGAGAATAGCCTTAAGTATAAGTAGTACAAAAGCTACTGACTGATGAACTGATCAGGACCGCTGTACTTTTTGGATGCTGATCTGCGTATTGAGTTATGACTGTTGAAGCATATACCAATCCGGATTTCGGATGGAAAGAAAAACTGATATTTTTCCTCGTGGCATTCGCCGGTGTTTCCATTTGTGTTGCGCTGATCATGGTTTTCACGAGGATCTCGCTCACGGGCTTGCCGAAAGGCAAACGTGACCGACAGATGTTTAAGAAGTCTCGCGACCGCGTGCAGCGTTTTTATGAGATGATCATGGCCGGAACCTCTGTCATGTCTTTTTCGTGTGCCTATGTGATCATTAATCATATATATGGTCTGCTGCAGAGCGGGGCGGGTCAGCCCGGACCGGTCCTTAAGGTTCTGATGGATGCCTGGTCGGGCGGCAGGGATTTCGTTCTTCTGCTGCTGATCTGTCTGTCCTGCGTGCTCAACTCCATTCTGGATAAAATACTCATACGCATAAACGCGGTATCGAAATCCGAAAAAGCCACCATCAGGATGCTTGGGATGTTCTATGTGATCATAATTCTGGTGGTTTTGAATTATGTGGGGGATGAAAGCGAATACAATCCGGTAATGATGTATTACCTGGGTCTTATGGTGGGGCGTTTCGTGTATTTTGATGCTTCCTTCGGCGATTTTGTAGATGCGATCAAGGCGGTGTTTAAGGATTTCTATCTGCTGCTGATGGGACTTCTGCTGACAGGACTTCTGGCCCGGTTCGGATTTGGCGCCGGATATCTGCTTGAGAGAAACTATTATATCGTGGGCGTATTCTATACCTGTCTCTTTATGCTGGCGGCTGTATTTCTTCTGCATCACAGCCATATCCTGTATCTGTTTGTTCGCAGACCGCGGGATGATGAAGATTCGGAAGAAGAGTACGGGGATGAAGATGATACGGACGGATATGATGACAGATATTCCGATGAAATCGATTACTACGACGATGACGAAGACGACGAAGAAGACGATGATGACGACTATGATGAGGACGGGTATGACGAGGATGAATACGGCTCCGATCCGGCATAAGGATCAAAAATGCTTTTATCGGGATGGCGTATGGAATCTTTGTGTCTGATATGGTATACTTTTTGTTGAAAGAATAAAAAGAAGTTATCGTTTTGGAAGATGGCAATTAATCAAGGAACCGTTCGGTTTTTTTGCAACAGTTCCTATGTGGATTATTGACAGATCCTGATCAATTTGGAGGAGATCAAAATGGCAAATGACAGAAGACCGGACGGAATGGCGAGGATCACGACACCCGAACTTGCGGACGCATTCATTGAGGAGCAGCTCGAGGCGCTTCGCGCTCAGATCGGTGACAAAAAGGTATTGCTGGCACTTTCGGGAGGCGTGGATTCATCCGTGGTTGCCGCTATGCTCATCAAGGCTGTGGGACAGCAGCTCGTGTGTGTACATGTGAATCACGGTCTGCTCAGAAAGGGTGAGCCGGAGCAGGTTATCGAAGTGTTCCGCAATCAGATGAAGGCCAACCTGATTTACGTAGATGCGACAGACCGGTTCCTGGACAAGCTTGCGGGTGTAACGGATCCCGAGACCAAGCGTAAGATAATCGGCGGCGAGTTCATCGAGGTGTTTGCCGAGGAGGCCAGGAAACAGGACGGCATCGAGTTCCTCGCACAGGGCACGATCTGGCCCGACATCCTTGAGAGCGAGCAGGGTATCAAGGCTCATCACAACGCCGGCGGACTGCCCGAAGATATGAAGTTTGAACTTGTAGAACCCGTGCGCATCCTTTTTAAGGACGAGGTCAGAGTGGTCGGCAAACAGCTGGGTCTTCCTGACAACATGGTATTCCGCCAGCCTTTCCCGGGTCCCGGACTGGGTGTGAGATGCCCCGGAGCCATCACCAGAGACAGGCTCGAGGCTGTACGTGAGTCTGATGCGATCCTCAGAGAGGAATTTGCAAAGAACGGCCTTGAGGGCAAGGTGTGGCAGTACTTCACCGTAGTTCCGGACTTCAAGTCCACCGGAGTGAAGGATGGTAAGAGAACCTTCGACTGGCCATGTATCATCCGCGCGATCAACACGACGGACGTGATGGAGGTTACCGTAGAACACCTCTCCGATGAGCTGACCGATCATCTTGTACAGCGCATCATCTCGGAGGTTCCCGGTATCAACAGAGTACTGTTTGACTATACACCCAAGCCTCCGGCAACTGTGGAATACGAATAATTCAAGTATTCGTATTTGACTCCACAGAATCGGTTTATTTCGGGAGATAATGACCTATGTTTTTGGTTTCTTGTTTGTTTGATGCGGCAGCGATCGTATTGATGGTCTGGCTGCTTGTGGTGCTGGCGAGGCGGTCTGAAGGTAAAACGGACGGTGTAATGTATTTTCGTAATCTTCCGATGACGGTGATCGCGATGAGCATTGCGGATGCGTTGGTTTCCCTTGTCATGATCTACGTATCCGGTATTACCGCCGGTAGTATTCATGAACAATTCATGGCGGAGACGGGTTATACGCTGACCGCAATGATAATATGCATTGCGGACATTAATATATCCGCGTTATTTTTGTTTTTCTGGGTCTATTTCCTGTGCTGGCATCTGTTTCATGATAAAGGTTATATCAGGCGCAAATTCCGGATCGGGATTTCTGCGCTTGTGGTCTCGGGTATCGTGATGATCGCCGCTATCATCATGCTGGTCGTTGCCGGCATGGCTGACGAATCCTATATGATGTCCTATTGCGTATATGCCGCAGCCAGAGTCTTTTATTTCGCCATAACTTTAAAATTCCTGTTTGAATACAAGGCGCAGAACGGAACACCGAGGTTTTTTAACGTGTGGGCGTTCTTTCTGCCTGTGGTAGCAGGCTGGATACTCCAGGAATTTACCGGCCTGAATCTGCGGGCTTTTGGATCAGCGATCGGAGTTATCCTGCTGTATCTTTCCGCAGACGGCAAGCGTCGCTATCTGGATGCGGAGACAGGTCTGTACAATACCCATTATATCGATTATCTTAAAAAGCTTATCGCCAAAGGACAGTTTGATCCGTGCAGCGCTATCATATTTGAAAAGGCAGATAAGGAAAAAATAAAGGACTTTGCCGCTACCATTAAAAAGGCGGTTCCCGATCACTGTGAACCCATCAGGTGTACTGATGAGCGTGTCGTGGTCCTGACCGGAGTTAAGAAGACCGGACCTCTTGAAATGGTGTTGGAGGATGTCAGGAGCTCTACGGGTGTGGAGGGTAATTATATCCTCATTCAAAAGGATGAGACTTCGGGAGAATTTATGGAGAGGGTATTGTGATGGAAACAGTTGAAATTTCCGATAGCAACCTGGACAACTTTCTGCAGATTTTGGGAGAGGATCTGACAGACGATCTGAAAAGGATCTACTACCGCGGGATCGGCGTGACAGACAATGACGGAAATGCCATAGGTGCCCTGGTCTGCGAACTTGTGAATTCGGACAGTGACGACGATAAGAGCAGCAGGATAGGCTTCTTAAAATCCGGCAGCAAAGAGATATTTGATGCCCTTCACGGTTATTATCAGAATAACACGGTTGCGGAGGAAGAGATATCCGACTCCTGTTTTGAACTGACTGATGCAGCGGAGACAAAGGCACTGTCGGGGGTTGGCTTTTCCTGTGAAAAAAAGGAGAGTGAAACGGTCGTTATAACTCTTGGAGAGCTGGCAGACAGTAAGCTTGCAAAAGTCAAAAAAACTCCGTCTCATATCGGCAGCATAGAATCATTATCCATACTGCAATACAGGGATACGGTCAAGCAGATCCTGTTTATGGGACACAATGGTGTGATGGAGGATATCGCTTATCTTCCCATGAACTGGTTTGACGGTCGTGTATCATCCTGTGTGATCTCGGGTGATCTGGTTACCGGCCTGTTTCTTATCCGCAGGACCCCGTCCGGAGTGCTGATCCCGGCGCTTTACAGCGCTTTTGGCCTGGACAGTAAGAAGAACCTGCTGTATATGCTGGAGTATTCACTGCAAAAAGCTCTACAGGAGTATCCGTCCGATACCCGGGTGATGATAATGAGAAAAAATGCATATATCCGGGCGCTTACGGATAAGCTGATCCCGGGTCAGCAGGGAATTGAAGTATTCTGCGGAACACGTAAGGAATAGCGAGTAGAACCCACCGGTCTGATCATCTGTGAATCCGATCAGGATGCGCTGATCATCCGCTGGCTTTATGTTGCTCCCGATAAAAGAGGGCAGGGTTATGGAGACGCACTGCTCTCGGCTGCGCTTGATGCCGCTCTTTCGGTCGGCAAGAACACTGTTGCGGCCATGTTTGGTCCGGAACCGGAAAGAGATACCATATGCCCGGATGAGAGGGAATACTTTGAATATCACGGCTTTGACCGTGAGGAGCTTATCGGAGACTATGACGATCCGATGATGGTTATGGATATAAATAAAAATATTAATGAGATTTGATGTCAGGGAGATGTTTATCAATGTATTTCCCTGTGTTAAGGACATACCGCTATGAGGATACTGGCTGTTGAAGATGAGGCGATCCTTCTGAAACACCTGGTCAATCGAATACATGAGGCGCTGCCGGATGCGGAGATCCTGGCTTTTGATAACGCCAACGACTGTATGGATGATATCTCTGAAAAGGAAATTGATATCGCCTTTCTGGATATTGCTATCGGAAATATCAACGGAGTCGTTCTTGCGAAGCATATCAAAGCCGTACACCCCGTCTGCGATATTGTTTTCTGCACGGGTTACGCCGAGCATGCGGCTTCGGCTTTTGAGCTCGGAGCCAGCGATTACCTTTTGAAGCCCGTTACGACCGAAAAGATACAGCATGCCCTGTCACAGCTCAGGAATACCAATATACGCAGGGAAACGCAGAACGGACTGTATATCCGGTGCTTCGGAGAATTTGAGGTTTTCTATAACGGTGAACCGGTAACCTCGTTTACAAAGCGTTCCAAGGAGCTTCTGGCCTATCTGACAGACAAAGCCGGAGCAGTATGCTCTTCCGCGGATATCGGCAACGCTATTTTTGCGGGTAGCGCCGACTCCTATTTCAGAGTTGTTAAGAAAGACCTCATCAAGGCTCTTTCGGAGATCGGACAGGAGGATATCCTGATAAATGACTGGGGAAAACTGGGAATCAACAGAGATATGGTCCGCTGCGATTATTTTGACTATCTGGATGGGAATCCCAAAGCCCTGAATCTGTATAAAGGTGTATATATGCGGCAATATGACTGGGCAAGGGAGACTCTTCTGCATATAAACCAGTAGGTGATCAGATATGAACGTAATCACATCCAATCCTCCCGGCAGGGGCAAAACGCTGCGATATGTCACGTTTGGGATCATGTGCATCCTCACTCTGTTTTGCATTGCGGCAGATATAAAATTTGATATTCTGCGGGATAGTTATGTATTTACACTCTGCATCTTCTACGCTGTCGGACTTATTTTCCTGACGGCTCTTTTTGGATTTATGGTTATCAGGGACACGGACGATTCCGAAGCAAAGCGGTATATCCTCCTGTTTATCTGCAATATCTTTCTTTCCTTATTCTTTTATTCTCTTGGGAGCAGCCTGTATCTGCTGCCGGGGCATGCCCGTCTGATCACACTGCTTGCCACGGCATCTTATTTTTTTTCGATCGCAATGTTTCTGACATTGTGGCTATATCAGAAACAGTTTCTGGAGGATTCGGTCTTAACGCGTATCGTGACCGTTTTGATCGTTATAGCGCTTATCGTATATACCGTCTTTCTGATCGTAAATATGTTCAGACCGATTTTTTTCAGTGTTACGGAAGAAGGTTATTTTTCGGATGAAGTGACGGATCATTTCGGTATTTTTATAGACCTGTTCTTTCTGATGCTTTTATCCGTTGCAACCTTTTTGTCCAGGCTGAGCATAAACCGTAAGCTCTCTTTTCTGACCTGTATTTTTGTGCCTGTTCTTTTTACGTCGATATCTCTGAATCAGGACGTATCCGACTGGAATATGGGTTTGATCAGCATTGTGATCGTTCCGATAATAATGCCGTTAAGCCTGATTTTCTTTAACGCCCATGATGAACTCGAAAAGGATATTCTGAGAGCCGAAAAGGAACAGATACTACTCCAGGTTTCCGCTATGATATCACAGATGCAGCCTCATTTTCTCTACAATTCGCTGGCGTCCATCGCGGCGCTCTGCGAGGAAGATCCAAAGCTTGCCGCGGAGGCCACTAATGCGTTCTCTAAATATCTTCGTGAAAACATGGACTTTGCGGACAAAAATGATCCGATCCCGTTTCCGGAGGAGTTGAATCATATCAGAACCTATGTCTGGCTCGAAGAGCTTCGCTTCTCTAACAGACTAAAGGTTGAATACGACATCAACTGTACATCCTTTAATGTTCCGGCACTGTCGGTACAGCCTATGGTCGAAAACGCGATCAAACACGGCATCTGCAAGCTTAAATCCGGGGGAACCGTACGGATATCTTCGTTTGAGGAAGATCGTTTTTACTGCGTTACGGTCATTGATGACGGGATCGGCTTTGATGTACGGGATACCGCTGACGACGACAGGAGGCACCTGGGCATTGAGAATACCCGCTACCGGATACAGGAAATGACCGGAGGCAGCCTGGATATCGTAAGCACTCCGGGAGAGGGCACGACGGTGACTGTCAGGATACCGAAATAAAAGTATTGCTGTTTACTGCGGATTCATTTACGATATTATCAGCAATCGAAATATAACCTTGTATTTCCAAACATGGCCGGCCCCTTCCGTGGTGCCGGGATAACAGAGGTGAAGGGAATATGAAAAAACTCGGTATAGGATATGAAAATTACAAAGAGTTCATGGACCTGAACATGTATTATGTCGATAAGACTCTGCTGATCCGGGATCTGGTCGACAAAGGCGGCAAGACCACTCTTTTTACACGCCCCAGGCGGTTCGGCAAGACCCTGGCGCTGTCCATGATCCGGACGTTCTTCGAACTGGAGTATGACCGGGACGGCAATGTGGTTGATAACAGACACTACTTCTCCGGGATGAAAATTGAGCAATGTGAAGATATCATGCCCATGCTCGGACAGTATCCCGTGATCAAGCTGTCTCTGAAATCGGCGAAGCAGCCGAGATATCTCAGTGCTTTTTTTATGATCAGGGAAGAGATCCTCGGGGAATTTGACAGACATAATTATCTGCTGAATTCTCAAAAGCTGACCGAAAAGCAGGCAGTGGATTTTAAACAGCTGCTGTCCGGAGCCGCGGCGTGGAAAAAAGAATATGATTCACTTCGTGCCGGGACAGATAAGGACAATATGCTGAATGCTGAAATTGACAGGATCTCAACATCGCTTAAGCTTCTCTCTGAGTGCCTGAAGCAGCATCATGGCAAAAACGTCATCATCCTCATAGACGAATATGATGTGCCGCTGGAAAACGCGTATTTCACAGGCTTCTATGATGAGATGGTCGGATTCATCCGGTCACTCTTCGAATCAGCGCTCAAGACCAATGACGCACTTGAGAAGGCTGTTGTAACAGGGTGTCTGAGGGTAAGCAAAGAGAGCATATTTACGGGGCTTAATAATCTTCAGGTGAATTCCGTGCTCAGTAGGAATTTTGGTGAGTATTTCGGTTTTGTGCAAAGTGAGACCGATGCAATGCTTGAACACTATGATCTGTCGTGCAACACAGGGATAGTTAAGGATTGGTATGACGGATATCTGTTCGGAAATGCCGAGGTATATAATCCCTGGAGTGTTATACAATATATCAATGAACATATTGGAGCTCCGGACAAATTGAACAAACCATATTGGGCCAACACTTCTTCCAACTCCATAATCAAAGAACTCGTATTCAATGCGGATGAAGATGTCAAAAGGGAGCTGGAAGACCTTATCGCCGGCGGCACCATAGAAAAAAAGATCCACGAGGACATCACCTACGGGGATATCCATGATTCTGAGGATAATCTGTGGAACTTCCTGTTCTTCACCGGATACATGAAGAAGGTTTCGGAGAGACAGGATACCGAGCATGATGATACATACCTGACTATGTGTATTCCCAATCGCGAGGTCAGATGGATATATTCAAATCAGATCAGCAATTGGTTTGACAAAATAGTTAAATCCACGGATCGTACGGAACTGTACAAAACGATCAGAAATAAGGATGCTGACACTATCGCGGATATATTGCAGGAGCTCTTCAAAAAGTCTATCAGTACGTTTGACAGCAGTGAAAGCTTCTACCACGGATATATGCTGTCCCTGCTGCTCGGAATGCCGGATTATGCCGCAAGATCCAACCGTGAAGCAGGCGACGGACGTCCGGATATAATCCTTTATCCGGACGGAAGAAAGGATCCGGCATACATCTTTGAGATAAAGGTACGTAAGAAATTCAACGAGATGGATGACGGCCTGCAGGAAGCCTTTGACCAGATCCGTGATAAACGCTACGAGGACGGCATCCTTGAAGAAGGCTTCGCCGGAGTCGTATCATTTGGGCTGTGCTTCTGCAGAAAGAGCTGTATCGCAGGTCTCTATAAAAATATGTCATAATATTTCTTTTGTGAGATATTTCCGGTTTTAACGGATTTTTAACGTTTTTTTCTGTATAATATTTCCCAACTATAGCCTCAAGTCCGAGATTTTTCGTGAAGGATGCAGTCCGGATATAGAACTGTTGCAAAAATATAACAGCATCAGTCCGTCCGGATCGTTACTTTACCGAAAGTATTCTCCCGGCAATCATGGAGATGAAGCCTGCTGCGAACGGAGTATAGTCCCTGTGCCTGCGGAGACCGGAGGAGAGGTGAAAAGAGAACATACAAGGAGGAAGAGTATGCGAAAAACAATTACAAGGGCGATTAGCCTGGTTCTGGCAGCCGTGATGGTATTTACATCAGTGGATCTGTCAGCTTTTGCTGCCGAGTACGACAGCAAGATGAACCTGGAGGCTGAGAACCTGAAAGAGGAACTTCGTAATATGGTGAGTGATGAAGAGCACCCTAACGGTGTCTTCGAGCTTGCCCACACAATGATCACAATGTCCGAGGGCGAGGATGGCACTATAAGCGTCGTCCGCGCGGGTAATACGGACAAGCAGGCATCCGTTGTCTTCAAGGCAGTGGACGTCTCGACCGAGTACGGTAAGGACTACGTCATTACCGTGGATCAGGGCAGCCTGTTCGGTGAGACCGAGCTTCCTGCGGCAGACGGCGTGAAGCCTCTGCTCGAGGAATACGGCGAGGCCGCTACGGAAGAAGATCTGCAGACAAGCAAGGACGTCGAGCTTCCTGACGTGGCGGCAGATGACGTCACGGATGGCGAAGTCGTTGACGAATTGGGGGCAGGCGTACAGGACGCCGAAGAAACGATTCAGGATGAGGTGACCGTTGAGGATACACAGGATAGGGACGATGCCGGAGTTAAGCCGGCAGATGATGAGACCGCAGAGGCAGCTGCCTCCGATAAGGCAGCATCAGACGCGGCCGATCCCGATGAGGCAGCATTCGACGTGACTGCTGACGGTGCGGTTAAATTCTCGGGCGGCAGCTCTCTGGCCAACATCTACCAGGCTCAGACCGGCGAAGCCGCACCTGAGTATGACTGGACGGAGTACAATGAAAAAGATGCTCCGGAGGATGCCGTGGAGGCGCTGCATTCCGGATGGGACGAAAGCAGGGAGAACCTGCAGGCACTGCCCGGCGTTACCTGCAAGCTGACCTTCGCGCCCGGAGAGTACAAAAAAGACGTCACCGTCAGGATCAAGGATGACTCCAGATCCGAGTCTGACGAAGTGATGATTTTCGTGCTACAGGATGCAGAGGGCGCCGAGATTGGCGATCATTACAACGGATATCTGAACATTACCGATAATGACGATCGTGAGGAAGTTTCTTATTCCGTAAAGGAGAAGGAGATCACCGTCACCGCGGATCAGGACAAGGCAGTGGTCACTGTTGTCAGAAACAGCGGTATCGATCAGATGGGATTCGTTACTGTTGGTACCCAGGCAGTTGATGCCGTGGCAGACGAGGACTACGTAAGCACCTATAAGGAACTGTTCTTCGCCGCAGGCATTACCGAGAGGACCGTCGAGGTTCCCATCATGTCTGACAGGGAATTTGAGTCTCACTTCTGGATCGGAATCAGGACTACGGGCGGTACCGTGCTCGAGGATGATTCATGCTTCGTAACCATAGCTGCCGATCCCGTGAAAAACGGTGAGGCAACCGCTCCCGAGACCGGAGCCGACCATGTGACGGTACTTCGTTCCTCCATGTCAGAGGATGTCCCTGAAGTAGTGCAGGCCATAGACTCAAACGGTGCAGTGGCTGATGGTGCCGACGCCGACGGCTCTGAAGAGGATGTCGATGCTCTGGGAGCCGGCTGGGAAGATTGTAAGAAGGTCGTGTTATATAACAACGATAACGGTGGAGGCACCGTTACAGGTGAGGGAAAATACCATTGGTTAAACTTCCCGGAGAAGGAGTCACAGCACATAAATCTTGTCAATGCGGACTGGATATCATATACGTTCGGCATACAGGGATGCTATGAAAACTTCGCAGGCACCCGCTGGTGGGACAAGGAATTCTGGGTAAGCGTGATGGGCCAATCCGGGACAGACAAGGAGATCATCCAGGTTCACCAAACTTACGAGGGTCCGAGAAACGAGTCGTTTAACTGGAAGACGTTTACTGGCAGGTACGCCCTTCCCGCCGATTGGAATTATCCTGATGCGGAGATAAAGACAATACTTGCGTCAAATGCCGCTTGGCTTGATGATAATGAGGTTCATGCGGACCTGAGAAACATCACGCTCGGCTACAATAAGTATAATTTTATCATCAGGGAGGGAAGCACAAGCGGCGCGTATCAGGAGAAGATATACACCGCTAAGGACAAGTCATCTAACGGACGGCTCATTGATTTTCCGAAGGTCTATTTTACGGATGAAAATGGCCAACCCATTGAGGGTGATGAGAAATCATATTATTCAGGTGAGACCGTAAGCACCGCCAGGGCTGCACAGGGTGATAACGCCAATTCGCTGGGAGTATACGCATCGGACGATACCGTAGAGTTCAAGGGATTCAAGGTGATCAAGCCTAATGATCTCCGCCATCCTATCAGTGATGACATGCTGGATGCCAACTTCAAGATAGACGGTGCGTTCAAGATGAAGTGGAAGGATTATATGTATAAGGATGGTACCTTTGAAATCGTTCCCATCTTCGAACCCAAAAAGGTGACCGTCACCTTCAACAATGACAACGCAACTGTGGATGGTAAGGCCGACGCAATGGGTAATTTCGAAGGCTTCCCCGCCGGCACCACGCAGGAGCTTACAATGCTTGACACCTTAGACGTGAGGGCCAAGGCCAATCCGGGCCATGCCGTTACGGCGATCAGCCTGGAGAAGAAGACAGGTGACAAGTATTCGAACGTGGCAGATAACATGAAGCAGGAAAATGCCTACAGGTTTGCCACCCCCGTAAATTTCTCGGCAACTGAGTACAGGATGTGCACGCATTATGATGAATCATCCATCACGGTGGCTCCCGAACCGACCATCAATGACAAGGCCGCATTGAAGGATATAGGCAGGGTCATGTACGTGGATCACACCATTCAGGACGGCGAGAGCGGCAACAATGACGGTGAAACTAAGGTTGCGGAAGGAGGAGAAGAGTTCTCACTTAAGGATGTTTCCATCAATCAGGCATATACCTTTGGCAGTACCGTAGATAAGGGATATCATACGATCTGGTATGACGGAACGTTGGACAAGAGCGGGACGGGCGTTTATAACGACGTAAATCCTTCCTATAAGTCCTTCATGCCTTCCGTAGGCGGGTCGATGAAGTACGTGACAAAGCTTCCGTTCAGCAAGCTCTATTACAACTTCGTTCAGAGCGTTCCTTCCAATCAAAGTCCAGTGCCCATCAGGGGATGGCTGAAGATTAATGACAGGCTGCTTATTTCAGGTTCTGAGACGAGCTACGGCCTGAACGGCATCAGCGTATCTAGTGACGGCGCCGAATATACTACGGAAAACGGAGGATATGACGGAAGAAACGGAGACGGATATTTCGAACTTAGGTCGGATGAATACTTTAAGCACTATAATTATGCCGTGACCTTTACCGGAACAAGCGACATAGGTGACATCGCGGCCATGTGCGTAATGAATCCGGGACGTAACGAGGAGATCAACATCAACGTCTGGGAGGACGTGAGCATCTCCGACGTCGTGCTGTTCCAGGAGGTCGAGATTGAAGAGAAGGATGAAAACGGTAAGAATAAGAAGGTATATCAGCCCATTGACGTCTCAGGCACAAGGAGCGGATATTTTACCGGACTTACTAACGGTGATTATAACTACCGCATCCGCATGACGGCACGCAGGGATGGAGTAAACGTTGACAGGGGCGTGCTCACCATCATCAATAAAGACGGCAGCGCTGTTGTAATCGATGGAGTCGAGGACAATAACAAGTCAGGCATCTTTACCTTTGATTTCAATCCTCAGACTGAGGGCAAGCAAATCCAGGCGGGAGCCATTGCCAAGGTAACCTTCTATTCGGGCGAGACCCAATTCCTGTCAAGGGACGTGGGAATCAAATTCAGGCCGAGTCTTGGCGTTATTACGCTCATTAATTCCGTTGCCAGCGAAGGCTCGCCGGTCGTTAAGATCATCGGCGCGGTTAATGCCGCTTTTGATCTGGGCTGGCAGGGTAACTTCGACCAGGTAGTAGAGGGCGGCCCCATCGGCATAGATGAAGCAGGCAACAAGGTTATCAAGATCGGATTCGGCACGCCTCTGGCCAACATACAGACAGATTCCCTGAAGCAATCCTTTGATGATGCCAGTAAGAAATCTTCCGAAACCGGAAAGGCGGCTTCGAAGGTTGCGAAGCTGGAGAATAAGCTCTCCAAAGCAAAGAACGACGCCGAAAAGGCAAAAATAAAAGGTGACCTGGCTGAAGCGGAAAAAGATTATAAGGAAAAAAAGACAGCCTCAAAAGAAGCGAGAGATAAACTTGACGAAAATCTGGCCGGGGATGAAAAGCCCGTGAATACCACACCTAAATTCGGACATAGTTTCACGCTGGACATGGGCGTCTCTTTCCTGATGACCTTCGGATATGATGACAGCAAGGAAATGTATTACTTCAAGAACCTTATGCTGTCAGCCCAGATCAAGGGAGCTTATAACGCCACCGTAACCTTTGCCACGCCCATCGGCGTCACGATAGGCATAGGCCTTAAGCTTGAGATGAACGCCAAAGCTACGTTTATGATCGAGGAGCGTACCGATATTAAGAATCCTCCGCTCGTCTACATTGATACGATGGTCAATGATCAGATGAACCTGATAGGCATGAATGGAGACGATGCTAAGAGAGCGCTGGATAAGTACGGAATATTTAACATTACGCCTACCATCGGCTTAAGCCTGTCCGCCGGCGTCCTCGGAGATGCGATCAAGGTTACGGTTTCGGGCGACGCTACGTTCAACATGATATTCGGCACCTCACAGATGCCCGATTCAGCAGGATCATGTCAGCTTACGGCATCCATTGAAGTTTCGGTTCTCGGACTTGCGTTTGACATAAAGCTGGCAGACAAGACGTTCCCGTTGTGGGGAGACCAGGAGATATTGGATGCGGATAATTTGGGAGCATATTACGTCGATAACGTGATGCGCGGACTGGAAGGTACGGATAACAGCTACCTGTATGAGAGCGTCGACGTCTTTGAGCCGATCGACGTCAGCTACATGGCCGATCCGGCAGACTGGTATGGTGCAGGCGGACTGCTTGAAGCAGAGAACCGGCCGGCATATGCAGGCACTGCGGACGAAGTAGCTAATCTGGGAGCGATTGACGAAGGCGGAATAGATGCCTATCTGGAGATGCCCATAATGAGCAAGATCGTACGGGATCCCTCATTTGACATGGCACCCTTGAGCAACGGCAGATTCGCCGCAGTATTCCTGAACGCGCCTGCTGACAGGATCGGCGATCCCGATAACGCCAGGGCGGTTTATTACATGATGTTTGACGGTAGCGTGTGGAGCACTCCCAAAATGCTTGAGGATGACGGCACTCTCGACCAGTATCCCAGGATATATTCGATGGGCGATAAGGGAGCAGTGATCCTGTGGTCTACCATAAATAAGGCTTACAAGGATTCCACGGATAAGATTGCGAGACAGAATGCACTCGACCTCCATGGAGTGATCGTTAGTCCAGACGGAACCCTTTTGAACAACGGTGAGATACAGGAGGTCACCATGACCACCAGTGACAAGATCGGAGAGGGCACGGATCAGGACTTCAGCGACTTCGCTGCAGACAAGGCCTTCGGCGTGTTCTTAAGCGGTGACAGGTTGGTGGTATGCTACGAGAAGAGAGAGTATGCGGCAGGCAATCATCCGGATACGGATACCGAAGACCTGGATGAAGGAAGCAAGGAAAACGTTGCAACCGTCGGAGACATGATGTATGCCAAGAATTCGATCATGGCTGCCAGGGTATATAATCTGGCGACCGGTGAATTCGAGGAGAATGCCGCTACGCCGGAGAGCCTGCCCGGACTCGCAGCCCTCGGCGGCAGCGAAGCCATTGAGAGATATAATGCAAACGTATACGGTCAGATAATCGGTGCTTATCTGCCTGACGTCATGATCACTGAAGACATTGCCAGGGCGGAGGATCTGAATGATGACAAATCGTTCACGCAGAAGATAGGTTATTATCGTAAGGACGGCGCCGGCACTACTGCCGAAGCATTGTCAAATCCTGCGGGAGCCATGCTGATCGAGAATGACGCGGCTCCGATCGTGATAGACGGCAAGGATTATGGCGTGATGGCCTATACTCTGGACGTGGATGGAAACTTAGAGACCTTGAATGACCAGGAACTGTACCTGATGACGTTCGACTTTGCAAATGATAAGTTTTCTGAGCCGATTATCCTTACCGGATATCAGATCAACGCGTCAACGGGCGTAACGTACAAGCCGGAGAACAGCAACCCGAGATTCGTAAATACCAGTGCCGGACTGTACCTAAGCTGGCTGCAGAATCCCGATGTCGTGGCGATCAACGTGAGGAATCTGCTTGAACACGAAAGTGACCTGGTAAAGACCGGAGAGATTAGCGGCAAGACGTACAGGTACGTGGACAAGTCAATGGACTCATACTATGAGCCGCCTACTTCATTGGTTACGAACAGGATTGCTGAGATACCGGAGGGCGGAGAAGAACAGATCACGGGTAACATCCATTCCTTCAGCGTGGCATCGAACGGCGATTACGTATACGTGCTGTGGCCGGAAACTACCGATGAGGAGAATGAGGAGACCGCATATGGCATGACCGCTACACAGCTCTGGTGTGCAAGAAGTGAGGTAGTCGCAGACCCTGAGGGTAAAGAACTGGGCCTTGGAAACAGGACGAATGCGGTACAGGTGACAAGCCTGCCCGACAATAATTACAGTGACGTGACATTTGAGGTAATGTCTGACGGAAGGCTCCTGGGACTTGGCAGGCAGGTGCCCTGGAGATATATCAGCACGGCAGAGGCAGAAAAGATATATAAGGATACTTTTGACGCTGATACCTTTGTGCCTTATCCGATCTGGGACGATACGAAGTCCATACCCGTAGCGTTCCGCGTAAATCCTGCTCCTGCTGCAAGGATCAAGAAAGCTGATTTCGTGGAAGCGGACGTGACTAACGGAGCATCAGTTACCTTCGAGGTACTCAACGACAGCTTCAATACCCTGAAGGGGGCAACCGTTACGGCTAAGGATTCCAAGGGCAACAGCCTGCTTAGCGAATATGATGAGGCAACCGGCGCATTCAAGACGGTTTCATCGCTTACCATCCCCGATCTAATCGGCGGAGGAAGGCATCTGGTTACAGGAAGCATTCCTCTGGATGCCGATGCGGACAAGGCAGAGGTGATCATCACGCTCAAGGATGGCAACGGTAATACGGTCACCAAGACCATTACCAAGGAGCTGGAATCCGACGTCAGACTTAGTGACATGGCAGTGGAGCCGACGTTAGAGAGAAACAAATACAGGGTTACGGGTACGGTGACCAATATCGGCAGTGCTAAGGCGGCTTCGGGAAGACTCTCATTTGTGTCTGACACGAAGGATGCTAAGAATAGCCTGATAGACAGATTGGAATACCCCGAACTCATGCCGGGAGATACCTTCGCCATCGATACTGTGATCGAAGCATCCTTGTCAGACTTTGATCAGAAGTATTATCGTGTAGATCTTACGACAAATACGTCCACTGAGATTACGACTGATGAGGAACTGACTGAACTCGAACAGCAGATGAGAGAGGGTCCCGATAAATACGGAGCCATGTATACGGAAGAGCTTAAGCTCTATGCAACCTACGAAAATGGCGATGATTTCGTGAAGATACCCGTATATGCCTTTGCCGATCCGACTGATGAATCCGAAGATGCGGCAAGACAGTTTATCATCAGGACAGCATATCCTTCGGAAGTATATAACGTACTTACCTTAAAACCGATTACTGTTAAGGTAATTACTTCGGAGACTGACAAGGATGGCAACGTTTCCGGCAAGATCGTGAGTGAGGGCAAGGAACAGATCACTCTTGAAGCAGGGGAAACGGTCGGCCTCATGACTGACATTGAAACCTATGACGCTGAGGAGATAAAGGCACTCACGGCTACTGGTGAAGAGATAACGTATAATTATGACGCTTCGGAGGGTCTGACCTACCGCTATGAGTTCATCGGCGACGCAGCTGCCTTCAATGATGACGGACAGCTGAAGGCTCTGAAGACCGGCAGTGGCAAGCTGAAGGTATATGTATATCCGGCTGACAGGGTGTATTCAACCAGCAACGGCGATAAGAATGATGCGTTTGAGATGCTCGGCAACGGAGATTACGTGGACACCTATGCAGAATATCCCGAAAGAGCCATAACCACCTATACGCTTGACGTCGACGTGGTGAAGGCAGGCGATCGCCTGGATATTGAGGATTCTTACTTCACGGATGCAAACGGTATTAAGTATCACATAATCAGCGGATCCGAGGTTGCGGTAAGCGGCATTGAGGATGGAAAGACCATCGAAAAGCTTGTGATACCAGCCACGGTTAAGAACGATGCAGATAAGAAGACCTATAAGGTAAGCAGGATTGAGAACGGTGCGTTTGACGGAAACCAGAAGATTACCTCCGTTTCCATAGGCAAGAACGTAACCAGGATCGGAGACAACGCATTTAGGGGTTGCGCCGAGCTGACCAAGGTGACCTTTGGCAGCGGAGTAACTGACATAGGTGACAATGCCTTTGCATATTGCTACAAGCTTACGGGACTCAATCTTCCTTCGAAGCTTGTCAGCATCGGAGACAACGCCTTTGCAGATTGTACATCGATCACGAAAGTCGTTCTTCCGGCGACCCTTACGAGTCTAGGAAACATGGCATTCTATGGATGCAAGAAGCTGAACAGCATTACGATTAAATCCGGCAAGCTTACCTCCGAGAACATGGGCAAGGACGTCTTTAACGGAGTCGCAGGTGACGCAACCTATAAGATTTCCGCAGGCAAGCAGGCAAATGCCGCCCTTATCGGAGCGCTTACGGATGAGCACGAGATCTTCTCGGACAAGAAGGGAATCAATTATCAGATCAAATCCGTGAGCGGCCTGACGGTAACCGTAGCAGGCCTGACGGATGCGGCAAAGGCCAAGCTTAAGAGCCTTTCAATTCCGGCTAAGGTAACCTATAAGGGCAATAAGTACATCGTAGTCGGCATCGAAGACGATGCGTTCGTGAACAATACTAACCTGACAAAGGTTACGCTGCCTAAGTCCGTGACAGCCATAGGAGACCGCGCGTTCGCAGGCATGACTGAGCTTAAGTCGGCAATCCTTGGCAAGAACGTGATTAAGATCGGTGAAGGAGCCTACAGCGGAGACACTAAACTCAGCAAGGTTACCATCTCGGCTGCCGGCATTGAAATCGGAGATGCTGCGTTTGAGGAAGTTCCCGATACCGCAGTATTTACCATCAAGGTTAAGGATGCCACTGCTAAGAAAGCGATCACGGATGCACTGATCGGAGACAAATCAACCTTCGATGACAAGAAAGGCATCAGCTACGTTATATTCACGCCTCAGGATCTGCTGGGATACATGTCTGACCTGACCGGACTTTCCGAGAAGGAAGCCAAGAAGTATCTTGAAACGCAGATGGCAGGTGTTACCGGCAGGAAGACGAAGGATAAGAACCTGAGCATACCGGCGTCGGTAAGCTACAGGGGAGCCCAGTTCAACGTGACCGGAGTGGCAGACAAGGCATTCTATAATGACACGGCACTTGAAAAGGTAACGTTTGGCAAGAATGTGTCACTGATCATGTATAATGCCTTTGAGGGCTGCACCAGCCTGAAGACCGTGAATGCCAAGAGCGTTTACTGGATCTTTGACGAAGCATTCAAGGGATGCAGCTCTTTGACGAAGGTAACCACCGGCAAGAACCTCGAGTGGGTTGGTGACAATGCCTTTTACGGCTGCAACCTTACGAAAGTTCCTGCAGTGAATACCAAGTAAGGCATTGACTTGATTTCATAGTATTAACAGAGATTTATGGGAAAGACCGGCTCGTCCGGTCTTTCCTGCGTGTGTCATCGGGACGGTTCTGTTGACACAAAAACGGCAGAGCATTTTTTGCTCTGCCGCTGAAATTATGATAGTATGAATCATTTTATGCCATGGCTGACTGCAGGCGTTTGACCGCTTCGACCGGCATTTCTGTTGTCAAAGCAATTTTATCCAGGGATTCCCCTTGCAGCAACATATTTCTGGCGATTCGGGATAAAACGGATTCAGTAACTTCTTCAGTAACCTTGCTGGTGACTTCATCAGTGACCCTGCTGGTGACTTCATCAGTGACCCTGCTGGTAACTTCTTCAGTAACCTTCTTCGTAGCATCCGCTATCGCCCTGTCATACGCCGCCTGCAGCTCTTGTTCAATCATTCTTTCAAGTGGATTAGACATAATTCTCCTCCTTATCTCCAAAAAACATCATGCCGGATAAAATGAAGCCCTTCAGCTTGTCATCTGACATTCTTTCGACGAGTGCCATTACTCTCCGGATTGCATCCTGTTTCTCTGACAGACTTTCAAATGAAAGCGGATAGACCATCAACCGGATTATATCCAAGATCATTATATAGCCTTTTGGCAACGCGAACAAGATAACCGAGATATTTCAGCTTGTTTCGCTCATTGTATTCACTTTCATAATCGACGATCGCATAGCTTCCGTCTTCCAGCCGGAAAAGAGTATCCATCCTGAGTTCATTAGCCTCAATTGCCGGGAGATTTGTGGGTTCGGCATACACAACCTTTGGCAGATCCACCCCGAAGGGCGCAAAAGACTCCCCCTTAAACAGATCGGCCATCCGGGCTTCTTCACAGGCTCATATGCTTTCGGAAGAGATATGCCCATCTGTGCGGATAATTCCTGCACACTCATAGTTGTTTTTCCATAACTCGCGATCTCCAATTCGTTTCGGTCGGCGCAAAGCCGATGTCCACCGGACATCGGCTTTGCGCCCTTTCTTGAAAAATGCACATAAAAAACCGGAATCCGATTTGACTCTGATTTCCAGTGGTTGGCTTAAATCTTCTATATTTGACTTTGATTGACTGTGATTCCCTGACAATGGAGCAGGGCCTCCGAGACAGGTTCCCCGTCTCGCCATTATGAGATCATCAATACTATGTCCGATATGTTCGACCGCAGGATAGATTATATTTTGGGTTACTCCAACGACCCCACATCTCCTAAACTGACGCAGGAACAGATTGAGGAGCTTGGAAAATGGGAAATCCAAAGCGAGCAGATAGATGTCATACGGCAGTTTCTACGGTTGGACGCATATGGAAGAATGAATGTGAAAACGCTGATACAGCGAGAATTTCTGCGATGCCTTGAACAGGGTACAGATCAGGATATTTCAAATATCAAAATCGGAATAAAAAACCTTTCATCTGATGATGAAGGGTAACATACAGATTAGACAATATCGCCTTCAGGACAAATGATAATTCTAAGGTTCCATTTTGAAACATCGAAAAGGAAAGGACAATATGGCAGATAACGAGATTATAATCTATGAGCCTGTAGATAAAGAAAAAGTGAAGGCTCAGATTCTTGAAATCCGAGGATACAGGGTTATGCTTGATAAAGACATAGCTGCCTACTTTGGAACGACAACTGGAAACCTAAATAGGGCTATGAAGCGTAACATAAAGCGATTTCCAGAGAATTTCTGTTTCCAACTGACGAATGAAGAGTGTTCAAGATTCCAAATTGGCATCTTGAACGGCAGTCGAGGTTCAAACATAAAATATTTACCTTATGTTTATACCGAACAGGGTGTGGCAATGCTCACTTCTGCGCTACATACTGATAGGGCTATTGAAGCAAGCATTCAGATTATGGAAGCATTCGTCGAGATGTCGCATTACATCAGTCAGAACCGTCAGTTGTTGCCGTATGATGAGCTTAAGGCTCTCGAACTAAAACATTATCATCTGTCCGACAAAGTTCAGGATATAGAGGATAACATGCTTACCCGTGCGGATTTGTCAGATCTAATGAAACTGTTTGACACCGGCATCAAATCCGAGGAGATACTCATCCTCAATGGCGAACCATTCAAGGCGGATGAAGCTTTCCAGAAAATCTACAAGAAGGCGAAGAAAAGCATCATCATGGTTGACGATTATCTCGGAGTAAAAACTCTCCGTCATCTCACCCATGCAAAAGCCGGAATTGATATCACGATAATAAGTGACAACAAAGGCTATTCGCCACTCAGGCTTGCTGAATATACTGATTTCCAGACGGAATATCCGGGGATGCAAATAAGGTTTATCAAGACGCAGAACAAGGTACATGACAGATTTATCAGTTTGGATTATGGGACAAAAACAATGAAGGTGTATCTTTGTGGTTCAAGCAGCAAGGATTCTGGGAATAAGATTACGGCTATAATAGAGATTAACGAGACTGATGGCTATAAAGCGTGTGTTAAAACTCTTCTTTCCAATCCTGTATTGACTCTTAGATAGTCACAGCAAGGACTGAGCAGAATAAGTTGTTTATGCAACAACTGTTGCACAAATGAAACCAAAATACAGTTTGATTATCTTAACGGGCCTTTATGGAAAGACAAGCTTAATGTCAAAACGGGAGAATGGTCAACCGGAATTCCATGCATAGACAGCGACAAGGCATTGCAAATTCTTAATGATGAGGCCGGAAAAATGTACGAATCCTTGTATTCGTTCAACAACGATAATAGCGGATGTCAGTTTAACAATGACAAATACTCTCAAATTAAATCGCAGTTACTGTCGATTGTTCAGACTATTATTGAAAGATTGGCAGCTATAAATGATGGGACATTTGTCGTTGTTGATAAGGCAACAAAGTCGCTACTATAATTATTGAGATGAGGCAAAAGCACAGAGCATCTTAAAGTAAACAACATCCAACGATCCAATTGGGGCACAGGGACGGTTCTTTTGATCCAAAAAGAAACGGCAGAGCATCTTGAGTAGCTCTGCCGCTGATAATTTGATAGTTTGTACATTTTACGCCATGGCTGCCTGCAGGCGTTTGACTGCTTCGACCGGCATTTCTGTCGTCAGGGCAATTTTATCCACGGAATCCCCTTGCATCAACATGTTTTTGGCGATTCGGGATGAAACGGATTCGGTGACTTCTTCAGTGACCTTGCTGGTGACTTCATCAGTGACCCTGCTGGTGACTTCATCAGTGACCTTGCTGGTGACTTCGCCAGTAACTCTATTGGTGACTTCTTCAGTAACCTTCTCGGTGTTTTCGGCTAAAGCCCTATCAAGCATCGCCTGCATCTCTGTTTCTATCAATCTTTCAAGTGGATTAGACATAATTTTCCTCCTTATCTCCTCCGCATCCTCCGGAAGTATGACTTTATCTCCAAAAACCATCATACCGGATAAAATGAAACCCTTCAGCTTGTCATCGGACATTCTTTCGACGAGTGTCATCACTCTCCGGATTGCATCCTGTTTCTCTGACAGACTTTCAAATGAAAGCGGATAGACCATCAACCGGATAATCACATCGCTATCCATGTCCCCATCATTTTCCACAATCTGCGAAACAGTATGCCACAATGCTTCTTGATCCAACTCAGACAGGAATCCTTCGTTCATGTTAATGGTACCGCAGCCGAGATCTATGACAGGATTAGTTGTCCCGCGTTTTACGTCGGCTGTATACAGAATTATAAGTCTGAGCTTTGGAATATATCCAAGATCATTATATAGCCTTTTGGCAACGCGAACAAGATAACCGAGATATTTCAGCTTGTTTTGCTCGTTGTATTCGCTTTCATAATCGACGATCGCATAGCTTCCGTCCTCCAGTCGGAAAAGAGTATCCATCCTGAGTTCATTAGCCTCAATTGCCGGGAGATTTGTGGGTTCGGCATACACAACCTTTGGCAGATCCACCCCGAAGGGCGCAAAAGACTCCCCCTTAAACAGATCGGCCATGACCTTGGAAAAGACATCCTTTGCCTGATAGGAAATAGGACGGGTTCCCTGTTTCTTTCTTTTACGTTTTCTGGCCATAGGCATATTCTCCTTTATAGTGAAACGTTTGTTAATGTGCCTTCATATATATTGGTATATGAAACCCCACTCATCGTAAAATGATGAGAATGCACACTAATCTTTAAAAGGTTTTATTTGTCGGTTAAATAAAACGGGATATAAAGTGATTCTGATTGATATTGAAATAGAAATTCGTATAATTGCAATCATTAGGGAAACGCTTTGATCAGCATTTCCTTAGCATTATTGACCGGATAAAGCGATTGCAAAAGAAATGTAACACAGCTGTAATCCCGAGTCAATGCTGTAAGTATAGAAAAAATGCGGATAATACAGCTATATGCGAAGATACGAGGGCATTCAATTCCTTTATTTTAGGGAGGTTACGTCATTGTGCATAATGACGGATTCGATCGAAAAGATAGGAACCAACAAAATTAAGAATACAGAATTCTCAGCCTCTCTGGCGGGAGACGTGGCACGCCTCTCCTTAGATATGTTGAATGACGATTTTGATATACTGGAGAATCTGGCTGTAACAGATCTTTAGTATTGGCAAGCTTAGGGGATGTCATACGCAGAGCTTCATGGGACAGTTTAACCTGGATGAGAATGCGATCGAGGGTAAGCGCTTTTTAATACCCCGTAGTTACAGGGCTTATTTTTTGCAATAAAATAGATCCTGACAGAATGCATGTCCAATGGTGCGTGCCAAGGAAGGTTACAGGATACGCTTCCGGTAACGTCACTTAAGTATAGTAAACGGCTCGCGTCGGGGAGTGCAAAGTATAGCAAACGAGCAACCAATTACGGGGGAAGAAACGTTATGTCAAGAATCAGGATGAGCGACGATCAATGGCTTGCTGCAATAAGGGAATGCCGCGCAAGCGGCTTAAGCGACAGGGACTGGTGCGCCACGCAGGGAATGCACACGGCAACCTTCTACAGGGCGATAAGGCGACTTCGCAATAAGGCGTGCAGCATACCTGCCCATAATCAGAAAGCAGCGTCACTTCCTCAGGAAGTAGTGGAGATCGCTTCAGTAGATGAAAGCGGAATCATAACCCAGATCAGTCATGCGGAACCGGATTCCACGCCGGAAACCGGACGACATCTCATTTCTTTTGATCCCAAGCCGACGGATGTCATGTCTGAAAGCACCGCCAGGATCATCATGCCATCCGGAATTAAGGTAGAACTTACCAATGCCGCAGATGCAGCCACAATCAGGAACATACTGTGTGGGCTGCAGACGATATGATCGGGGATCTTTCCGGTGTCAAAAAAATCTATTTGATCACCGGCTTATCCTTATGATTTTTTTATCCTCATCTTTTTGGAAAACGACTGAATTCAGCGGATGTCGAATCAAAAAGATGAGGATAACTTATTTCATGCAATAATGGAATCACCATATTAAAGAAAGGGGTGGTTTCATGA
>JAFUAB010000013.1 GCA_017460885.1 Lachnospiraceae bacterium
CTTCCTGTTTTTTACCGGATACATGAAGAAGGTGTCGGAAAGGCGGGAGGATAAATACATATATCTTACGATGAAGATACCGAATGCGGAAATAGCATGCATATATGAAAGTCAGATCAGGGGCTGGTTTGACAAACAGGTGAAGGACACGGACAGGGGAGTGCTTAACAAAGCCGTATTGGAGGGAGATACGGAAGGGATTGCGAATTACATTAGCGACCTTCTGGCCAGGACCATAAGCGTATTTGACAATGACGAGTCTTTCTACCATGGATTTTTTCTTTCGCTGTTATACAACGTGCCGAATTATTCTCCCAGGTCCAACAGGGAGGAAGGAGACGGACGCCCGGACATAGTACTGTATCCGAACCGGCCGATCGATCCGGCTATCATCTTTGAGATCAAGATCAGACGTAAGTTTAATGAGATGCAGGACGGAATAAGGGAAGCTTTTGATCAGATACGGGATAAGAGGTATGAGGAAGGTGTACTGGATGATGGATATATGGGTGTCAAGTCCTATGGGATCTGCTTCTGCAAAAAGAGCTGCATCGTGGAACGGTATGTGTGAGGCATAATGACACCGTGACTCCGTCCCCGAGTGTCAAAAATGGTAGAGGTAAATGAATAAGTCAGCCATATGCTTTACAAAAAGGGGCGCGGACGTGATCAAAAGGATCAATGATGCCGCGATTGAAAAAGGGTTGGATACCGTCAGTGCATATGTTATGAACGAGGATGGTAATATCCCCGACGGTTATGTGCGGGTTAAGAGCACGCTTCGTGAATGGACCGGGGAACGTTTTGCAGACGGGAACTGTATTATATATGTCGGAGCGTCAGGCATCGCTGTCAGGGCGATCGCGGGATGCCTGTCAGATAAATTAAAGGATCCGCCCGTGATAGTCATAGATGACAACGGGACGTTCGTGATACCGATCCTTTCGGGGCATGCAGGCGGAGCGGACAGGATTGCCGCCACCATCGCCGGACTCATCGGCGCGGTGCCCGTGATCACAACGTCCACTGACGTAAACGGAGCATTCTCCGCAGACGTATTTGCCGCAGAGAATAATCTCCGGATCATAAACAGGGAGGGCATAAAAAAGGTGTCCTCCAAGGCGATAGAAGGCAAAAGCATCACCTTGTCGATAAAGGATTATCCGCCGTCCGATCCCGTGGATATCATAGTGGCGGACGAAACCGACAGGGAGTATTCACTGCTCCTTGCTCCCAGGAAATACGTGATCGGGATCGGCTTAAAAAAGGGAAAGACCTCCGCTGAGATAGATGAATTCATATCGGGAGTGTTAAGAGATGCTCATATCGATATGAGTGATATATATGCGGTATGTACCATCGATATCAAGGAAAAAGAACAGGGACTTAAAGACTTTTGCTCAAAATACAGACTTCCTCTCATTACCTTCGACGCCCCGCTGCTCAACAAAGCTCCGGGCAGCTTCGATTCCTCGGACTTCGTGAGGGAGGTTACCGGAACCGACAACGTGTGTGAACGTGCGGCAATTCTCGGTTCCGAAAACGGAGAAATGATCGTACACAAGACAAAGGGCGACGGACTTACCTTTGCGGTGGCAAAAAGAAGGCGGTATTTATGATATACGTGATAGGGATCGGCCCCGGCGATGTAAATATGCTTACGGAGGAAGCAAAAAAGGCTCTTGATGCTTGCAACGTCATTTCGGGCTACGAGACTTACACGGAGCTCATAAGGGATAAATGGCCTGATAAGGAATACTTCGAAAATGGCATGCGAGGTGAGATCGAGCGCTGTGAGAAATGCGTTCGGTTTGCGCTTGAGGGTAAAAACGTTGCACTCATCTGCAGCGGCGATGCAGGGGTGTACGGCATGGCTTCTCCCATGCTTGAGACCGCGGCCCGTGCAGGCATTAAGCTTTCGGAGATCACCGTGATAAGCGGAGTTACCGCGGCACTTTCCGGAGCGGCGCTTTTGGGTGCGCCCGTCAATCATGATTTCTGTGTGATCAGCTTAAGCGATCTGCTCACTCCCCGTGAAAAGATAGAAAAAAGACTGCTCCTTGCGGCAGAGGGCGATTATGTGATCGTTCTGTATAATCCCGCCAGCAAACACAGGCCGGATCACTTGAGATGGGCATGTGAGATATTGCTGCAAAGGCTTCCCGAGGACACCTGCTGCGGTTATACCAGAAACATAGGCCGGGACGGCGAGACTGCAGGTGTCTGCACGCTCAGGGAACTGGCAGGAACGGAAGCGGACATGTTTACGACCGTGTTCGTCGGAAATTCCCGTTCTTACATAAAAGAAGGAAGGCTCATTACTCCGAGAGGATACGTGATCAATGAATAAGATTATTATTTTCGGCGGTACAACTGAAGGGAGACTTCTTTCCGAATACCTGTCCTGCGCTTCCGTGCGGCATGTCCTAAGTGTGACCTCCGATTACGGCAACATGCTCATAACACCAAACGAATATGCGGAGGTAATGACGGGCAAAATGGACCTGGACGCGATGCTTGAATTCTTTAAGGACAGAGGCTTTGCGGCAGAAGATACGGTGGTCGATGCTACACATCCGTATGCAGTACTTGCATCTGAAAATATCAAAGCCGCCACGCTAAAGACAGGCTGTAAGCTGATACGCATCGTGAGAAGGGATAAGGATATTGAATCCTTGCCGGATGACGGATCAAAAAAGAAAAATGTATTTTTTTATGATGATCCGCGAAGCTGCTTTGACACGATTGACGGGACAGAGGGCAACATCCTTCTTACAACGGGAAGCAAGGAACTTGATCTTTATAAGGAACTGGTTTCGGATAAGACACTTAAGAGGACATATGTGAGGATCATTCCATCACAGGAGAGCTTAAAGATATGCGAAAGGTGTGGGATAGAACCTTCAAAGATCATCGCCATGCAGGGGCCCTTTGGAACGGCTCTTAACAAGGCTCTCATCGAGCAGTATTCCATAGACCATCTGGTGACCAAACAAAGCGGAGCGGCCGGCGGATTTAACGATAAGACAGAAGCGTGTTTACTTGCGGACATAGACTGTCATGTGATCAAAAAGCCCGTGGCGGAAGCCGGTGTGTCCGTATCCGAGGCGTTTTATCTTATCACCGGAGAAAAGTTGCCCTGCGAAAAAACAAAAAGTACGGAAACGGTCCCGGATGCAGTGACCGGTCGCAGACAGATATGGCTTGCCGGAGCCGGAATGGGCAGCACAGGTGCTCTTATAGAGGATGTTAAGGAAGCTATCGAAGAAGCCGATGCGGTCTTCGGCGCGTTGCGCCTCGTTGAGAGCGTAAGGGTGATCCGCAAGTATCCCGTGTATCGTGCCGAGGACATTATCGCGATCCTGACAGAGCATCGCGAATACCGCAGAATAGTAATTCTTTTTTCCGGAGACAGCGGATTTCACAGCGGTGCCGGATCTGCTCTTAATAAACTTCGCGTATGGGATCCGGAGGCTGATATCAGGGTACTGCCGGGCATTTCCTCGATATCCTATATGGCAGCTATTACCGGAGAAAGCTATGATGATGCCGTTTTGTTCAGCCTGCACGGAGACAATGCTCCGACAAGACTTCATGCCCTGACAGAGACGGTTAAGTATGATCGAAAGACTTATGTTCTTTTATCGGGAGATGAAGATGTCAGGGAGATCGGATCAAGGTTAAAAACAGCGGTTCCAGCCTGTGAGATCATAGTTGGCCGTGATCTGTCATACGTTACCGAATCGCTGATCCGTCTTACACCTGAGGAAGCCGCATCTTTTAGGAGCGACGGAATGCTTACAGCCTTGATCATAAACCCCGGGTATGAGAGAAGACCGCTTATAAAGGCTTTTAATGATAAGGATTTTGTTCGCGGCAATGTTCCGATGACGAAGGAATGTGTACGCCATGAATGTGTGGTAAGGCTTGGACTTCGCGAGGGAGATACCGTTTATGATATCGGCGGGGGAACCGGATCAGTTGCACTGGAGGCTGCCGCACTTCACCCGTCCCTGAGCGTTTATACCATAGAGCATGATCCCGAGGCAGCTGCTTTGATACGATTAAACATTCAAAAAATGCAGGCGGATAATGTTTTTCTGATAGAGGGAGAAGCTCCTGATGCCATGGACGGACTGCGGAAGCCTGATGCGGTCTTTATCGGAGGAAGTGCGGGAAAGCTGAAAGACATATTATCCGCCGTTCATCAAAAGGGTAAAGGTATACGTTTTGTTGTTACTTCCGTAAGCCTTGAGACGGCAGGCGAACTTAATTCGATAATCGCGGAATGGGGTATCGAAAACGCGGATATTGTACAGATGCAGGTCTCGGAGGTTAAAACCGTCGGTTCACATCATATGATGAATGCACAGAATCCCGTAATGATCTATTCATTTATCCGGTAATGCAAATGAGTGAGAAACAAAGACGATTAATGATAGCGGCTCCTTCGAGCGGGAGCGGAAAGACGACCTTAGTCTGCGGACTTCTTAAGGTGTTTAAGGATATGGGACTTGATCCCGCAGCCTATAAATGCGGACCAGATTATATCGATCCGATGTTTCACAGGGAGATACTCGGGATAGATTCGGGAAATCTGGATTCTTATCTTATGAGTGAGACAAGGATAAAAAAGTCCGTGCTTCAGGCCGGATCTCATCCGGCGCTGATAGAAGGAGTAATGGGAATATATGACGGCACGGACGTGAGTGACCCGGCCGGTTCGTCTTATGAGATAGCCGTTATAACGAAAACTCCGATAGTACTTTGCGTTGACGGACGCGGAACGGGTCGTACGATGATCAGCGTAATAAAGGGTATTCTTAAAGACGATACCGCGCATCTTATCAAGGGGATCATGTTAAACAGAGTATCCGCGTCTTTTTTTGAAAAGCTTGCTCCCGTCATGAATGTGGAACTTGCGGAGGCGGGATATGGTGACGTAAGATTACTCGGATTCATTCCGAAATCCGATGATATTGTGATAGACAGCAGACATCTTGGACTTACGCTTCCGGATGAAATAAAGGATATATCGGATCGTGTATCCAAAGCCGCAGATTTGATCCGCGGCAACGTAAAGACAGACGGAATCCTTGAGATAATGGACGAATGCGGCGAAATAATGATTTCCACGGAAGAACCCATACCTTCGATAAGCTTAAAAACCCCTTATCCCGTTCTGGCAGTGGCCCGCGATGAGGCCTTCTGTTTTTATTACAGGGACAATATTGAGCTTATGGAAAAGATGGGTGTTACGGTTAAGTTTTTTTCTCCGATCCATGGTGAGCGAATCCCCGAAGATGCTGCAGGTCTTTTGCTTGGCGGAGGATATCCCGAACTGTATCTGGAGGAACTTGCCGGTAACGGCAGCATGCTTGAATCCATAGCCGGTGCGATAGGAGACGGTATGCCTTCGCTTGCCGAATGCGGCGGTTTTATGTATCTTCATAAATACATATCCGATAAATCATGGAAAAAATATAGGCTTGCAGATATAATAGACGGAGAGTGCACATATACGGGGCATCTGGTCAGGTTCGGATATATGACTGTTAAGGAAGTGAAAGCAGACAGCAATACCGGTTTCATGCGTGAACTCACCGGAATGCGTGGGCACGAGTTTCATTACTATGACAGCAGTGCAAACGGAGATTCCTGTGTATTATCCAAGCCGGACGGCAAAACAGAATGGAACGGTATGATGGTACAGGGTGCGTCCTTATGGGGATTTCCGCATTTATATTACGGATCCGCGCCCGGATTTGCCAAAGCCTTTGCGGACGCAATGCGCGGTTATGAAAGGACTTATCGCTAATGACATACTCAAGCAGATTTTTTGCCAATAAAGAATGTGAGTACTATCCCTGCCATGACAGTGACGAGGAGCTTAACTGTCTGTTCTGCTTCTGTCCGTTATATGATAAGGATTGTCCCGGAAATTACCGTATGAAGGATAAGAACGGACAAATGATCAAGACCTGCATAGATTGTGTTTATCCGCATATGGCAAAAAACTATGATGATATAATGAGTCTTTTGGTATTGACAAAAGAACAGGGTATTTCATATATAAAATGAAAGCAAACAGAATCTTTTTACGTAAGATATCTGAGTCTGATCAAAAACCGAAAAGGAGAGAAGAATGGAAAGAGTAGTAAAGTTTTTGAAGGATGCCGGCACATATTATCTGGCAACGGTTGACGGAGATCAGCCGCGCGTGCGTCCGTTTGGAACCGCGCATATTTTTGAAGGCAAGCTGTATATTCAGACAGGCAAGGTAAAAGATGTCTCAAAACAGATCCATGCAAATCCCAAGGTCGAGGTGTGCGCATGCATCGGCGGTGACTGGCTCAGAGTAGCGGGTACTCTTGTGGAAGACGACAGGAGAGAAGCAAGGCAGTCCATGCTTGATGCATATCCTTCGCTTCAGGGTATGTATTCGGCAGACGACGGTAATTCTGAGGTGTTCTACTTTAAGGATGCCGTTGCAACCTTCAGCTCTTTTACGAAAGAGCCTGAAACAGTGAAGTTTTAAAATGTACTTAAGCATAGACTATCATGGATGATTTAAGGAACTGTTGCAAAATAACTTGATCATTTGTCTTGCCCATGCATCCATATGCTGCTTCAGAAAGCCTCGGCGTAGCCCGCTACGCCTGCGTTTTCTTCATTGTATATGAATGCCTGTGCTTCGCCAACTGATCAAGTTATTTATGAACAGTTCCTAAGAGCAGTTTATCAAAATGTATGAGCTGCTCTTTTTGTTCTTCCGTCGGAAAATTACATAAAAAATATAATACCTGTTGACATTTCTTCCGTATAAATGTATTCTATCAAAAGAGTTAGGCAAAACTAACCGATGAAATAATTATAGCACTGGGTTAGATATATCTAACCAAATAACAAAATGATAAAACATGCATTAGTAGATTATTGTGCACCTACACTGGCGGGTATAAAGACCGGTAATGTTTTTTCCGTCAGGAACGGCCTGACAGATATCGATGAAGAGATACGCAGATTGAACGGTATTTTGGTAGATAAAGGGCTTCGCCTGGTGCCAATTAGGAAAAATAAGAAAAGTACACTGATATATTTATACAGACCCGATCGTCTGAAAGAGGATCTGAACAATCCTGACGCGGCACAGATCCTTGAAGAAAAGGGATACCCGTGCGGTAATCCGGACTGTTGTCTGGTGGAACTTGTAAAGCATCTTAAATCGGATGAAAGTTTTCCGCATGAGATTGGACTTTTTCTCGGATATCCGCCTTCTGACGTGAAGTGTTTTATGGAGGATCCCTGTAAGGGCGTGAAATGCGTCGGCTGTTGGAAAGCATACAGTAATGAACGTGAGGCAAAAAAGACGTTCGAAAGGTATCATCATTGTACTGAAATCTACATTAAGGAAAACAACAAAGGCAAACCTCTGGAGGCGCTTATCGTAGATACGCGCAGCGCAGTCCGGGTTGCAATAAACAATAACCATCCTGAAAGGAGGATTATCAATGAGTAAAGTAGCAGTAGTGTTTTGGAGCGGTACCGGAAATACCGGAGCGATGGCTGACGCTGTAGCAGAGGGAGCAAAGTCTGCCGGGGCGGATGTATCGGTTTTTGGACCCTCGGAATTCGGAAAGGATAAGGTCGCCGAATTTGACGGTATAGCATTCGGATGTCCTGCCATGGGAGCCGAGGTCCTTGAAGAAAGCGAGTTTGAGCCTATGTTTTCTGAAGTTGAAGGTGCGCTTTCCGGAAAGAAGATTGCTTTATTTGGTTCATATGGCTGGGGAGACGGCCAGTGGATGCGTGACTGGGAGGATAGATGCAATCAGGCGGGAGCAAGACTTGCTGCCGATAGCGTGATTGCTAACAATGCTCCCGGAGCTGATGCTATCGAAGAATGTAAGTCTCTTGGACGTGCATTGGCATAATAATTGACAATCCTTATGAAATGGACTGCGGAAATAACACCGATGACAAGGTATATCTGTTTTCGTACACCGAAGCAATGGCCGTCAGCGACGATACAAGGGATTGCGGTATCGACTGGTGTCTCAGGTCACCCGGGAAGTATCAGGATGATGTGGTATATATCGGGTTAAGATCGCCGAATCTGATGGGCAACTATGTTGACAGCCACTACGGTGTGCGGTATTTTCTATGTTCACGGGTGTGATTGATATTATAGTCATGAGAATAGCCGGAAATCATCCATGGGCATATGCACTGTCCACGGGATGGCTTAGTTTCGAATGTCTGGTGACCTTTGCGGGATTACTCATAAATATGCCGGAGTCGGCGTCACGTAAAAAGTGAGACAGTTCGATTAAAGCATTCGTAAAATCAGGTTATTGGAGATGACCGGCAGCTGCGTTTTAAGCGTAGCTGCTTTTTGTTCGCCCAGGCCCGTGCATGGAGCATTCCCGGCAAAGCCGGGCACGGGCCGCACGGCGAGTAGGGTGCGATTGCATCTTCCCTGCCTATTTAACCTTTTTTATTGGACATAATAGCCTGCCTGTGTGAAAATGTAAACATCAACATATTAAAGAAACGCTAAGATGGCAGAAGCAGCTATTTTTCAGATCGCAGAAAAAAGGATAAATATATGGTCACAGTACTGATTATTATTGGAAGCATTATAATGGTGGGTAATATCTTCGCATATGTCAGGTTTATCAGAACTTCGACAGATGTGATGCTTTCCGGAAAACACGGGGAACCGATATGGGAAAAAATTGGTCTTGCACTTCTTGTTTTCTTTCTTTTAGGATATCTTGGAGTTGCTTTTTGGGGCAAACCGGATCTTCTGATGGCCGGAATATTGTTTTTCGGAGCCATATTTGTATCGCTTGCGTTAGTCCTCTTGTATCATCTTGTGGATACACTTAAGGACAGGAGTATTGAGGTAACGGAGACTCTGATCGGAGTTATAGAGGCCAGGGATTCCAATCTGAACGGACACAGCCGTAACGTACAGATGTTATCAATGTGCCTGTATAAATACCTGCCTGCGTCTATGAAGGAAGGTATAAGCCCGGTAAGCTTTGAGTATGCGGCATTGCTTCACGATGTAGGCAAGTTGGGGGTGCCAGAGTCTATACTTAATAAGCCGGGAAAACTTGATCAGGATGAATGGGATGTAATGAAACAGCATCCAAAGATAGCCATGGATCTGCTTAAGTCGCTTCCTTCATTTGATGAGATAAAGGATTGGATCCTGTATCATCACGAAAGGATGGATGGCAAAGGATATTACGGATTACCGGGAGAGGATATACCGATAGCCGCAAGGATCATAGCGGTCTGTGATACCTATTCCGCTATAACGATGCGCCGTTCTTATAAAGATAAGCGGACACATGAAGAAGCTATGGAGATAATAAAGGATGTATCAGGATCACAGCTGGATCCGGATATAGCAGCCATCTTTATGACAATACCTAAAGCTGAGATACAGGCGTGTACACCGGAGACGGTGGATTTCTTTTAAAAAATTAGCGTTCAGTTTGTCTTATGATGAGGTTGCAGGCAAGCTTCCAGTCAGGATCATCTGCAGGTGATTCAAGCAATGAGATCAGCATTTGCATGGTTTTGCTGTCGTTGTTCTCATCCTCTATATATTTATCCGACCACGAAGAGACGAGACGTTTCTTTTCGGCATCGGTCAGAAATGCGAATACATTGGGATTTTCTGTGGACAGCCATTTTAAGTAGTCTCGCAGGGAATCCCCTATTTTTTGCGTCCTGATTGTAGACAGGGAGCCAAACGAGTGCTATCATATGGTGTTAGCTTAGACTAACTCAAGAGGACGGCAATATGCCGGGCGAAGATGATCAGCGGACTGTTTAAGCTGATCGACGCTAACAGAATACATTTCGGAGGTAGATTATGAAGTCAAAACAAAGAATTATGTTTGGATGTTATGCAATGGTTCTTGCAATGATCGGGGATTATCTTCTCGGATACGGTACGATTGGTACGTCATCGGATCCGGATGCTTATATGGGAGTATCCTGGAATGTGGCTCCTGACTGGAGATATGCGGTATCTTCTGTCCTTGGCTTTTTGTGCGCGGCTATGTTTGCCTACGCTGCCACAGAGCTTTTAAGGGTAATGGAGAAGGATTACGGTCTTAAGGATTCCAAATTGTATAAGCTGTTTAAAATTGCAAACTGGGGAGGAATCCTGTATTTTGCCTTTATTCATATAGGGATATGTATCCTGCCCGTTGTATTTAATGCGGGTATGGAGGCTACAGGTGATATTCCTGCAGCAGCCGATATGACGATAAGGGTTCTGAAAAGCGAACTGGTTCCGCTGGTGGCCGGATTTGTGGTCTGCGACCTTTTTGTGACGATCGGATGGATAGGAATGGTTCTGAAAGGAATGTTACCCGTAAAGAAGTGGATGCTTATATGCTGCCCTGTTTTTGGAGTCCTTTTTGGAAATCTGCTTAATCTGATATCTGAGGGACTGGACTCCGGAACGGAATCCTTTGGGTGGCTCATGTTGTATCTTGTCTGCGCTCTATGCCTGACAGAAATCGATAACTGACCAAATAAATGAAAAGAGGAGAAACAGAATGGGTAAAACACAGAAATTCGATCATATGAAACTGATCGGGCAATACGCGGGAGGACACAGGAAGCTTATTACTCTCGGAAGATTCATAGCGGCCGTAAGCGCGATAGTCGTGCTGATCCCGTATTACGATCTGTGGAGGATCATAAGCATTGCGGTGAACAACGAGGATACCGGCAAGATCAGCCATTACGCATGGCAGGCCGTGATCCTCACGCTGACTTCGCTGCTGTTATATATAGCTGCCTTGTTTTGTACTCATATAGCGGCCTTCAGAGTTCAGGCCAATATGAGAAGCGCTCTTATGCGGAGGATAATAACGCTTCCTCTCGGAGTGTTTGACGAGGATGGCACCGGTAAGATCAGACGCATAGTAAATGATTCTACGGCGGCAACGGAAACCTTCATAGCTCACCAGATTCCGGACAAAACGGTTGCAGCCGTAACGCCGGTCGGGCTTTTGGTACTGATATTTGCTTTCAACTGGAAGATCGGGCTTATATGCATGATCCCGGCCGTTATAGGTTTTGCCTGTATGATGACCATGATGGGAAATGGCATGCAGGAGAAAATGAAGGAGTATCAGAACGCTCTTGACACCATGAGTTCCGAAGCAACCGAGTATGTCAGGGGAATTCCGGTGGTAAAGACCTTCGGACAGACGGTGCATTCATTTAAGCGATTCAAGGAAGCAATAGACGGCTTTGGAAAGTGGGCGACGGATTATACCCTGATCTTAAGATGGCCCATGACTGCATTTATGACATCGATCAATGCGATCTTTGCTTTTATTGTGATCTGTGCTTTTACTTTTTCAAAGGATGGAGTGAGCGCCGGACTCGTATTAAACATCATGTATTACATCATAGTAACGCCGCTTATCACTGTTGCACTCACCAAGGTGGCGTATTCGGGCGAAGCGGAAATGACGCTTATTGATGCGCTTAAGCGTGTGGAGTCTGTTATGGTGATCGAACCTCTGAATGATAATAAATCCGGACCGTCTCCCAAAGATCACAGCGTGGAGCTAAAGAGTGTTACATACCGATATAAGGATGCTACAAGGGATGCCGTTAAAGACGTTTCTCTTAAGATCGAGCCCGGCGAACACGTTGCCTTTGTAGGACCCTCAGGATCGGGCAAAACCACACTTGCTGAACTGATAGTACGGTTTTTTGACGTGACCGGCGGAGAGATACTGATCGGAGGACTTAACATTAAGGACATACCATCGAGTGAGCTGATGAAGCAGGTTTCGTTTGTATTCCAGGACAGCAGACTGATAAAGAAGTCGATCTATGAAAACGTAAGAATGGCAAAGCCCGATGCAACGGAGGATGAGGTGATGGATGCTCTGAAAAAAGCCCAGTGCATGGACATCATAGAAAAACTTCCGAATGCGATACATACGATCATAGGAGAAAAGGGAACCTACCTGTCCGGAGGAGAACAGCAGAGGATAACCATATCAAGAGCGGTACTTAAGGATGCACCGATACTTATTCTTGATGAAGCTACCGCTTTTGCCGATCCTGACAACGAATCAAAGGTTCAGGCAGCTTTTGAAGAACTGTCAAAGGGAAAGACGCTTATCATGATCGCCCACAGATTGAGCACCGTAATGAACGCTGACAGGATCTATGTGATGGATGACGGACAGAGTATAGAGAGCGGGACTCATGACGAACTGATGAGAAAAGGCGGATTGTATAAGCGGATGTTTGATGAATATACAAGATCGGTGGAATGGAAGGTAGGTGCATAAAAATGTTAGAGAGATTGAAACATAAGTATGCGCTCTCGACACAGGGCGCAAAGGATATGATAAGGGCATGCATCAGTGTTACGGCCACCAATATCATTTTGATGATGCCCGCAGGAGTACTCTACAGCCTCATAAAAGATCTTTTGGAGAATACGCTTTCAAGAGACCGCATAGCTTTTTATGTGATCGCTTCCGTGACAGTGATCATTCTCATAGCCCTGTCCAATTTCATTCAGTATAATGCAACATTTTTAACAACATATCGGGAAAGCGGTGTCAGAAGAACTGCGATCGCAGAAAAACTCAGAAAACTCCCGCTTTCTTATTTTGGGAAAAAGAATATAGCCGACCTGACGACAAATATAATGGGCGACTGCGCGCAGATCGAAACTGCATCCAGTCACTGGATTCCCGAGCTTATCGGTGCGGTCATATCGGTAGGCATTGTCGGAGTGAGCCTTTTCTTTGCGTTTGACTGGAGAATGGTACTGGCAAGCTTCTGGGTCATTCCGGTTGCTTTTATAATAATCATCACGTGCTCCGGCGCGGAGAAGAATGCGGTCAGAAAGAATTCGGCCGTAAAACTCACAATGACGGACGGAATACAGGAATGCCTTGAGTCCATAAGGGATCTCAGGGCGAATAATGCGGAAGACAGATACATGGATGAACTGGACGGAAAGATCAAAAATGTTGAGAAAATGGCCCTTTTCACCGAACTGAAGATGGCTGTATACGTCAATTCGGCGGCTATCATCCTTAAGATCGGCATAGGTACTACAGCTGTTGTCGGAGGTGCTTTATTTGCCAAAGGAGAGATTTCCATACTGACGTTCTTTATGTTTCTCATGCTTGTGGCAAGACTTTACGATCCCATGCAGATAACGCTTCAGAACTTTGCCGCGATAATAGCCTGTGGAGTTCAGTGTGAAAGACTTGATGAGGTCCTTTCGACTAAGATCCAGACAGGAGGCGAAGAACTGAAAAACAACGGCTATGATATTGTATTTGATCATGTCGGGTTTAAATACTCAGATGATACGGACGTGCTTAAGGACGTAAGCTTTACTGCCAGGCAGGGACAGGTAACGGCTCTTATCGGTCCTTCCGGTGGCGGCAAAACGACCATATCCAGACTGGCCGCCAGATTCTGGGACGTTAACGAAGGAAGGATAACACTTGGAGGAGAGGATATATCGGACATTGATCCGGAGACGCTGCTTAAGAATTACTCCATCGTTTTCCAGGACGTGACCCTTTTCAACAATTCGGTAATGGAGAATATCCGCATAGGTCGTGAAGGAGCAACCGACGAAGAGGTCATGGAAGCTGCCAGACTTGCGAATTGCGATCAGTTCGTGAATCTTCTCCCGGAGAAATATGACACCTATATCGGAGAGAACGGCAGTGAACTCTCGGGCGGTGAAAGACAGAGGATATCGATCGCGAGAGCGTTCCTTAAGGATGCACCGGTCATTCTTCTTGATGAGGCGACCGCATCCCTTGATGCAGAGAATGAAACTGCGATACAGGAGGCTCTGTCGCGGCTCATAAAGAATAAGACCGTCATGATCATAGCTCACCGCATGAGAACCATTGCAAATGCGGATCATATCGTGGTGTTGAAGGACGGAGTGGTTGCCGAGCAGGGAAGCCCCGAATCCTTAAGCGGATATGACAGCATTTACAGTCATATGACAAAGCAGCAGATGATATCACAGAACTGGAAAATATAAAGGTGAATAAAACTCTGGCAATGCAGATCGATCAATACAATACTCTTTGAGCAGCTATCCACAAGAATTCAACCCGATCTTCATTTTGTGATTTATTGAGACTTTTTTTGTATAAGGGTATAATCAATTCATATCCGGGAATTGCCTAAAGGGTTCCCCAAACTATCATCTTATTGAGAAAGGAAAATCATTATGAAGAAGTTTTTGGCAATGATGCTTGCAGCATCACTCACACTTGCCCTTACAGCTTGCGGCGGCGGTGCAGCAGCAGGCTCAGCTGATTCGGGCAGCACATCATCCGATTACAAGATCGCCATGATCACGGACTCGGGTGACATCACAGACATGTCATTTAACCAGACAACATACGAGGCATCCAAGGCCTTCGCCGAGAGTAAGGGAGTAGACTTCCAGTACTACAAGCC
>JAFUAB010000001.1 GCA_017460885.1 Lachnospiraceae bacterium
AACTTGATCATTTGTCTTGCCCAGGCATCCATATGCTGCTTCAGAAAGCCTCGGCGTAGCCCGCTACGCCTGCGTTTTCTTCATTGCATATGAATGCCTGTGCTTCGCCAACTGTTCAAGTTATTTATGAACAGTTCCTAATTGACCGACTCAGGAATATGACAGGAACCCAACCGTGGTTTCGCTGAGATAAGTATGAATAATGATAGGGTAAATGTCAAGCGCTTGACAGAAAATTTAAAAAATTTATGTCAAGCGGTTGGCAGAAAATGATTAAGGTGTTATGCTTGCGTCAAGTGGTAAGGAAAACACGAATTTTTTTTTCAAAGTAATGGAGGTATCAAAATGAAACTTAAAAGAATTGCTTCACTGGCAATGAGCGTTGTACTTACGGCAGCAGTATTGACAGGCTGCGGCGGAGCATCGGGCGACACACAGAGTGCTTCTGCCGATACGGGCAGCGCAGCAGCAAGCTCCGGCGGATCCGGAGACGGCGTGACGATCACAATGCTCAATTCCAAGATGGAGATCCAGGAGCAGCTTGAGAAGATCGCAAAGACTTATACGGAGAAGACCGGTGTCGGCCTCGAGGTTTATTACTCAAGCGATACTATCGCAGCTCACCTGTCCACACGCTACGCATCCAACGAGCCCTACACACTTTCGATGGTAGATGCCAAGGATGTATACTCACTTGCAGCAGAGCATGCGGTTGACTTAAGCTCCGAGAGCTGGGTTGGTAATACTACCGAGGCGATCAGCATAGACGGTAAGGTATACGGATTCCCGGTATGCGTTGAGGCGAGAGGCGTTATCTATAACGGTGACGCTATCAAGAAGATCACGGGCAAGGATTTCGATCCCTCTTCGGTAAGCACACTCGATGCTTTCTCATCACTCATTGATGAGCTTAAGGCAGGCGGAATGGAAAGTCCTGTCGGAATCATGAAGGAAGACTGGTCTCTGGCAGCACATTATCTTGCAGAGGTATATGAGCAGCAGAGCGATCCCGACGCGTTTATCAAGGGTCTTCATGAGGGATCAACACATATGGGCGACGATGCGGTATTTAATTCGATGATGGATACCTTTGATGTGCTCAAGACTAACAACTATGCAGCATCCAGCGCAATCTCCGCAGAGCGTGAGGTTACCGAGCAGAAGCTTGCAGAGGGTGAGATCGCGTTTATGTTTGGCGGTAACTGGGACTGGTCCGTGATCAATCAGTATGATTACACCGACGGACTCGGCATGATGCCCGTTCCCCAGAATGCCGGCACTGACGCCAACACCAAGCTTGTCGGAGGCGGTTCCAAATACATCTTCATCGACTCTTCAAGCAACACATCCGAAGCACAGGTTCAGGCTGCAAAGGATTTTCTGAACTGGCTTGTTAACGATTCCGAAGGACAGAGCTTCCTGGTTAATGACTGTGCGCTTGTTCCCGCCTTCTCTAATATCACTCTTGAAGTAGCAGATCCTCTGGGCAAGTCTGTTAAGGCTTATGCCGACAAGGGAGCCCTCATCGGAAACTACAACTATCTTCCCGATGATCATTATGCAAAGCTCGGCGCAGCATTCCAGGAGTATCTTGCAGACCAGACAAACCGCAGCGAGTTTGCGGATAAGATCGACAGCTACTGGCAGGCAACCACACCTACCGAGCATTGATGTCTATAATGCGGCTCATAGCGATATGGGCCGCAATTCTTATGAAAGTGAGGAAAGGCCATGAAACAAAGCAAGTTTTCTTATAAGCTTTCACAGTTTCTGATGTTTGCCGGACCGGCGGCTCTTCTTTTTGCCGGTACCGTTATTGTTCCGTTTATCTATGGACTTTATCTTACCTTTACCAGCTGGGACGGAGTTTCCCGCACCAAACCCTTTGTGGGAATGGCCAATTACATGGCGGCGTTTTCCGACACGGCATATTGGCAGGCTCTCGGCAGGACGGTATTATATTCCTTCTTCTCGGTCATACTGATCAATATAGTTGCATTTGCGCTTGCGTATCTTGTGACGAGCGGGGTGAAGGGACAGAATTTCTTCCGCGCAGGATTCTTTATTCCGAACCTGATAGGCGGTATCGTTTTGGGTTATGTTTGGAAGTTTGTGTTTAACCGTGCGTTTGTCTCGATCGCCGAGACCTTTGGCGGCAAGGGCGCATCTCTTCTTTCCACACCCCACGGTGCAATGCTGAGTCTGATAATCGTATCGGTATGGCAGTATGCGGGTTATATGATGCTGATATATGTAGCCGGGTTCATGAGCGTTTCGGAGTCACTTAAGGAAGCCGCCATGATCGACGGATGCACACCCGCACAGGCCATGAAGAATGTTACGATCCCGCTTATGCGTTCCAGCTTCGTACAGTGTATCTTCTTAAGCATTACCCGCTGCTTTATGGTATACGATGTGAACCTGTCACTGACCAAGGGCGAGCCCTTCAATTCCTCGGTAATGGCAGCGATGCATGTGTATAATCAGGCGTTTACCTACAAGAACTACGGAACCGGTCAGGCCGAGGCACTCATACTGTTTGTGATCTGTGCGGTAGTAGGCGTGACACAGGTATATATCGGTAAGAAAGGGGAGGTGGCTGCATAATGAACGAATCCGAAAAGGCTTTACAGAAAAAGCGTATCATGCATTTTATAATGCTGATAGTTCTCATCATTTTGTTCTTCCTTTTTATCTCTCCGTTTTTGCTGGTAGTGATAAATGTATTCAAGACCAAGGCCGATATCACCTCGAATCCGCTGGCGCTCATCGGCAAGCATGGCTTCACCGTCAAGAACTTCCCCGAAGCAATGCGTAAAATGGACTTCTGGAAGGTGTTCTTCAACTCGCTGTGCATAACGGTATTTTCGACGGTCCTGACTATCATTTTCTCTGCAATGGCAGGTTTCGTGATCGTCAGAAACAAGTGGATAGCATGCACCGCACTGTTCTCGCTGATGATCGCGTCAATGGTAATTCCCTTCCAGGTGCTGATGGTTCCGTTAGTATCCGTTTACGGAGGGATCTTTGGTGTACTTAACCACAGGCTTACGCTGATCCTGCTGCACGTGGGATTCTCGGTATCGATGGCGACCTTCATGTTCCATGGGGCAATACATACCAATATACCCCTGGAGCTGGAGGAGGCGGCATTCCTGGACGGATGCTCCAGATGGCAGACCTTCTGGAAGATAGTATTTCCTCTGCTTACGCCTACGATAGCGACTGTAGCGATCATAGACGCCATGGCATTCTGGAATGATTACCTGCTTCCGAGCCTCGTTCTGCAGAAAAAGGAACTGTATACTATTCCGATAGCGACACAGAGCTTCTACGGAACCTATTCAACGGATATAGGACTTGTAATGGCCGCGCTGCTGCTTGCTATGCTGCCCATCCTGATACTCTACGTATTCCTTCAGAGGTATATCGTAAAGGGTGTTACATCCGGAGCAGTCAAGGGCTGATACAGGGAAATGTTTACGGAAATGCTGACCAGAGCGTTTCCTGATGGAGATAATTTTACGGGCTCGTCGTCAGATGAGTCCCGTTTTGATTCATTGCGGTGCTGCAGATATGATAATCCCGGAAGGACGACAGGCAGCCCGCACACGAGATTTCACAGACCCGATTGGAGAATAAAAATGGAGATTCAGATAAGTGTTACAAAAAAATATATAGCGATCCCGGTATGGACGGAACCTGTGGAAGCGGTGTCCTATCATCTTGATATATATGACGGATCCGCAAAGCTGTATCACTGGATGCTGCCGGACGTAAAGTCGGACGGTACGGACCGGGAGCCCGATTATTATGCCTTTCTTCCCGCATCCCTGCAGGAAAGGGAAAAGACCGGATCCGGAGAAATGCCGGCCGGTCAGCATATCCTCAGGATCGAAACCGATGCGCCGTTCTTTGACGGTAAATATATCTACGAGACCGACGAACCCGATTATGCATCAAAGGACAGCGTGGAATGCATTCATTACCATGCATCCTACGGCTCCATAAACGATCCCAACGGGATGGTATATGACGGCAGGCTCTGGCATCTGTATCACCAGCATAATCCCATGAACAACCGATGGAGCAATATGACCTGGGGTCATGCGGTATCCGAAGACCTCGTGCATTTCAGATTCACCGGAGACGTACTTTTTCCGGATGATGAGGGCGTTATTTTTTCCGGGTGCGGCATCGTCAACGACAGGGAATGCTTCGGACTGGATAAAAATGTGCTTTTGTTCTTTTATACCTATGCCTGTGAAAGGATTGAAAACGGAACGAAAAACCGGTATTTTACACAGCGTATGGCGTATTCCGTCGACGGGGGCAGCACTCTGGTCAGATATCCGGGTTGGGAGCTTCCGACCATAGAGGGAGAGAACAGGGATCCCAAGATTTTCTGGCATAGAGAAAGCAATGCTTATATAATGGTACTGTATCTTACCGGAAACCGTTTCCGGATACTCAGATCCGCTGATCTGGAGAATTGGGAGACAACCTGTGAGATGAACCTTCCTCCCATGTGGGAATGTCCCGATCTGCTTCGTTTTTCGGATGATCTATGGGCGTTTGTAAGCGCGGACGGGTATTATCTGCTGGGAGGCTTTGACGGATATAAATGGACGGCTGAGTCCGGGATGCAGACATTGTATGCGAATGACCTGCCCTATGCCGCGCAGACTTTCTCGGGGACGGATGGACGCACAATCCAGGTTTCATGGATCAGAACCGTTAACAAAGGAGAGAACTGGCACGGTATGATGACCGTTCCGAGAGAGCTCTCATTGGGAACGGATGAAAACGGCCCCTACATCCGTCAGAGTTTTGTAAAAGAAGCGTTATCTTATATAAAAAAGAATAAAGAAGGGGCAGCTGTGATAGAGGACAGATATATCAGGGAGTCGCTGGATGAACGCGGCAGGATCCTCTCCGTGGAACAGCTGTTTTAGAGAAAAGGTACAGACCAATGGCAAATGTTACTATCAAAGATGTGGCCCGGGATGCCGGAGTGGCTGTTGAAACCGTTTCCAGGGTACTTAATAACAGGGGCTATATCAGTCAGAAGACCAGGGACAAGGTCGAAGCCTCAATGAAGCGTATAGGATATATACCGAATTCCTTTGCGCAGGGATTGTCCAAAAAAAAGATGGACTGCATCGCAGTCATAGTTCCGCATATAGTTCACCCGTATTTTTCAACGGTAATCTCCGAACTTGAAAATGTCGCAAGCGAGAGAGGATATAAGGTATTTGTTTATAATTCCGGCGGTGATAAGAATAAAGAGAAATATCTGCTGAAATTATGCCAGAGCAGCTTCATCTCGGGTGTTCTGCTTTTTTCCTCGGAGATCTCGGCGAGGTTTCTTAAAAGTGTCCAGCTTCCGGTCGTGCTGGTGGAGAGAGGCCCCGTAGGCAATTCCGTTAATGTGCAGTGTGACAATGTGACCGGCGGAGGGCTGGCTGCACGGCATCTCATATCCAAAGGCTGCAAAAGACCGATAGTGATCGGGACGGCAAATACTGAGGGTATGCCCGGTGACAAGAGAGAAGAAGAGTTTACCGAAGTGTGTGCCCGGTCGGACGTGGATGTTGTAAGCTACCGCGCTTCGGAGGATCAGTATGCGTCACTGGATTATCACGCCGAGATCGAGAAGGCGCTTGAGGAGAATCCCGGCTGTGACGGCATATTTGCGACTTCCGATCTGATAGCGGCGCAGGTGATACAGATATGCCACAGGAGGAACATCCGTATTCCGGAGGATATCAAGCTGATCGGGTTTGATGATGTACCGCTGGCGGGGCTGCTGACGCCTGCCCTCACGACGATACGACAGCCGATACACGACATCGTAAAGTGCGCGGTGGATTCGATAGAGAGGCTGAGCGAGGGAGAGACGACCGAAAGGAATATTATTCTGCCTGTGGAGCTGGTTGAGCGGGAATCTACGTAGGGGGATGCACCGGAGAACCGTCCCCGGTGCATCTGATGATATGGAGGAATGAACAATGGCAATAACATATGATGAAGCAAAACGGCTTTTCTGTCTGACAACGCGTAATACCGAGTATCAGATTAAGATCAATGATATAGGTATTCCCGTTCACGCCTATTACGGGCGGAGGATCGGTGGATCCGATATGAGCAGGCAGCTGGCGCAGGCCGACAGGGGCTTTTCGGGGAATCCATATGAATGCAGGCTTGACAGAGGACTGTCACTTGATACCATGCCTCAGGAGTATACCGGTGCCAATGTCGGTGATATGCGTGTGAGCGCCCTTGAACTCAGTGGGATCGGGGGAAGCATGAGCTGTGATCTCAGATATGCGGGTCATGACATCAGACACGGCAAGTATACGCTGAAGGGTCTTCCGTATGTAAGGGAGAAGAGCGGTGCCGGAGATAAAACCGATACCCTTGAAATAACACTGACTGATACGATAGCACAGATCGAGGTCAGGCTTCTTTACGGTGTTTTTGAAGATAAGGATGTCATAACCAGAACAGCGCTGATCCGGAATACCGGAACAGAAAAGATCGTATTGAACAAGGCCGCATCGATGTGCATTGATTTCCCATATGCAGACCTGGATCTGATACATTTCCACGGACGGCACTGCATGGAGAGACAGTTTGAGCGGACTGCCATCGGTCATGACTGTATATCAGTCGGATCACGCAGAGGTATGTCCAGCCATCATAACAATCCCTTTGTGATACTCGCAGACCGTAACACCACCGAAAATTGCGGAGACGCATACGGTTTTATGCTCATGTACTCGGGGAACCACCGGGCCGAAACGGAAAAGGACTTTCTTGACAGCACCAGGCTTGTGATGGGAATAAATGATGCCAATTTCTGCTGGCATCTGGAGCCGGGTGAGGAATTCACTGCGCCGGAAGTGATCATGACTTATACGCGGGAAGGCTTAAACCGTCTGAGCGGCAATTATCACCGTATAATACGTGAAAACGTGATCGACGGTAAATATTTCGATATAAAGAGATCTGTTCTGATCAACAACTGGGAAGCCACATATTTTGATTTCAATACGGAGAAGATCCTCAGGCTGGCGGATGAAGCCCATGCTCTCGGAATAGATATGCTGGTTCTGGACGATGGCTGGTTCGGAAAGCGCAATGATGACAACACCGGTCTCGGTGACTGGTTTGTAAATGAGGAAAAGCTTCCGGGAGGCCTTAAGGTTATTGCCGACGAGGTAAACAAAAGGGGAATGAAATTCGGTCTGTGGTTTGAGCCCGAGATGGTCAATGAGGATTCGGAGCTGTACAGGGCTCACCCCGACTGGGCGCTGGCAGATCCCGGCAGGAAGCCGATGCTTTCCAGAAACCAGATGGTGCTCGATATGTCGAGAGAGGATGTCAGGGATTATCTTTTTGATTCCATCAGCCGGGTGCTTGGCAGCGCAAATATCGAATATGTCAAATGGGACTTCAACAGATCCGTCGCCAATTTTTTTTCGCATAAGCTTCCGGCCGAAAGGCAGGGAGAGCTTGGCCATCGCTTTGTGCTGGGGACCTACGAATTGCTGGACAGGCTGCTTAAAGCCTTCCCGAAGCTGATGATAGAAGGCTGCGCGGGCGGAGGCGGCAGGTTTGATGCCGGAATGCTGTTTTACTGTCCGCAGATATGGACATCCGACAATACCGACCCGATAGCGAGACTGAAGATCCAGTCCGGAACCTCCTACGGATATCCGCCGTGCACTATGGGAGCGCACGTATCGGCATCGCCCAACCATCAGACCAGGAGAGGGACCGATATAAACACGAGAAGCATTGTGGCACAGTCAGGGACCTTCGGATATGAGCTGGATCTGTCATCAATATCCGATGAAGATAAGAATGAGATCAGAAAACAGATTGATGATTTTCGTAAATATGATAAACTGACAAGGAACGGCGACTACTACAGACTGAACGGATCCGGCAGCGGTGACGGCTTCACCTGTTGGGAGTTTGTTTCTACGGACCGTAATGAAGCGCTGGTGAGCATAGTCGTAACGGATACGGAGGCAAACGCAAAATTTCCGTATGTACGTTTACGGGGACTGGACGAGGACTCGATATACAGTATTGAAGGGACGGATACAGAGTTTACCGGAGCAGCACTTATGTACGGAGGCTTTGTCTTTGGTGAGCTGATGCTGTCCGACAGATATTATAAGGACGAGTATCCGTCCATGCAGGTTCATTTCGTGAGGAAGGACATATAAAATGAATATGCATGATTATCTGCTGAGCATACAGTACGTTACCATAACGCTGCTGTTTGCGGAATTGCTGATCGTTTTCGTGAGATGGAAGAATCAGATACATTCATATCTTTTCCTGGGATGTATCGCAACGTTTATCAGCAATGTCGGATATCTGCTTGAAATGAAGGCCGGCTCCGAGGAAGCATATATCACTGCTCTTAAGCTGTCGTATCTGGGAAGGGTCTGGATAGTTGTGTCCTTTTTCCTGTTTACGGCAAAAATGTGCAGGATACGTCTTCCCAAAGGACTGGTCTTTTTTCTGCTGATCGTACATGTGGGGATCTACACATCGATACTTGACATAGGAAGCAGTAATCTCTATTATACCGGTTATCAGTTTGTTTCCGATCCGGTATTCCCCAAATTCTATCATAGCAACGGGATCCTGCATGACCTGTTTATGGCATTGAATGTGGTCTTTGCGGTCATTTCAATGACGTGGGTGATACGTTCCTATCGCAGGGAAAGGAGCCATAAGGCAAAGATCAGATTTCTGATGCTGCTCATGTCATTCGGGGTGCAGGCTCTCTCACTTGTTCTGCAGGTTACCCATGCCTTCAGATTAACCGATTTCTATGACATCACCATGCCCGGAACCCTGATCGGAACCGTTTTCATGCTGATCGGTATTTTCGGGTTCGATCTGTTGGGCACCAGGGAAATAGCCATAGATTTCGTTATAGACAGGATTTCCGAGGGTATCATAGCCGTGGATAATGACGGCAGAATCCAGTATTACAATGAACCCGCCGAGAAGCTGTATCCGGAGTTTACCGCCTTTTACCGGACAGAGCAGGCGGACGGGGATCCGGAGGATACCGGTGAAATCCGGGATGCCTCTGCTGAGAAGCCCGGGGAAACGGTTTTGGCGGATAAATCCCACAGGAATCCCCCAAAGCCTAAATATACTCCATATGACATCATAGCGTTTATCGATGCCGCGGCCGAAGCCGGAGAGACCATCAGCTTAAATGACCGTATATATACTCCCGAGAAAAATGACCTGAAATATAAGGGCGAAAACTACGGCAGGATCTATGCTCTTGTGGATGATACAGAGCATTACCGTTATATGGATGAGCTTCAGAAGCAAAGGGATATAGCCGACAGTGCAAATGCCGCCAAGAGCAGGTTTCTGGCCAGCATGTCCCATGAGATCAGGACCCCTATCAATGCGGTACTCGGCATGGATGAGATGATACTTCGCGAATCCAGGGAAAAAGGCATCCGCGCATATGCATCGGATATCATGTCCGCGGGTAAGAACCTGCTTTCGCTTATCAATGACATTCTGGATCTGTCAAAGGTCGAAGAGGGTAAGATGGAGATCATTCCGGTGCAGTATGATCTGTCTTCGCTGATCAACGATCTGATCAACATGATCCGCGAAAGGGCGCTGAAAAAGGGACTGAAGTTTAATGTGGAAGCAGATGAATCCATTCCGAATATCCTGTTCGGCGACGAGATCCGTATCAGACAGTGTGCGATGAATCTTTTGACCAATGCGGTCAAATATACCGAGGCCGGTGAGGTTAACCTGAGGGTATCCTACAGGGAGTCGGGGGGAGATCACATTCTTCTCGGGATCACCGTGGAGGATACCGGTATAGGCATGAAGGCCGAGGATATGGAGAATCTCTTTTCTCCCTACAAGCGTATTGAAGAGAAGAGAAACCGCAGTATAGAAGGAACCGGACTCGGAATGAGCATCACCAGACAGCTCCTGGAGCTGATGGGAAGCACTCTGCAGGTTAAGAGCGAATACGGTAAGGGATCGGTATTTTCCTTCGAGGTGGATCAGAGCGTGGTCAGTCGTGATGTGATCGGGAACCTTGCAGCCCGTCTGAATGACAGACCGGAGCAGCTGCATGAGTATCACGAGCTTTTCCATGCGCCGGACGCATGTATCCTGGTGGTGGATGATACGGAAATGAACCTGACGGTGATACGGAATCTGCTTAAAAAGACCGGTATACGGATAGACACCGCGATGTCCGGAATGGAGGCTGTACAGCTGACCCTGAACAAGAGCTACGATGTTGTCTTCATCGATCATATGATGCCCGATATGGATGGTATCGAGACCCTGTCAAGGATACGGGAATCCGACCGTAACAGGGACATTCCCGCAGTGGCACTGACGGCCAACGCGGTTTCAGGTGCCAGAGAGATGTATCTGGAAGCCGGATTTACGGACTATCTCTCCAAGCCTGTAGACGGTGAAAAGCTTGAGAGACTTCTGGCAAATATGATCCCGGCGGAAAAACAGATCAAGCCCGAAAACGATGAACGGCAGGAGCTGGATGAGCGGGAGGGACTTGAGAACTGCGGATCGATGAAGGGCTATCTGTCGGTTCTGTCCGTATTCCATCAGACCGCTGCCGCAAAGGCCGATGAGATAGAACGTCTGTATAAAATGGGAGATATACCAATCTACACCGTAAAGGTACATGCATTAAAGAGCTCGGCGCGTATCATAGGCGCTTCGGCACTGTCCGAGCTGGCAAGGCAGCTGGAGGACGCAGGCAACAGAAATGACATTGAGTTTATCCGGAATAACACCGACAGGCTCCTTAACATGTTCAGGACGCTGGATGAAGGACTGACCTGGCTGGATAATACTGAACCGGATGAGGAGCTGGCTCCGATAGGGGATAAGGAGCTTAAGGACGCTTATATGGCCGTGGTTGAGATCGCAGGATGCATGGACTTTGGGATGATGCAGGAGCTGTTTAAAGGACTTGGGAGATTCAGTTTTCCCGAGGCAGACAGAGCCCGTTTCGACAGGCTCGAAAAGGAACTGACGGAGCTTGACTGGGACGGCATGATCAAAACCGCCGGAGAAGGGCTTTGAATCTCATTGCTCAAAAATGAAAATGATTCCCAAATCTATTGACAACTAAAATACTGCATTTTATAATTGGGAACGGTTCTCAGATTTAAGAGGCCGTTCTCTTTTTGGTTTTGGATGTATGAAGAAAACAGTTTTGTCTATCATAATGCTGATCCTTACGGCCGGACTGCTTGGCGGATGCGGGAGAGCCGCTAAGACCGCGGAGGCAGACAGTCTGACGGAAAGCGATCCCGGTGAGCGGATTTCGGTAGTTGCTACGATCTTTCCGGAATATGACTGGGTTATGAACGTAGTGGGAGACAATCCCGGGAATGTTGAGGTTACGATGCTTCTCGATAACGGGGTGGATATGCACAGTTTCCAGCCTGTGGCCCGGGATATAATGAAGATCTCATCCTGCGATCTGTTCATATATGTGGGCGGAGAATCCGACGACTGGGTGGAGGATGCGCTTAAGGAAGCAGTCAATAAAGACATGGTTGTTCTCAATCTGCTGGACATACTCGGAGACAGAGTCAGAGAGGAAGAGTTTGTCGAAGGTATGCAGGGTGGGCCCGAAGAAGATCCGGAATATGACGAGCATGTCTGGCTCTCTCTGACAAATGCCGGGATCCTCGTGCAGAGTATCTCGGAGGCTATGCAGCGCATCGATCCTGCTGATGCCGCAAAATACGCATCAAACGCCGAAGCTTATATCGAAAAGCTGAATTCGCTTGATGAAGAATACCGCTCTGCCATACGGGATGCATCCGGAGATACCCTCCTGTTCGGAGACAGGTTTGCCTTCAGATATATGACCGACGATTACGGACTGAGATACTATGCGGCATTTGAGGGATGTTCCGCAGAGACCGAAGCCAGCTTTGAGACCGTTATGTTCCTGGCAGAGAAGACAGATGAGCTTTCGCTGCCCTGTGTCCTTACCCTGGAGGGGAGCGATCACAGACTGGCTGAGACGATCGTACTGACCACGTCAGATAAGGATCAGCGTATACTCTCGCTTGATTCGATGCAGTCGGTTTCAAAAGATGACGTTCAGGCAGGAAAGACATATCTGAATATAATGTCGGAGAATCTGGAAGTGCTCAAAGAGGCACTGAGGTGATGTATGCCGTTACTTAAGATCGAGGATCTTTCTCTGGGATATGATTCCCGGACCATATTGGAAAATCTGAATTTCTCGGTGGAGGCCGGGGACTATCTCTGTATAGTCGGAGAAAACGGTTCGGGCAAGTCCACGCTTATGAAGACTATTCTTGGCCTGCAGCAGCCTATAGGCGGACGTATCATAGCCGGAGACGGACTGACACGTACCGGGATAGGTTATCTGCCGCAGCAGACCGAGGTTCAGCGTGATTTTCCGGCGTCAGTCAGGGAGATAGTTCTCTCGGGATGTCAGAGTCATACGGGACTCAGACCCTTTTACAGTAAAGAAGAAAAAAAGCTTGCTGCGGAGAGCATGGAGAGAATGGATATTTCACAGCTGGCCGGCAGATGCTATCGTGAGCTTTCGGGCGGACAGCAGCAGAGGGTGCTTCTTGCCAGAGCCCTGTGTGCCACACGAGAACTTCTGCTTCTTGATGAGCCTGTGGCGGGGCTGGATCCCTTGGCTACCGCGGAGATGTATGAGCTGATCGACAGTCTGAATAAAGAAGGTGTCACGATAATAATGGTTTCGCACGATATAGTCTCATCCATGAAGTATGCGAGTCATATCCTGCATATCGGGTCGGAATTGTTCTTCGGAACGCGTGATGAGTATATGAGCAGCGATACAGGCAGGTATTTCTACAGGCAGTCGGAGAACGGAGCCTGTCCTGAGGTCTGAAGGAGACGAAATGATTGATGCATTGATCCTTTATATGTCATATCCCTTTGTCAGATATGCGGTCATAGTAGGAGTACTGGTCGCACTGTGCTCATCGCTGCTTGGAGTGACACTGGTGCTCAAGCGGTATTCCTTCATCGGCGACGGTCTTTCACATGTCGCTTTCGGCGGGATCGCGATCGCCAGTGTTTTTAATCTGACCAATCAGATGCTGATAGTTCTGCCGGTGACGATCATCAGCGCGATATTACTTCTGAAGGGCGGTAAGAATGTACGGATCAAAGGTGACGCGGCGATAGCAATGATCTCTGTAGGGGCGCTTTCCTTCGGATACCTGCTCATGAATATTTTTTCCACGTCCTCAAATCTCTCCGGAGATGTATGCAGCACCCTTTTCGGATCAACCTCGATACTGACGCTCACGTCCAGGGAGGTCCGCCTCTGTGTGGCACTTTCCGTGGTGGTTGTGATCATCTTTATACTTTTTTACAACAAGATCTTTGCGGTGACCTTTGATGAGGACTTTGCGAGGGCTACCGGCGTCAGGGCAGACAGCTGCAATCTGCTGATCGCCGTTGTTATAGCAGTGGTGATAGTTCTTGCAATGAATCTGGTGGGGTCGCTTCTGATATCTGCACTTGTGATCTTTCCGGCGTTGTCCGCAATGAGAATTTTCAAGAGCTTCAAGAGTGTTACCTGGTTTTCGGCAGTTCTGTCCGTGATCTGCGCCCTGGCGGGACTGATTGTCGCGATACCGGCGGGTACGCCCGTGGGATCCACGATAGTGGCGGCGGATGTTCTTGCCTTTGCGGTCTGCTGTCTGATCGGCAGGGTAAGGGCTTAGGAAACGCTGATCAAAGCGCTTTCCTCACGGTTCGTATCGTCAGGAGGAAGAGCCGGTGCTTTGATCTGTATCATATAGACCTGGAGGATTCTCCGTAACGGATGTGACTGTTGCTGCATTCCTCGCACAGACCGTACAGTACGGTACGGAGAGGATCGAGTTTGAAGCCGTGACGGCTGGCCAGATGGGATTCGATGCTTTTGAGTTCGTCACAGTTCATATGGATCAGTTTGCCGCATTTCTCACATTTGCAGTGAAAACAGAAATCACCCTCAGCGTGGTCATGCTCATCCACATATTCAAAGCATGCGGGAGTATTTGAATCGAGTATATACTTATTGATCAACCCCTCGTCCACCATGCTTTCGAGCTGTCTGTATATCGTGGACTGGCCGATGGAGGTGCCCTCTTTTCTGAAGTGCTCACATACATCGGCAGCGGTAACGTGTCTGCCCGCCATCGATCTTAAGTAATCGAGAAGTATGTCTCTTTGTTTTGTTTTATATCTGGTCCCTGTGGTCATCTGTTCCTTTCATTCCGATACGACCTGATATATGGACAAGGTCAAAATCCTCATCCAAACAAGTTTGATTCGGATTTTGTCCCTTTTGCCCCTAATATCATAATATATAGTAATGATCGGTCTGCGGGTTGTCAAGGAATGGCAGCGGTACAATTGGGCGTGGAAATACATCCGTGTATTTCCAAACACGCCCTGTCCCATCCATGGTACAGGCCGGAGCTCTGTTTCGCGGGGAAAGACAGGATCAATCGGTCTGTCCTTAACATTTCCGTAAAAACAGGATGGAAAACGGACTTATTTGTGTTATATTGTTATAGAAAAAAAACGGAACCTGATCGGTGAACCCAATTAGTTTACATAACATGAACGCTGGTTAACATAATAATAATCGGGTTTACATAAAAAGAACAAAATTGACATAATGCTGATAGAGGTTTACATAATATATATGCCGGAGGAATGAATAATGAGTGGATTTTTCGGAGTAGCATCCAAAGACAACTGTATTTTTGACCTGTATTTCGGAACTGATTACCATTCTCATCTCGGTACGCGCAGAGCCGGTATGGCGGTTTACGGAGAGGACACCGGCTTTTCCAAGTCTATCCACAGTATAGAGAACACTCCCTTCAGAACCAAATTTGATAAGGAGCTTAACGACCTGCCCGGTACAATGGGTATCGGCTGTATCTCGGATTACGAAGCCCAGCCCATACTTGTGAGATCACATCACGGATCCTTTGCGATCACTACCGTCAGCAAGATCAATAATGCGGACGAGCTGGTCAGGGAGATCGTGGACGACGGTACGCATTTCTTTGAGATGAGCAACGGTGAGATCAATGCGACGGAGCTTGTAGCCGCTCTTATCAACCGGAAGGAAAACCTTATCGAAGGAATCAGATACGCCCTTGATGTGGTGGAGGGCTCGCTGTCTATGCTGGTTCTGACGCCAAAGGGAATATATGCTGCAAGAGATAAGTTCGGACGTACCCCGGTGATCCTCGGTAAGAAGGACGGCGCCAGGTGCGCCTGCTTCGAGAGCTATTCCTACCTGAATCTCGGCTATATTGATGATCGCGAGCTCGGTCCCGGTGAGATAGTCGTATTTGATGCGGACAGTGTAAAGACGCTTGTAAATCCCGGTAAGAAAATGAAGGTATGCACTTTCCTCTGGGTATATTACGGGTACCCTTCAGCGGTATACGAGGGGGTCAACGTGGAGGAGATGAGATACCACTGCGGTGCGAACATGGCCAAACGTGATAATGTCAAGGCGGATGTCGTAGCCGGTGTGCCGGATTCCGGAACGGCCCATGCCGTGGGGTATGCCAATGAGTCGGAGATACCATTCTCAAGACCGTTTATAAAGTACACACCAACCTGGCCGCGCAGCTTTATGCCCACCATTCAGACCAAACGCAATCTGATCGCACGGATGAAGCTCCTTCCGGTGCATCAGCTGATCAAGGACAAGAGTCTGCTGCTCATTGACGATTCCATAGTCAGAGGCACTCAGCTCCGTGAGACCACGGAATTCCTGTATGAAAGCGGTGCCAAAGAGGTGCATATCAGACCTGCGTGTCCGCCGCTTCTGTATGGCTGCAAATACCTGAATTTTTCGCGATCCGGTTCGGAAATGGAACTGATCACCCGGGCTGTCATACAGGAAATAGAGGGAGATGACGTTTCCGACGAAGTATTGAAGGAATATGCGGATCCCGATTCCGAGAAATACGAACAGATGGTAGAGGGTATCCGTAAGAAGCTTAATTTTACGTCGCTCAGGTTTAACAGGCTGGATGATATGCTTGATGCGGTCGGACTGCCTGCCGAAAACCTGTGTACCTATTGCTGGAACGGAGAAGAATAATCTGTATGGAAGTTGTGCTGATACCCGCATACAAGCCGGATAACAGACTGACCGAACTTGTGGAGGGTCTTATAAAGGATCCTACGATAGGGGTTCTTGTTGTGGACGACGGCTCGGGGCCGGAATATGAGGATATTTTCGGCAGACTTGCGGGAAAGGCGGTCGTGATAGCCCATGAGGTCAACCTTGGCAAGGGAATGGCTCTTCGCACCGGGCTGTCAGAGGTTATAAGGCATTATCCGGAGTGTACATGTGTGATATTTGCGGATTCCGACGGGCAGCATCCGGTTCCGGATATACTTGCGATCAGGGATAAGTGTCTTAAGGAGGACTCCTTTATCCTTACGACCAGGATCTTCGGTAAGATGCCTTTTCGATCGAGGATAGGCAACAGCTTTATACGGCTGATGTATGCTGTTTTAAATCATCAGTATTACAGCGATAATCAATGCGGTCTCAGGGCTTTTCCGGTTTCCATGACGGAAATGATGATGGAAGTTCCGGGCGACCGTTATGAATATGAGATGGCTATGCTCATCCGTGCCGAAAAGACGGGGGTGCGCATAGTCCCTTTTTATCGTGAGGCGGTTTATATGGAAGACAATGCTTCGTCCCATTTCAGACCGGTGGCCGATTCCGTGAGGGTCGTGGGACGTATGAGCATGTCGGAGCTGCCCTCAATTGTGGGAGCTGTGATCAGAATGATCACGATGATCATGATACCCTACAGCGGTGTAAAGGCGGTGATCGTTTATGCCGTCGCGGGACTTATTAGCGGGATACTTACGACTCTGATGTACTCGCTGATATACATACAGTCCGGCTACCGGGATGCCGGCAGGGAGATCTGCTGGCGAGTGATCACCGATATCATTACGGCTGCTGCGGCCTTCGGGCTGTCCTCGCTGACGGGAATGCACAGGATGGCGGCTTTTTTGATCGCTGTAACAGTGTTCTGGCTGGTCAAATACCGGATCCTGAAGCTGCTGTCGGCAGGAAAGTGAAGGTAATGCATGAAGGAGCCGGGGAAACAGGGATAAGCGATGAATGAAAGAAGCCGGGAAGTGGCTTTGGGAAAAAGAAATGAAGAGGAAAAACTATGGTTTCTGATATTTTCTGGGGATTGATGATCCCCTTTATAGGCACATCGGCGGGAGCGGCCTGCGTGTTTTTTATGCAAAAGGAATTGTCCCGTATGGTGCAGAGGGCGCTTACGGGGTTTGCCGGAGGCGTGATGGTTGCGGCTTCTATCTGGAGCCTGCTGATACCGGCCATGGAACAGTCGGAACCGATGGGAAAGATTTCGTTTATTCCGGCGGTAGTGGGCTTCTGGGGCGGTATACTGTTTCTGCTGCTGCTGGATGATGTGATACCGCATCTGCATATGAATGCGGAAAAAGCCGAGGGCCCCAAGAGCAAGCTGGCAAGGACCACCATGATGGTGCTGGCGGTGACTCTGCACAACATACCCGAGGGCATGGCGGTGGGAGTTGTATATGCCGGGTATCGTTCGGGTTCGGCTCTGATCACGGCCGGCGGAGCACTTGCACTGTCATTGGGGATCGCCATACAGAATTTCCCGGAGGGAGCCATCATTTCAATGCCCCTTCATGCGCAGGGAAGAAGCAAGGCCAAGGCATTTGGGGACGGAGTTCTCTCCGGAGCGGTAGAGCCGGTTGCAGGACTGCTGACCATACTTCTGGCGGGGTTTATTGTACCGGCGATGCCATATCTGCTCAGCTTTGCCGCCGGTGCGATGATATATGTGGTGGTCGAGGAGCTGATCCCGGAGATGTCTGAGGGCGAGCATTCCAATATCGGAGTAGTGATGTTCGCTGTGGGGTTTACGCTGATGATGACGCTGGATGTGGCGCTGGGGTGAGAGTGTGATGGGATTGAATGAGGTGAAATGAAACCGTGTTGAGTTATGTAAACCTCATACAGCGGATTGAGTGGTTTGAGTTATGTAAACTGATGTGACATTCGTGGTGAATTGAATTATGTAAACTGAGAGGAGGATATGCGAGATGAAGTTGGCGATATTGGGAGCGGGCGGAATAGCTTCCACAATGGCGAATACGATCAGATATCTGGATGAGGTGGAGTGCTATGCCATAGGCTCGCGCAATATAGACAAGGCTAAGGCTTTTGCGACAGAATACGGATTCGAGAAGGCTTACGGCTCGTATGAAGAGCTGTTGGATGATCCGGCAGTAGAGCTGGTGTATATAGCGTTGCCTCATTCACATCACCATGAATGGACTATCAAGGCTCTGAACGCAGGCAAGCATGTGCTGTGTGAAAAGGCTTTTGCGGTAAATGAAAAACAGGCGCGCGAGATGATCGAGCTGGCCGAAAAGAAGGGGCTTTTACTGACGGAGGCGATCTGGACCAGATACATGCCCTCCAGAGAGATAATCATGCACATTATCGAAAAGGGAACCATTGGCCGCGTGAGGACAGTCTCGGCCAATCTGGGCTACAGGATAGACATGAATGACCGTCTGGTCAATCCGGAGCTTGCGGGAGGCGCTCTCCTTGATCTGACCGTCTATCCGCTCAACTTCGCAAGTATGGTCTGGGGAGACGATATCCGCAGGATCTCGGCTTCCTGCGTTAAGACAAACACCGGAGTTGACGGACAGGATACCGTAATGATCGAGTATCAGGACGACCGTATGGCAAGTCTTTTTACAACCATTTACACACTGACCAACCGTATGGGACTGATCTGCGGAACGGAAGGATATATCGAGGTTCAGAACATTAACAATCCCGAACAGATCCGTGTATATTCACCCGACAGGAACGGTCCGGCAATGATAGAGTGCATTGATGTGCCCGAACAGATCACAGGATATGAGTACGAGGTTCTTTCCAGTATAAAGGCTATCCGGGAGGGGAGGACGGAATGTCCTGAAATGCCTCATTCCCAGACGATCCAGATCATGTGCCAGATGGATGAGATAAGACGTCAGTTTGGGATCGTATATCCTTTTGAATAAGGAAAGGGGGCAGAACGACAGCCCCCTCTTTCTGAGATGATGAGATTTTTTGGAATCATTTATCACTTATCATCATATTTATGAAACAAGTCCCGCCTTGAGAAGTGGTTTGCGTACTAACTTTCCCAATATGTTGGCGATCACGACCTTAGCCAGATCAATAGGGATAAACGGGATCACGCATACGCTGAGAGCATAACCGATCTCGCAGTCCATCTGGATAACGAACCATGCAGTTCCGAATACATAATCGACAGCAATACCGATGATCATGCCGATCACGGTCCATATCAGATTTCCTTTGGTCTTTTCAAAGAAGAAACCGCTGATCAGTGCCAGAGGGATAAAACCGATCAGGTATCCGCCGGTAGGTCCTGCCAGCTTGGCAAGTCCGCCCTGATATCCGGAGAATACGGGCAGTCCGAAGGCACCCAGCAGCAGATAGATGCAGTAGCTGATCACGGCTCCCTTCATACCTACCAGATAAACCGACAGGCAGATGATAAGTATTGTCAGCGATACGGGAATGGGGCCGATCGGGATCGATATCGGACCGAATATGCACAGCAGAGCCGCCACGATCGCATAGGTTGTCAGAGTGTAGATTTTTGTTTTGTTTTCCATGAGGAAGTCTCCTTTGATGTTTTTATGATCTGAAATGACGATCATACTGTCATTTCCCGAAACAGCTGCGTTCCGCCGCCTGATGCGTGAATTCATCGAAGAAATCCCGCGCCGGCTCCGCAACGCCGGGTGATAATATAACATGAATAACCACAATTGTCAACCCGACACATCCACACGGTTAACAATTCAAAAATGACACCCGGGGACGGGGCTCCGCTGAACGGAACCGATTATTACGGAGTGGTCGGGGAAGAATGTATGGGGTTTTGAATGTGAAGCGAAATTCATTAAAAGACAACAATATCTGGAAAATAATACTTGCCGTATCACTTGGAATCGTATTTGTTATGGGACTTATCAGCAGCGCCCTTGAGATCGGGGAAAGGTTCGGCAGAGTTCATATCAGTCTGGAGATTCTTTTCTATGTCCTGATCGCAGTGGTGGTCATAGGAGGGATCGTTTATCCTCTGGTCGGAGTTTTTTTCTCTCCGATATTTTCGTTGGAAAAGCTCCACAACGCCGACGGATCCGCCAGAAAGAAGTGGTGCAGGCTGCTTGTAAACAATCTTTTGGAAAATGTCGAGCTTACCGACGAGGAACAGGAGCAGGTTAAGGGTTTTCTGAAGCTTGAGGACGAGACCGACGACAAACTGATCGAATTCTTTGACCGCAAGATCGCTCCACAGATCGATACAGAAATATATGATACAGCCAAAAAGATTTTTATCATCACAGCTGTATCCCAGAATTCGTTATACGATATGCTCGGTATGGCATCCGCAAACTTCACCCTTATCAAAAGGATCACGGAGATATGCGGCTTCCGGCCGAGTAATGCACAGGTGCTTAAGCTGTATATAAGGGTTCTTTCGATGACGCTTCTGGCCGGAAATCTGGAGGACATGAATATCGAAGAGCTTATTCCTCTGGCTACGGAGGGAGTGCTTGGCAAAACACTTGGTATAGTCGCTGCCTCAGCGGCCCAGGGTACGATCAATGCCCTTACGTCGCTTCGCATTGCGGCTATCACCAAGAACTACCTGCTGAACGCCGATGTCTCACAGACACGCAGGGAGCTCCGCAAAAAATCCTATGCTGAGGCTTTTGCCATACTCAAAAATATCCTGAAGCAGGGAATGAACGATAAGGTGAAGGATCCCGTAAGACACTTTTTCGACAGACACAAAAAGACGGCGGAAAAGGAACTGATTACCGAAAATGCGTCACAGTGACGGCCTGACGGATCCGCCCGATTGCTTCCGGTGGTTACAGAATGTATCTGCGTTTATTCACTTGACGAGAGTAAAGTAAATGAGTATAATCAGAATATACTTTACTATCGTCAAGTTAACGTGGCGCAGGAGTGGCTGAAATGCGGAAGTTAAGTCAGTGCGACGCAGGAGTGGCTGAAATGAGGGATATATGCCATGAATTGAAAGATATGCGGTATTTAAACTGGGCTAAGACCAAGCATTCATCAGGAACAGCCGGGTCTTTTTTGAAATCATACGATGATACCGGATATATTAAAAAATATTACAAGCTTTCGGACTATGCGCCGGGCAAAGGGATAGTGGGTCACGAGTGTATCAATGAAATAATCGTACAGAGATTATTGGGATTATTGGGTATCGAACATCTGGAATACAGGCTTATTCATGCTATTGTAACGATTGATGATGAAGAGCATGAGACCTGGCTGTGTGAGTCTGATGACTATAAGAATAAAGGTGAATCAAAACTGGCACTAGAAGATTTTTATGCTGCGTACAGAGTATCAGATGAAACACCTTTTGACTTTTGTGTACGAATGGGGTGGGGAGATATTATCTGCGATATGCTGGTATTGGATTATCTGATCCTTAATCGTGACAGGCACGGAGCCAACATCGAGGTCCTTCGGGACAGAAAAAGCAGAAAAAACAGACTGTCGCCTCTTTTTGACCACGGCCTGAGCTTGATGTGCCGGTGCCGTACCGAAGAAGATATTCTGAATTTCAATGTTATGGAAGATAAAAGGGTTCAATCTTTTATAGGTACAAACAGTGCGCTCGAGAATCTGACGATCGTACCCAGGGATCATATCAGGAATTTGATAAATTCACATAAAATGACAGATAAAACCGAAGATGTTCTGTTGACGGGAATATCCGAGATCATGTCGGAAGCGTTCTGTCATAAAATCTGGGAAATGATATCCGGGAGGTGGAACTTCCTTGGCAGTATTTGAAATAAGAGATGCAGCCGAAAAGACCGGTGATGAAGACTTTCTGACAGGTTTTTTGTTCTATTATGAAAAATCACGCCGGTTTTATGTTGAGCTTCTAAGTGAAAATGATGAGTGGTCCGCTCCGTTTATTTTTGCCAGAGGCGTTTCAAAAGGAATATTCAGCTTCGGACCGCCCTTGGCAGACAGTTTTGTCCGCCAAAGGATCATTCCGCATGACAGGCAGAATCTTGGCAGCATATTAAAGGTTAACAAACTTCGGGAATACGATGAATACAGATTGCTGCTGTTAAGTGAAGGAAGATGTTCGCAGGATGATCTTTATCTGAAAAAGACGGATACAGAACTGCTGCCAGAGGAAATATTACAGCGCCTTGGGCGTAAGGTGAAGGATGTAATCCCTATGGAAGGGCATAAACTGACGGTTTTCTTTAATGACAAAACAGTCAGACTGTGTCATCTTGATGAATTGGTAAAGGGTAGAAGAGAGTTTGATAAAATTCTCTCAGACAGTGAGATATTTATGGCTGTCAAACTGTCACCCGGCGGAAACGGCATTGAATGGGGCACTGAAAGGATTCTATCTGCCGAAGAATTGCGTGAAAATGGCGCACCGACCGAGATCAGTTATGAGAGTCTGCTTTCATTTGTAAAATACAGACTTGCAGATACGACAGAGACTGCGGCATTAATAGACTGCAGCAGACAGTATATCGGACAATTGGTCAGGGAAGAGAGGCTTCATTCGGTAAGGGAAGGCTCGAACAACAACCTGTTTTTGAAGAGTGAGATTGAAGCTTCGTTCAGGGGATGAACCACGGGGACGGAGTCTGAAGTGTTACGGAAGAGACCGTCGGATGAGAAGATCACATGACTCCCTGTAGCGACAACGTAATTTCCGTAGGAGTTATCACTGCAAACTAAGGAACTGTAGCGAAATGACTAAGTAATTCTGCTACAGTTCCTAATGTGTATTGGAGATATCGACTCTGACAGGTCCTTTTCTGATAATGAGGATGAATTTGATCAGAGATGTCGTATAAGTTGAGGTTTCCGGAGCCGGATCATTTCTAAATAAATCCCCAGTTGCATAGTGCTGAAATCCCCAAAATAAGGGCTTTTGCTTAGCACGGAACTCGCATAATCACTGGGATCAACACTATGCAAATAGGGATTCTGCCATAATTCTGCTCATCCGATTGACAATCACCACTGCTTGATTTATTGTAAAACCAACAGATACAAGGAGTTTTGCATGCGCAAAGAGACTGCACAAAGCATCATCGCAGCCGGCGAGATCGGAGCCAAATACGATAGTGTCGCCAAGAATCTGTGGCATGTATCCTATGATCAAGAGGGGCATATATTACGCGGCCCGGGAGATAAGCTCGCAGCTTAACTACGTTACGGAGCAAACCAACTATAGTGACGTATCGAAGGTCATAAGCATCTGGATCATCAATGACGATTCAATTTCGCTGGATCTCCAGAATACGGCCACAAGGTATTACTTCACAAAGGAAGACTTCATCGGAGTTACTGATGAACCGAGGGAGGATTATGACCTGCTTGAAGTGATCATGATCCGCCGCGGTGAACGTAAAGAGATAACGGACACGATATTTAAATATCTGCAGAGCGTATATGAAGCAAACCTGAAAGAAATAGACAAGTATACTCCGGCAAGTTCTAATCCGGAGATTGTTAAGGAGGTGGAATCCATGCCCAGTATGAGCCAGGTAATCTATAATAGAGGACTAACAGAAGGAATATCTCAGGGAATATCTCAAGGCAGAGAAGAGGGGCAAAACCAGCTTATTGAGGCATTTAACCGCCTACAAAAAGGAGAGAGCCGCGAAGACATCATCAAATCGGGGATTGATGAGCATACGGTTGATCTGGCTATGACCCTTCGCAAATGAATAATGGCTTTTGAACAAGCATAATTATTACATGCGGCGGGGTTATGATCACCCCGCCTTTAATTTCAGAATATACGCCGTCCCATACCTGGACGCGATATGCAGTGCCAGATGACTGTTGTTGACCGGCTCGAGGAATTTGCAGAACCAGACGATCTGGTCAGGGATGGAGCGGTCTTCGCGGTAGATGTATATCAATATACAACCCCGGTAACGATCAGCTCGATTTTCGTTAAATCAGAAACGAATCTTCGCAGATACGCGCTGTGAAACCGCACCGTTCAAACGAAGTGCGTTTGCGGTTTCACGCAGCGTATCAAGAGGATGAGTTATCTGATTTAGAAAATCGGTAGCGTGTTACCGGGGTTATATATTTGATATACATCTCCACCATTCCCCGAAAATGGATTAAAATAACCGTCCCCGTGATCCAGCGCGCCGCAGGAACCGTCTCCGGTACATCTGTGCATATTTGCAATAATGTGATAGAATGAAAGATATATTTACCAATGGGAGAGGTTCATATGAATCAGCAGGAACGAAGGATATGGCTTATAGACTATCTGAGGAACGAATCACCCGATCTGGCGGATGTCGGTATTCCGGGAGATGAGTCTGCCCAGAAGGATCTTTTGCGTGCGCTTATGAATGTGAGGCCGCCCAAGGCGATCAGCGATGAATTCCTGCAGATCCAGGACACGTATCTGACATCGGAAGCCGAAGCGGCAGGGATCGTGAACATCAGTGACCTTACTCATTTCGGCAGGGACAAAAGACTGTATCTCTGGCAGGGAGATATCACCACTCTCAGATGCGATGCCATCGTGAATGCAGCCAATCCTCAGATGAGGGGCTGCTTTATTCCTTTGCATAAATGCATCGACAACTGCATTCATTCCAAAAGCGGAATCCAGCTCAGACTCAAGATGGACGAGCTGATGCGCAGGCAGGGTCATGACGAACCTGTGGGAAGCGCCAAGATCTCCCCGGCTTATAATCTGCCCTGCGAATATGTGATACATGTGGCAGGGCCTATTGTATATGATGAGCTTGAGGATGAGCATATAGAGCAGCTTACCACCTGTTACAGAACCTGTATGGAGGTGGCTGAGCTATATAATCTGACCAGCATAGCATTTTGCTGTATATCCACAGGTGAATATCATTTTCCGAGGGATGAGGCTGCCCGGATAGCGACCGATACGGTCAGGAAATATCTGAATGAACATTCTTCGGACATCAAGGTTATCTTTAACGTTTTTTCGGATGAAGATCTGGAGCTCTATACCCATCTGCTCTGAATCGCGGGGAACAAAATGAACACTGAATCTATACGCAATATTGATGTGAAGGACATAACGGACTGCATCGTCCGTCTCTGCATTGAGGCCAACGAGTCGCTTCCGGAGGATATCAGGGCGGCACTTGACAGATACAGGGATCTTGAGAAAGAGGATCTGCCCCGGGGTATCCTGGAAAAGATCATGGAAAATTATCATATCGCGGACGAGGAACACGTACCCATCTGTCAGGATACCGGAATGGCGGTCATCTTTATGGAGATAGGTCAGGACGTTCACTTTACCGGAGGAGATCTGCGCGAAGCGGTGGACGAGGGAGTGCGCCGCGGATATACGGAAGGGTATCTTCGCAAATCCGTAGTGACGGATCCGGTGCGCCGGGGCAATACCGGAGACAATACTCCGGCCATGCTCACCACCGAGATAGTTCCCGGAGACAGAGTCAGGATCACCGTAGCGCCCAAGGGCTTCGGAAGCGAGAATATGAGCGCTGTTAAGATGCTCAAGCCTTCACAGGGACTCGATGGGGTTAAGGCTTTTATAATCGATACGGTCAGGACGGCAGGTCCCAACCCCTGTCCGCCGATGGTGGTGGGAGTAGGGATAGGCGGAACCTTCGACAAGGCAGCGCTCATTGCCAAAAAGGCATTGCTCCGCCCTGTTGACTCATCAAACCCTGATCCGTATTATGCCGATCTGGAAAGAGAGCTGCTGGATCGCGTCAATGAACTGGATATAGGTCCCCAGGGACTCGGCGGCGTAACTACCGCTCTGGGACTGAATATCGAAACCCTGCCCACGCATATAGCCGGGCTTCCGGTAGCCGTCAACATCAGCTGCCACGTCACCAGACATAAGACGGAGGTTATCTGAAGATGAAGAAGAATATCACGCTTCCGCTTACGGAAGAAACGGCCAGGAGCTTACGGGCGGGAGACGAGGTGTATCTGACGGGATATGTATACACATCCAGGGACGCCGGACACAAGAGAATGTGCGAGGCACTCGCCCGCGGGGAAAAGCTCCCTTTTGATCCCATGGACAGTGTTATATATTATGTGGGACCGAGCCCCGCTAAGCCGGGACAGGTCATAGGTTCCGCAGGCCCCACCACCAGCGGCAGGATGGATGCTTACGCCCCCATGATGATGAGTGTGGGAGCCAGGGGTATGATAGGTAAGGGAGCCCGTTCGCAGGAGGTCATCGACGCCATGAAAGAGTATGGCGGAGTATATTTCGGAGCCATAGGCGGAGCCGGAGCCCTGCTTGCAAAATGCATCAAAAGCGCGGAGCTCATCGCCTATGAGGATCTGCAGTCGGAGGCACTCAGGAAGCTGTATGTTGAGGATTTCCCTGTTACGGTCATAATAGACAGCCTTGGAAACAATCTGTACGACAGAAACAGAAGGATCTGAATTCAGGATCCAAACGACTTGGGAGTGATTACGGATGAATACCCAAAAGGATACCGCGGGTACTGACAGCATGCGGTCCGGCCTGATCAGGTGGGCTGTGGTAGCCGCCCTGCTGGTGTTTGTGTTTTGCTGGAAAAAAGAAGAGATATATGAGGCGGCCGGCGAGATCAGGCATCTGCCGGTGACGACGGTGATGATATGCCTGGTGCTGGCCATCATGTATTTTGTGTTCGAGGGTGGAGTGATCATGCTCATCTCTACGGAGAACGGACGCAGATTAAGATTTAACCAGGCCTTTGGCTGTAGCCTTTATCACGCGTTTTATAAGTTTGTCAGCCTCGGAGTCATATCGGGAATAGCGGAGGTCTTTTATCTGCATTCCGAAGGAATATCGTTGGGCAAGTCCACCGGGATGTCTCTGATCAGATATACATTACTGCGGATCGCGACCGCTCTGATCGGAGTCGCCGGGACGGTCATACTGGCGGTAAACGGTCATGCGAGGCTGCATTCGCTCAGGGTGTTTGTTATACTCGGTATGCTTGTATCCCTCGTGATAGCGTTCATGATGTTCGCCATCAGCTTTTCCCACAGATTCGCCGTTGCGGTCAAAAGGTTCGCGGGCTTCGTATTTAAGAAGAATCCGGGCAGACGTGATAAGGTCTGCGTACAGATCGACAGATTTAACGAGGCGGGCAAGAGCACCTGGAGGAACAAAACAGAGATAGTATGCGGAATAGTACTCAGCTTACTTCAGCTGCTGTGCTGGAACGCGATCCCGGCGGTGATATTTGCATCGCGTTTTGAAGTGGATTTTCCGGAATGCATATCCGTAATGACGGTAGTAAATATGCTTGGAGCGGTTATGATAGCTCCTGCGGGTGTCGGAACTCTGGAATATCTCTTTTCGCTCTTCTATTCGGGCGTCTACGGAGTTATGTCAACCGCAGCGCTGATCTTATACAGGTTTTTCACGATGGTCGCCCCGTGCATACCGGGAATAGCAGCGGTACTTACGCATGGCAGAGCCGAAGTGATCACCGGAAAGGAAGAAGCAATTGAAAAACGGTATTGATGTCAAAAAAATGGTACTTTCCGCACTCTTTATCGCGATAGGGCTTGTCCTGCCTTTCCTGACGGGATCCAATCCGACTATCGCGAAGATAATGTCCCCTATGCATATTCCGATACTGCTCTGCGGGATGGTGTGCGGATGGAAATACGGTCTGCTGACAGGGATCATCACGCCGCTTCTCAGGTCATTGCTTTTCGGCATGCCGGTCCTGATGCCCAATGCGGTCGGAATGGCGTTCGAGCTGGGCACATACGGGCTTGTGATTGGACTTTTGTATATCATCTTCCGCAAAAAGGGAATCGTCGGTATTTACATCAGTCTGATAATCGCGATCATCGCTGGACGTATAGTTTGGGGACTTATCAGTCCTCTTACCTATGGGATAGCCGGAGATGAATTTTCGTTTGCCGTATTTCTGGCCAAGGGCTTCACCAATCAGATACCCGGCACGATCACCACGCTGATCATAGTACCGCTTATAATGGTGGCACTTCTTAAGGCCGGACTTGCAGACGGACCGGAAAAATGACGACACTTCCCCTTTTGATATTTCTGATCAACAGCATAGCTTTGGGCATAGGACTTGCCATGGATGCGTTCTCTGTTTCTCTTGCCAACGGACTCCACGAGCCGGAAATGGGCAGAGGCAGGATGAATCTGGTGGCCGGTACCTATGCTTTTTTTCAGTTTGCGATGCCCTTGATCGGATGGATATGCGTAAGAGGGATCGCATCGGCCTTTACGGCTTTTCAGGTGGCTATTCCGTGGATCGCGCTTGTACTGCTGCTTTTTCTCGGGATCAAGATGCTGGTCGAGGGCATCAGGGTGCGTCGTGATGGGATGGAGTGTGAACACTGTCTCAAACGTGAATGCGGAGGCTGTGAACATGACCGCACCGATGAGCACAGGCGGCTTTCTTTGCCCATGCTTCTGCTGCAGGGGCTGGCTACATCGATAGACGCCCTTTCGGTAGGATTTACGATAGCCTCATACGGAATGACCGAAGCCTTTGGTGCATGTCTGATAATATCGGCAGTCACGTTCTTTATCTGTATTGCCGGTCTGATCATCGGCCGTACGTTAGGCACCAGACTCGAGTGGAAGGCATCCGTATTGGGCGGGATCATTCTTATAGCCATAGGTATCGAGGTCTTTGTCAGTGCGCTGTGAGCCTGTCCCCGGTCCCGGAAGAGAAAGCGACAGTCTGTGGGCAATCCCGCGATAAAAGAAAGGCTGACAGATGCATTATTAAATGATATAATGGTTTCCGTGCGGCTATGCGCTGCATTATTATAGCGGGCGGTAAAAAAATGTCGTTTGCTTGTTATTTCTCAATAATCAGGAGTCTGTGTTATGAAACTTGTTCTGTTTGCAGCTAAGGATTATGACATCAAATATTTTGAAAGGGTCAGAAAAGCATCCTTCCCGGATATCGAGATCGAATATCTGGATTATGAGCTCGAACCCAGGACCGCGGCGTTTGCCGGGGATGCGGATGCGATATGCGCATTTGTCAGCGCCAATGTCGGAGCCGAGACCCTCGGAGTTCTTTCGCAGTGCGGGGTGAGAGCCGTACTGATGAGATGCGCCGGTTATAATAATGTAGATGTCAACAAGGCTAAAGAGCTCGGCATAGCGGTTAAGCGTGTGCCGGCTTATTCACCCGAGTCGATCGCCGAGCATGCCATGACTCTGGCGATGTCGGTAAACCGTCATATCCACAAGGCTTATGTCAAGGTCAGAGAGAATGACTATACGCTCAAGGGACTTCGCGGGCATCAGATGTTCGGCAAGACCGCCGGCATCGTTGGAACCGGTAAGATCGGAGCAGCCATGTGCCGTATATGCCATGGCTTCGGAATGAATGTCATCGCCTATGACATGTACGAGAATCCTTCTCTTAAGGATTATGTCGAGTATGTTTCGCTGGATGAGCTTTTTGCCCGCAGTGATCTGATCTCGCTTCACTGCCCGCTGACCGATGATACCTATCATATGATCAATATCGATAATATCAAAAAGATGAAGAATGATGTGATCCTTGTCAATACCTCCAGGGGAGCACTGGTCGATACCGATCAGCTGATCGAGGGCATACGCCTGGGTAAATTCCTGGGAGTCGGACTCGACGTATATGAAGAGGAGACGGGCAATGTATACGAGGATCGTTCGGATGAGATCATGATGCATTCCGTAACATCACGCCTGCTGTCATTCCCCAATGTGATAATCACTTCACATCAGGCTTTTTATACCAGAGAGGCGGTTATCGCGATCGCCGAGACCACCTTGCAGAATATGGTCGATGCCATAAACGGGGTCAGCACCGGCAACGACTGCTGAAATATTATATCCGTGCCGAAAAGGTGCGCACAACCAGGGAACGCAGGACTGCGGTCAAAGGAGAGAAATAATGAGTACAAGAGAACTGATGCTGGGCAATAAGGCCCTGGCGAGGGGCCTGTATGATGCGGGCTGCCTTTTTGCCTCAAGCTATCCGGGTACACCGAGTACCGAGGTTACCGAGGAGATCGCTAAATTTGATGATGTATATTCGGAATGGGCACCCAACGAAAAGGTCGCTATGGAAGCAGCCTTCGGTGCGTGTCTCGGCGGAGCCAGATCCTTCTGCGCCATGAAGCATGTCGGACTCAACGTGGCTGCGGATCCGCTGTTTACGATGTCGTATACAGGGGTCAATTCCGGTCTGATCGTGGTTGTGGCGGATGATCCCGGCATGCATTCATCACAGAACGAGCAGGACAGCAGGCACTACGCCAGGGCTTCCAAGGTTCCGATGCTTGAACCCTCCGATTCTGCCGAGGCATATGCCTTTCCGGCCATTGCCTACGAACTCTCCGAGAAATACGATACTCCCGTGATCATCAGGATGTGCACGAGAGTGAGCCATTCCCAATCCATAGTGGAACCCGGAGAGAGAAACGTGGTCCGCAAGAGCTACGAAAAGAATATTCCAAAGAATGTCATGACTCCCGCCAACGCCATCCGCCGTCATCCTTTCGTCGAGGAGCGGATGAATAAGCTGAAGGAATACGCCGTGAGCTCACCGCTTAACCGTGTGGAGATGGGAGATAAGTCTCTGGGCATCATTACCTCGGGCACTTCATACCAATATGTTAAGGAAGTGTTCGGCGATAAATGCTCTGTGCTGAAGCTCGGAATGGTATATCCCCTGCCGGATGATCTGATCCGGGATTTTGCGTCCAAAGTAGACCGACTGGTGGTGGTTGAGGAGCTTGATCCTTTTATTGAAGAGCATTGCCGTTCCATGGGACTTGAGGTCTCGGGCAAGGATCTGCTTCCTATATGCGGAGAGTTTTCACAGACGATGATAGCGAAGGCGCTCGGAGTCGAGGTCCCCGAGGGACTTAAGCTCGATGAGAACATCCCCGTGCGTCCTCCCGTTATGTGTTCCGGATGTCCTCACAGAGGCCTGTTCTATTCGCTTAAGACCAATAAATGCACGGTGCTTGGAGATATAGGCTGTTATACGCTGGGTGCCGCCGCACCTCTCGGAGCCATGGAGATGACTCTTTGCATGGGAGCGTCCTTAAGCGCGGTACACGGCTTCAATAAGGTGGGTGGAGAGGATACAGCGTCAAAGACCGTAGCGGTTATAGGCGATTCCACCTTTGTACATTCGGGAATGACGGGACTGGCCAATATCGCGTATAACCAGTCGGATTCGACTGTGATCATACTTGACAACTCCATTACGGGCATGACCGGACATCAGCAGAATCCAACCACCGGCTACAACATCAAGGGTGATCCCGCCGGTAAGATCGACCTGGAGTCGCTTGTGCGTTCCTTCGGCATAGATCACGTCAGGGTAGTGGATCCTTACGATCTGGCGGCCTGCGATAAGGCGATAAAAGAGGAACTGGCATATAAGGGACCTTCGGTCATTATTTCCAGACGTCCCTGTGCATTGCTCAAATATGTTAAGCATAAGGCTCCGCTTAAGGTTGACAGGGATAAATGCATCGGCTGCAAGTCCTGTATGAGGATAGGCTGCCCTTCCATTTCCATGAAGGACGGAAAGGCCTGCATAGACCAGACCATGTGTGTCGGCTGCGGCGTATGCGCTCAGCTGTGTCCTGTGGGAGCAATAGTTTCAGACGAAGGAGAGGAGGCATAATATGGATTCCGGAAATATAATGATAGTCGGAGTCGGAGGTCAGGGAAGCGTGCTCGCAAGTAAGCTGCTTGGACACCTCTTTCTCTCCGAGGGTTTGGATGTTAAAGTATCTGAAGTACACGGAATGTCACAGAGAGGCGGCTCCGTTGTGACATATGTCAGATATGGCCAAAAAGTTGCTTCACCCATCATCGATCCCGGTGAAGCGGACATTATCGTATCATTTGAGCTGCTGGAGGCCGCACGCTGGGCCTCTTATCTCAAAAAAGGCGGACGCATAGTGACCAACACACAGCAGATCGATCCCATGCCGGTCATTACCGGAGATGCGGAGTATCCCGGAGACCTGGTTGATAAGATGACCGCTGCCGGGGCGCAGGTGGATGCGCTTGACTGTCTGTCGCTGGCAGAGGAGGCCGGCAGTGTGAAGGCCGTCAATCTGGTGCTTCTCGGCAGACTTTCGCATTATTTCGATATATCCGAGGAAGCATGGATGGCTTCTCTTGAGGCTTGCGTTCCCGCCAAAGCCATAGATATCAACAAAAAAGCCTTTGAATCAGGTAAAAACAGCCGTGTCTGATAACGCTGAAAGTATAAAGGAGAAAAAACGATGCCTATCACAGAACTCTTAGTCCGCAACGCTACATATTACAAGGATGAGGTTGCTCTGGTGGAACTCAATCCGGACGTGGGCAGTGTGCCTAATGTTACATGGAGGGAGTATTCACTGATCGAATCCAAAAGGGGAGGCGCCTTCCGAAAGCAGCTCACCTGGGGTGAATTTGATACCAGAGCCAACAGATTTGCGAATCTGCTCCTTACCAGAGGTATCAAGAAGGGCGATAAGGTTGCGATCCTTCTGATGAACTGTCTGGACTGGCTGCCGATCTATTTCGGTATACTCAAGACCGGCGCACTGGCAGTACCTTTAAACTACCGTTACGATGCCGGCGAGATCCAGCACTGTCTGAAGCTTGCGGATGTGGATGCGCTTGTTTTCGGACCCGAATTTATCGGCCGCGTGGAGGACAGCCTTCCTCTCTGCCCCAGGATCAAAAACTGCTTCTATGTGGGCGAGGACTGCCCGTCCTTTGCCGACAGCTTTGATAAACTGATAGAGTTCTGTTCCACCAAGGCTCCGGCGATACTGATCACCGATGATGACGACGGTGCGATCTATTTTTCATCCGGTACCACGGGCTTTCCCAAGGCTATACTTCATGCCCACAGAAGTCTGACTCACTCGGCAACCGTAGAGCAGAAACATCACGGACAGACCCATGATGACGTATTTCTGCTGATCCCTCCGCTTTACCATACCGGTGCCAAGATGCACTGGTTCGGTTCATTGATGAGCGGAAGCCGTGCCGTGATACTCAGGGGAGTTAATTCCGAATGGATCATCAGATCTGTCAGCGAGGAGAGATGTACGATAGTCTGGCTGCTGGTACCCTGGGCGCAGGATATACTGGATGCCATTGACAGCGGTAAGATCAAGCTCGAGGATTACGAGCTGAGTCAGTGGAGACTTATGCACATAGGCGCACAGCCCGTGCCTCCGTCGCTGATCAAGCGCTGGAAGGAGGTCTTCCCTCATCATCAGTACGATACCAATTACGGCCTGAGCGAATCCATCGGACCCGGCTGCGTGCATCTGGGAGTTGAGAATATCAATAAGGTCGGTGCCATCGGAATACCGGGCTACGGATGGGAAGCGAAGATCGTCGATCCCGACAGAAATGAGATAAAGGACGGCGTAGGCGAGCTGGCGGTTCGTGGCAACGGTGTCATGAAGTGCTATTACAACGATCCCAAATCCACGGAGGAGATCCTGGGAGAGGACGGATGGCTCTACACCGGGGATATGGCCGAGAAGGATGCTGACGGCTTCATCTATCTGGTAGACCGCAAGAAAGACGTTATCATCAGCGGAGGCGAGAACCTGTATCCTGTTCAGATCGAGGATTTTCTGCGCACCAATGATGCGATCAAGGATGTGGCTGTCATCGGACTGCCCGACAAGAGACTCGGAGAGATAGCTGCCGCCGTTATCTCGGTCAAGGACGGCATGAGCCTGACGGAAGAAGAGGTCAATGAGTTCTGTACCGCTATGCCCAGATACAAGAGACCCCGCAAGATCATATTTGCGGAGGTGCCGCGCAATCCCACAGGCAAGATCGAGAAGCCTCTGCTTCGCAAGCGCTACGGCAGCGAATATCTGGTTGCCGAGCAGAATGAGATCAAGATAGACTGACGTAAGGGGAATACGGATCAAACCGCATTTTCCGCAGGCCGGTTTATATACACAATGTGAGATTGTGAGGATTAATTGATTGGAGGAATTATGAAATGATCATCAAGGTATTAATGCTAATCGTGTTTTTCGGGGTAATGATAGGAGTAGGTCTTTACTGCCGCAAAAATGCAACAGACGTGGGCGGATTTGTTCTCGGCGGACGTAATGTGGGACCGTGGCTGACTGCCTTTGCATACGGTACGTCCTACTTTTCGGCGGTTATATTTGTGGGTTATGCCGGACAGTTTGGATGGAAGTACGGTATCGCCGCCACCTGGGTAGGTATCGGCAATGCCCTTCTGGGATCACTTGCCGCATGGGCGGTTCTGGGCAGACGTACACGAATTATGACCCAGCATCTGGATTCTGCCACTATGCCTGACTTCTTCGGCAAGAGATTCGATTCGAAGGGGCTTAAGATAGGCGCATCCGTTATCGCGTTTATTTTCCTGATCCCTTATACGGCATCCCTTTACAACGGACTTTCACGTCTGTTCGGTATGGCCTTTAATATGGACTATACGGTATGTATCGTGGTCATGGCCATCCTGACCGGAATATATGTTATCGCGGGCGGATATATGGCTACCGCGATCAATGATTTCATACAGGGTATCATCATGCTGATCGGTATCTGTGCCGTTATCGGTGCGGTACTTAATTCCAGGGGCGGACTCATGAGCTCGCTCGGAGGACTTGCTGCGATCACGGATGAATCGGTGTCGACGATACCCGGAGTGTTCAATTCCTTCCTCGGCCCCGATCCTTTAAACCTGTTCGGAGTTGTCATACTTACTTCACTCGGTACCTGGGGACTCCCGCAGATGGTTCAGAAATTCTACGCCATCAAGAGCGAGGATTCGGTCAAAAAGGGAACGATAATTTCCACGTTCTTCGCGATCGTGGTTGCGGGCGGATGCTATTTCCTCGGCGGCTTCGGACGGCTTTTCTCCGATCAGATCGATATCGCCGCAGACGGATATGATTCGGTCGTTCCGACCATGCTTTCCAACCTGCCCGACATACTGATCGCCATCGTGGTGATCCTTGTGCTCAGTGCTTCGATGTCCACATTGTCATCACTTGTGCTCACATCCAGCTCGACCATCACCATCGACCTGATCAAGGACAATATCGTCAAGGATATGGATGAAAAGAAGCAGGTGTTCATAATGAGAGTCTTCGTAGTCATCTTTATCGTGATTTCGGCAGTTATCGCCATCATACAGTACAAGAACGGAGTTACCTTTATCGCACAGCTGATGGGCGTATCATGGGGAGCTCTGGCAGGTGCATTCCTGGCACCGTTCATGTACGGACTTTATTGGAAAAGGACTACCAAGGCGGCATGCTGGACAAGCTTTATCTTCGCCACGGTGGTAATGATACTTAATATGTTTATCAGGTCTTCCTTCCCGGCACTTCTTCAGTCACCCATCAATGCAGGTGCGTTTACGATGATCGCCGGACTGATCCTGGTGCCCCTTGTCAGCATGTTTACGCCGGCACCCGACAAGACCAGGGTCGAGGATGCATTCAAGGGCTATGACGAAAAGGTGCTCGTATCAAAAAAGAGAGCATTGGAGGATGCCGAGTAACAGAAGGAAGCGCTTTTGGACGGTGAGTCCGCAGATCCCGCTTTTCGGAGGTTTAAATGGAACAGTACAAACAGGAATTCATACATTTTATGCTGGACTGTGAGGTCCTTAAGTTCGGCTCGTTTACGTTAAAGAGCGGCCGTCAGTCCCCTTTCTTTATGAATGCAGGAGCCTATGTCACCGGTTCCCAACTTAAAAAGCTCGGTGAGTATTATGCCCGTGCGATACATGAGACCTACGGTGATGATTTTGATGTGCTTTTCGGACCTGCCTACAAGGGTATTCCGATCAGTGTTGTCACTGCGATCGCCTATGCCGGGCTCTACGGTAAGGAGATCAGATACTGCTCTGACCGCAAGGAGCTGAAGGATCACGGTGCCGACAAGGGAGGCTTCATAGGAAGTCCTCTTAAGGACGGAGACCGGGTGGTCATGATAGAGGATGTGACGACCTCCGGCAAGTCCATGGAGGAGACAGTACCCAAGGTACGCGGTGCGGCCGATGTTGAGATCATCGGACTGATGGTCAGTCTGGACCGGGGTGAGAGAGGTCAGGATTCGGACAGGAGCGCTTTGTCGGAGATCTCCGACAGATACGGTTTTAAGACGGGGGCCATATGCGCCATGAGCGATGTGGTTGAGGTCCTGTATAACAAGCCGGTCAACGGCCGCGTATACATAGATGATGAACTGAAGGCATCCATTGACGCATATTACGAGGAGTACGGAGCACGCAGCTGATGGCCCGCAGGTCGAGGATCATTTTTACAAATAACGAACAGTCTGACAGGGGTATCATGTCTGTGATATTGGGCGTGATTTGTATATGCTCGCTTCTGTACAGCTGTATATACAGTTATCTCAAAGAGGGAGAAGTAGTTGAGCACCGCTTCGGAGCGGCGCTCATACTTACCCTCTTTTTTGCGATAGCCGGGCTGATCCTTGCGGCCCTGGGCAGAAATGCGGCGGACAGATATAAACTTATCCCCACGATAGGGATAGTATTGAATTCGGCCGTGATACTGGCGCTTGCGTTCATTTTGTGGATAGGACTTTATTGAAGGAGCGTTTATGGAAGAACACAGGATCCGGGAACTTCAGATCGATATAAACAGTCTTTTGGAAAGCGGCGTTTTTTCGGAGAATGATAAGCTTCATGATTATTTCACGGAGGTTATCGGATTTGCTTCACGGCTTTGCTCGGTCTGGGGGCGTTTTCATAAAATGGAAGAGGACAGGCAGGTCATACCGTTGGAGGAGCTTATAGATATCAACGCCGGACTGTACGAGCAGATACTTCCGGAGAACTACTCCTCGAGTTATGTAAACCCTGAGTATGCCGTTAAGGCATTCGGGACAGACATCGGCAGACTGCTCTGCGCCATATCGGCTGAGATCAGAGCGGCCATCCCCTCTGTTTTCGGTAAGGATTTATCCGGCTTTGTATCCCGGCTTTTGCTTATTCTGGATACTGCGCGTGCTGCATCGGAGGATTTGAGCGCAGAGTCTCTCAGATCTGTTTTTTACAAATATTATCATGATAATCTGCCGTTTGAGCAGAAAAAAAAGCTTCATTCACAGCTGGTTCCGGGATCTATGGATCTCTTTGCGGAATATGAGCTTGAGGATTTTCTTTTGTTTGCCTCTGACAGGGACAACAGAGGGGCTCTGCTGTATGTGGCTCTTTGGACCGGTGAATATATCACGGATAACGAACTTGAGGTCATGGATAAACTGTGCAGCCTGCCCGGCAGGGAGCTGGTGAATATGGCACGCACATACGTAAACGGGTATGTCAAGGGCTTCGCGATGACGTCCAAGGATATCAGCATCAAAAAGACTGCAGAGATCAGATTTAATCTGGGTTTTTTGCCTATGGCGGTTATCGCGGGACATATCTTAAAAAGGGAGCATGGTCTGGATACCTCTGTGATGAGAGCAGGCTACAGCATATTTACAGGACGCAGTGTGGAAAAAAACGGTTTCTTTGGCGCCAATCCCAATCCACAGTATGATCTGGATCACAAGGATGATCTGAGCCTGATCATAGATGAGAGTCTTGTCGATCACAGACTGAACGTACTTAAGGAAAGCTATGAGGAACTCAAAAAGGAAGCCCGTCTCTACGGCGGCCCTGCTGTGATAGAGATCTTCGGTGAACCCGAATTTACACCGGTGACCAAACCCGAGGCTGCCTCCTATGACGATAAAACCCGTCCGCTCACTCTCAGATATATGTCTGAGGCCGGAGTGATCACCAATACATATATTCCGGGAGAAGAGAGAAGCTTCACGATCATCGCATACCCGATGCCCTCTATCGGAGATAACTTTGACGAGGTATTCGATGCGACCGTTTTGATCAATAACCTGGATTATGAACTCTACAGAGATATACAGCAAAAACTCATAGATGCCCTCGATACCGCCGAATACGTGGAGGTATGCGGTCGGGACGGCAACAGTACCGACTTAAGGGTTAAGCTGCATACATTGACCGATCCGATACATCAGACCAATTTTGAGAACTGCGTGGCGGATGTGAACATTCCCGTCGGAGAAGTGTTTACATCTCCGGTGCTGGAGGGTACGAACGGGGTACTGCACGTTAAGCATGTGTTCCTGAACGGTATCGAATACCATAACCTGACCATACGGGTCAAGAACGGCTTTACCTCGGAGTACAGCTGTGACGAGGGTGCTAAACTCATAGAGGACAACATTCTTTTCCATCACCCGTCTCTTCCGATGGGGGAGTGCGCCATAGGCACCAATACAACGGCATATGTGCTTGCCCGCAGGCTTGGGATCGAGAGCCGGTTTCCGATACTTATCGCCGAAAAGATGGGACCTCATTTTGCGTTCGGCGATACCTGCTATTCCCATGAGGAGGATCTGAAGACCTTTAATCCGGACGGAAAGCAGATAATCGCACGTGAGAACGAGGTTTCCCGTAAGCGTATATCCGATCCGGCTTCCGCATATTTCAACTGTCACACGGACATCACCGTTCCGTATGACGAACTGGGACGTCTGAGTGCAGTCCTGCCGGATGGTTCGAAGGTTGACATAATTCTGAACGGAAGGTTCGTTCTTGAGGGCTGTGAACCGCTCAATGCGCCTTTTGACGAAAACTTTTTAAATTCTTAATACAATATCGTGGTTTTTTACTATATCCGCGACACTAAATGTGGTATACTGATATGGATAATGTACCCGTAACTGCATCTATATCTTGTGTTTGAGAGCAGTTACATGAATTTTGTCGGACATTACGGAGGAAGACATGCCACAGGTATCTATAGTGATGGGCTCTGACTCGGATATGAGTGTGATGAGCAAAGCAGCGGACATTCTCGATAAATTCGGAATATCATATGAAATGAGGATCATTTCCGCACACCGTGAACCGGATGTGTTTTTTGAATATGCAAAGGGTGCTGAGGACAGGGGAGTGAAGGTTGTCATAGCCGGAGCGGGCATGGCTGCCCATCTGCCCGGTATGTGCGCGGCGATCTTTCCGATGCCCGTCATAGGCATTCCGATGCATACAGCTTCTCTCGGCGGCAGGGATTCCCTGTATTCCATAGTTCAGATGCCGAGCGGTATCCCGGTGGCTACGGTTGCCATCGGAGGAGGAACCAACGCCGGCATACTTGCCGCCAGGATCCTTGCGGTATCCGATCCGGAGCTTCTGGACAGACTTAAGAGCTATACCCGGGAGATGTGCGAGAGCGTACAGTCCAAGGATGCACGTCTTCAGGAGGTCGGCTATAGGGATTATTAAACCGTAAGGCTGCCGACGCAGCACGGCCCCGAACTGTTGATATGATCTAAACGGAGGATGATATGGATTACAAGAGCGCAGGAGTTGATATCGAAGCCGGCTACAAGAGTGTCGAGCTGATCAGAAAATCAGTAGAGAGCACCGTACGTCCCGAAGTTCTGGGAGGACTCGGAGGCTTCGCCGGAGCGTTCTCGATGAACGCCGTTAAGGGGATGACCGATCCTGTACTGGTGTCCGGTACCGACGGAGTCGGCACCAAGATCAAAGCCGCCTTTATACTGGACAAACACGATACTGTCGGGATCGACTGCGTAGCCATGTGCGTCAACGACATAGCGTGTGCCGGCGGTGAGCCGCTGTTCTTCCTCGACTATATAGCCTGCGGCAGAAATTATCCCGAAAAGATAGCGTCCATAGTATCCGGTGTGGCCGAGGGCTGCAGACAGGCGGGATGCGCTCTGATCGGAGGAGAGACCGCGGAACATCCCGGACTTATGCCTGAGGATGAGTATGATCTCGCAGGATTTGCGGTCGGTGTTGTGGACAGACCGAAGATGATCACGGGAGAAGGTATACGTCCCGGTGATGCGCTTGTGGGGCTTCTGTCCAGCGGCATACACTCAAACGGCTTTTCGTTGATACGCAAGATCTTCGACATGACTCCGGACAGCCTGAACAGACATTACGACGAACTCGGAGCCACCCTGGGAGAAACCCTTCTGACACCCACCAGGATCTACGTCAGGGCACTTAAGGCTCTTACGGATGCCGGTATAGTCATCAAGGGTGCAAGCCATATAACCGGCGGCGGCTTCTATGAGAATATCCCGAGAATGCTTCCCGAGGGATGCGCGGTCAGAGTTGAAACCGCATCCTATACCGCACCTCCCGTATTTAAGCTTATCCAGCAGACCGGCGGTATCTCGGACCGGATGATGTACAATACCTATAACTGCGGACTGGGCATGGTTCTGGCCATAGCTCCCGAACAGGCCGACGAGGCTGTGCGCGTGTTAAAAGTTGCCGGCGAAAAGGCGGTGATCGCGGGCGAGGTCGTTTCCGGAGAAAGGACGGTCGAGATATGCTGAGGATCACCGTGCTCGTATCCGGCGGCGGTACCAATCTGCAGGCGATAATAGATGCCATCGGTGAAGACAGGATACACAATGCCGGCATAGTACGCGTCATCAGCAACAATCCGGGCGCATATGCCCTGGAAAGGGCACGCGGGGCAGGCATAGATGCGCTCTGCATTTCTCCCCGGGATTTTCCGGACAGACCTGCGTATTATGAAGCCCTGACGGCGGCGCTTAAGGAAGCGGACACTGAGCTTGTGGTACTGGCCGGATTTATGGTGGTGCTGCCTGAGTCCGTGATCAGGGAATATGCCGGACGGATCATCAACATACATCCGTCTCTCATTCCTTCCTTCTGCGGAACCGGATTCTACGGTATCAGGGTGCATGAGGAGGTACTGAAGCGCGGAGTTAGGGTGACCGGAGCAACGGTTCATTTTGTGGACGAGGGGACAGATACCGGACCGATCATACTTCAGAAGGCCGTGGAGGTCAGGGATGATGATACGCCCGAGATCCTGCAGCGAAGAGTGATGGAAGAGGCCGAATGGCAGATAATGCCGCGGGCCATAGATCTGATAGCAGCGGGACGTGTGGAGATCCGGGACGGCCGGACATTTATCCGTTGAAATAAGATCCGTACATAAAGTCAGGGCTGACCCATGCTCTGACATCAGCTGTATCAATCGGAGGAAAACATGAAAGTATTCGTTATAGGCAGCGGAGGCAGGGAACATGCGATAGTTACCTCGCTCTCCAAAAGCAGCAGAGTGGATAAGATATACTGCGCCCCGGGCAATGCCGGCATAGCCGCACTGGCCGAGTGCGTACCGATAAAGGCCATGGACTTTGACGGGCTTCTAAAGTTTGCACAGGAAAAGCAGATCGACCTGACCGTTGTCGGAATGGACGACCCGCTGGTGGGAGGCATTGTTGATGTGTTCGAGGCAGCAGGCATGAGAGTATTCGGTCCCAATAAGGCTGCCGCGATCCTTGAGGGCTCAAAGGCCTTTTCCAAGGATCTGATGAAAAAATACAATATCCCAACGGCTTCATACGAGAATTTTACCGATCCCGGAGAGGCCATGAATTATCTAAAGACAGTCAGATTTCCCGTAGTTCTCAAGGCTGACGGACTTGCCCTCGGCAAGGGAGTGCTGATCTGCAACAGCTTAAAGGAGGCCATGGACGGAGTGAGGACCATCATGACCGACAGGAAATTCGGCGATTCGGGCAATACCATGGTGGTGGAAGAATTTCTTACCGGTCGCGAGGTTTCGGTATTGTCGTTTGTGGACGGCAGGACTATCCGGATCATGGATTCGGCACAGGATCACAAGAGAGCTTATGACGGAGACGAGGGACCCAATACCGGAGGGATGGGCAATTTCTCGCCGAGTCCTTTCTATACATCCGAGATCGATGAGTACTGCCGCAAGCATATATATCAGCCTACGGTTGACGCAATGGCAAAGGAGGGACGTCCGTTCAAGGGAGTCATCTTTTTCGGACTGATGCTTACAGAGGACGGTCCCAAGGTGCTTGAGTACAATGCAAGGTTCGGCGATCCCGAGGCACAGGTAGTGCTCCCGAGACTTAAGAATGATATCGTGGATATCTTTGAGGCCTGTATTGACGGTACACTGGATCAGACCGAGCTGGAGTTTGAATCGGACAAGGCTGCGGTATGCGTGGTCCTTGCCTCGGACGGATACCCCGTTTCCTACGAAAAGGGATTTCCGATCACGGGACTTGAGAATTTCGAAGGAAAAGATGACTATTACTGTTTCCATGCCGGCACTGCGCTAAAGGACGGACAGATCGTTACCAATGGAGGAAGAGTACTGGGCATCACCGCTATAGGCAGGGATCTGAAGGAGGCCCGTTCCAAAGCGTATGAGGCGACGGAATGGGTATCCTTCGAGAACAAATATATGAGGCACGATATAGGACATGCCATAGACGAGGCATAGATATGGCCGGGTTTGATGTATTCAATCTGAGAAACAGCATCAATGATGACGCCCCCGATAAATGCGAGTTTTGCGGGGGTGCTGTGAAATATTCCGGATTGGGAGAATACATCTGCGAAAAGTGCGGAAAGACCAGCTTCGACAGCTACGGACGCGTCAGGAATTATCTGGAGAGCAATCCGGGAGCCACGGCGATAGAGGTCAGCCACATGACCGGAGTCAGTAAGGCCGTGATAAAAAAACTGATAGACAGCGATCGTATCCAGCATATGCCCTACCGGCATAAGAACGATCAGGATATATAAATATAGTTTAATATACATTAATGGAGGAATCATCATTATGAAAAAAAGCAGAACAGCCCGTTTTATCGGAATGCTCGCAGCAACAGTAATGTCGGCGGTGCTCATGTCCGGAGTATTCGGCATCACGGCTCTGGCCGATTCCAAGGGTACCGTCACCGTCAATGACGCCAAGGTGAGAAGCGATGCTTCTACCGATGCCGGCACGCTGACCAAGGTCAACAGCGGAACGGAGGTAACCGTTACCGATGAGAAGTCGGATTCTTCCGGAAACGTATGGTATCATGTGACTCTTTCCGACGGAACGACGGGATATATACGTTCGGATCTGATGACCGTTACAGCCAGCACGGATTCCGATCAGTCGACCGAGACCGCTCCCGAAAGCGCTGGGGGGTCGGACGCTGCACCCTCAGGCGGCGGGAATGTGGTTAACGGGATCGATGTTTCGGCTGTTTCGATCCCGGACGGCGTTACCGCACAGGATTATCAGAGCGCCAAGATCAACGTCGATACCGGTAAGGTCAGAGCGGATGCTTCCACCAATGATGATATAGTGGCTCAGCTTGCCAGAGATACGGATCTGGTAATCGCTGGCTCCAAACTGGGCAGTGACAGCAAGACCTGGTATTACGTGGCATTTCTGGACGGCGGAGCACAGAAGACCGGCTATGTCCGCTCGGATCTGGTGAGCATGGGAGAGGTTATAGTGATCTCCGCTCCGGAGAGTCCCGAGAGCACCGGTATGGCTGAAGATACCTCCGCAGAGGCGCCGGCAGAGCCCGAGGTAAACAATGATTACGAACTGGTTTACACCGACGACGGCACGGGCAACAACGTGTGGTATCTGTATAATCACATCGACAACACCAGGGAAAAGCTTCAGGAGCTCCTTGATTACGCCGATGCACAGGCAAACAAGACTGCGGAATATACTTCAACCATCCAGAAGTTCAAGATAATGAGCATTGTCCTCGGAGTTCTTCTCGGTATCTGTATCATCGCTCTCATCATCATGATCGTTAAGCTCGTGAGCGGCGGTTATGAATATGAGGAGGATGATGAAGAGGAAGAAGAGGTAGAGGAAGAAAAGTACGAAACACGCCGTCCCCGCGAACGTGAGCGCAAGAGCAAACAGAGACGCTACGAAGAGGATGATGAGGACGAGGATGATGACGACGATGATGACGATGACGAGCCCGCGCCTCCGGCACGCAGGGCTCCCGCCAAAGCATCATCCAAAGCTTCCTCCCGTGAACGTGAGGCCGCTCCCGCCAAGACGGCAACGGCACCGGCCAAAAAAACCAAGCCCAAGAACTTTATGCTGGATGATGATGATTTTGAATTTGAATTCCTGAACATGGATGATAAATAATTAACGGAGCAAGAATGAAACCCGAATATACCGACAAAGCGCGCATAGCCCTGGAGCTTGCATCAAGATCCGCATCGAGTCTGGGGCAGAGCTATATAGGCACCGAACACATACTTCTGGGTCTCGTCAAGGAGAACACGGGAGTAGCTGCCAAGGTGCTGATAGATAACGGAGTTACGGCAGAGCAGCTGACGGAGATGATCAGCGATCTGCTGGCTCCCGACAGGACCAGTACGTTGCTCGCGGATAAGAGAGATTACTCTCCGAGGGCGCGTAATGTACTGGACGAAGCCGCCAGGCAGGCGGAACGGTTCAAAAGCGACCGTATAGGTACAGAGCATCTGCTGCTTGCGATCCTCAGGGAATCCGACAGCATAGCGCTCAGACTTCTTGTGACTCTGGGGATCTCCGTCCAGAAGCTGTACAGCGATGTGCTGGTCAGCATGGGCGTGGATCCTTCTGCCTATAAGGATGCGATCGGTCAGGCATCCAGATATAAAAAATCCGAAGGTATCCTCAATAAGTATTCCCGGGATCTGACAGCCCTCGCGGCTGAAAACAAGCTTGATCCCGTGATCGGACGGAACGACGAGATCCAGCGGGTCATCCAGATCCTTTCCAGGCGTACCAAGAACAATCCGTGTCTGATCGGTGAACCCGGCGTGGGCAAGACGGCGATCGTCGAGGGCCTCGCGATACGGATAGTCAACGGAGAGGTTCCCTTTACGGTTCAGAATAAGCGGGTGCTTACACTGGATCTTTCCGGCATGGTAGCCGGCTCCAAGTACAGAGGCGAATTCGAGGAGAGGATCAAACGGGTGATGAGCGAGGTCATCGAGGATGGCAATATCATCCTTTTCCTCGATGAGATACATACCCTGATCGGCGCGGGCGGTGCCGAGGGCGCGATCGATGCCTCCAATATACTTAAACCCTCCCTGGCCAGAGGCGAGATCCAGCTGATAGGTGCGACCACGATCTCCGAGTATCGTAAATACGTTGAGAAGGATGCGGCTCTCGAACGCAGACTTCAGCCGGTTACCATTGAGGAACCTGATACGGAGGAGTCCATCCGCATACTTCAGGGCGTGGTTCACAAGTATGAAGAACATCACAAGGTGACTATCACGGAGGAGGCGATCGTTTCGGCGGTGACACTCTCCGACAGATATATCAACGACAGGAATCTTCCAGACAAGGCCATTGACCTGATAGACGAGGCCGCGGCAGCGGTCCGTCTTCATACCACCTCGCAGCCGGCCAAACTCACCCAGATGGCTGATGAGATATCGAAGATCGAGGATCAGATAGTCCGTTCGATGAAGATGGAAGCTTACGGACAGGCCGGGGAGCTCAGACGTCACCAGATAGAGCTCAGGAAAAAATATGAGAAAGCGCTTCATCGCTTCGAGACCAACGAACAGCAGAAGCTCTTTACCGTTACAGGCGAGGATATAGCATCCGTGGTTTCGGTATGGACCAAGATCCCTCTTAACAAGCTCGAAGAAAAGGAATCCGAGCGGCTGCTTAAGCTGGAGGATACCCTGCATAAGAGAGTGATCGGACAAAATGAGGCCGTGACGGCTCTGTCCGCCGCCATCAGGCGGGGCAGGGTGGGATTGCAGGATCCGGGCAGACCGATTGGATCCTTCCTTTTCCTGGGTCCCACGGGCGTCGGCAAGACAGAGCTGTGCAAGGCTCTTGCAGAGGCCATGTTCGGCTCCGAGAATGCCCTGATCAGGGTGGATATGTCCGAATATATGGAGGGCCATGCCGTATCCAAGATGATTGGTTCTCCTCCCGGCTATGTGGGGTTTGACGAGGGCGGACAGCTCAGCGAAAAGGTCAGACGCAATCCTTATTCGGTGGTTCTTTTTGATGAGATCGAGAAGGCGCATCCGGATGTGTTCAACATACTTCTGCAGGTCCTTGACGACGGACATATAACCGATTCCAAGGGGCGCAAGGTCAGCTTTAAGAATACGATCCTGGTCATGACATCCAACGCGGGAGCAATGCGCATCATGGAACCCAAGAACCTGGGATTCGGAGCCGGAGATACCGCGGAAAAATCCTACGAAAAAATGAAATCCTCAGTTATGGAGGAGGTCAAAAAGATATTCAAGCCCGAGTTCATTAACCGTATTGACGAGATCATGGTATTCCACCCTCTGACCGAGGATGATCTGATGAGAGTCGTTAAGCTCCTGAGCTCGAATCTGACTTCCAGATGCCGCTCGCAGATGGGTATAGAGCTTAATATGACCGATAAGCTGAACAAATATATCGTCAATAAGTTCTCGGATCCCAAGATGGGAGCCCGTCCCCTTAAGAGAGCCATCCAGTCGTTCGTTGAGAATCAGCTGGCGCAGGAGATTCTTTCGGGCAATGTCCGACAGGGCGAGAAAGTTACCGCATCCGTTAAGGATGACAAGATAAAGTTTACAGTACGGAGGTAAAAAAATGTCAGTTATTGAGGAATTGATCAGAACCGAATCCGATGGCAGCATAAGCTTCGGCAATCATTCTCTTAAGGAGAAAGCCAAGAAGGAAGGCTTTGAGAGTGCGGGCGATATTTATAAGGTTAAGACCTTCGCTACAATGACCAAGCTTGAGAAGAACGGTCTTTTCCTGTATGAATCGGTACCGGGCACAAGCGTTTCATCTCTGAAGGAAACCGCGGACGGAGTTGCATTCACCGTATCGGGAAGCGGAGATGCACAGATCACTGTCGGCCTGACGGAGTCCACGGATTACAATGTCAGAGTGGAGGGCGTGGATATCGCCAAAATGAGCACCAATATGGGCGGCAAGCTTGTTATCTCGCTGGAGCTTGGCGAAGGCGAAGAGAAGAAGGTTGAGATAACCAAGGCGTAAAGATGGCTAAGAGTAAAAGCGTCTTCTTCTGTCAGCAGTGCGGATATGAGTCCGCCAAATGGATGGGGCAGTGTCCGGGGTGTAAGGAATGGAACACATTTACCGAAGAACCCGTGATGATAACTGCGGCTAAAAAATCCTCCGCATCGCGTCAGGGCAAGCTGCCCGTGCCGATATCGATCTCGGACATATCACTGGTTCATGAGGACAGACAGTCGACCGCGATCGGCGAGCTGGACCGGGTTCTCGGAGGCGGGATCGTTCCCGGATCACTGATCCTGATCGGAGGGGATCCCGGGATCGGCAAGTCCACTCTGCTGATGCAGGTATGCCGTAACATTGCCGATACCGGCAGGGATATTCTGTATATATCAGGCGAGGAAAGCCTGACCCAGATCAGGCTCCGTGCCGAGAGGATAGGCGCTTTTAACGACAGTCTTAAATTCTTATGCGAGACGGATCTCGAGATAATAGAAAACAGCATCTCTCATGAGCATCCGTCGTGTGTGGTCATAGATTCGATCCAGACCATCAGCAGTCCGGATGTCTCATCGTCTCCGGGATCTGTTTCACAGGTCAGGGAGTCTACCAATATCCTGCTCAGGATAGCCAAGACGCTGAACATATCTGTCTTTATAGTTGGACATGTGACCAAGGAGGGAACCGTTGCAGGCCCCCGTGTTTTGGAACACATGGTGGATACCGTGCTCTATTTTGAAGGAGACAGGCATGCCTCATACAGAGTACTGAGAAGTGTAAAGAACAGATTCGGCTCCACCAATGAGATCGGTGTTTTCGAAATGAGGGAGGAAGGTCTGGTCGAGGTTGAGAATGCCAGCGCCTATATGCTGGAGGGCAGGCCGGAGGATGCCAGCGGAAGCGTGGTTGTCTGTTCGATGGAAGGAACAAGACCGATTCTTCTGGAGATCCAGGCCCTTGTTACCCGGACTTCGTTTGGATTGCCCAGACGACAGGCAGCGGGGGCGGATTATAACCGTGTGAATCTGCTGATGGCCGTGTTGGAGCGCCGTACGGGACTGAAGCTGGGGGATTGCGATGCCTACGTCAATCTGACCGGAGGCATAAGGATCTCGGAGCCCGCCCTGGATCTCGGTATGGCCATGGCCATAGCGTCAAGCTTCAAAAACAGACCCCTCGATCCGCACACCGCAGTGTTCGGTGAGGTCGGACTCTCCGGAGAGGTCAGGAGCGTGAGCCAGGCGGAATCCCGCATCAAGGAGGCTTCGAGGCTCGGATTTACGACATGCGTTGTTCCGAAGAGCAATGCGGATAAACTGAAAGGCATTAAGGATATCAGGATCATAGGAGTCGCGTCTCTGGATGATGCGATGGCGCTGATGCAATAGATTTGGCATATTTTATGGAAGAAGAGAAGAAGCGGTCATGGGCAAAGAAAAACGTTCCCTGGCTGATAATTGAGATCATATTGCTCATCTTATCCTTAATAGTTCTGTATGTGGTTACGATCACGACTCATTCCGTCAGAAAAACAGAGCTGGATAAGTCGAATATTCTGATCAATCCTTCGCCGGAGGAAACCGAGGAGGAGGCGGCCGATCCTGCAGGCAAAGGCAGTGTAGTGTCCGCATCCAGAAAGACCTCCGGAAAGGGCGTGAGAAACGTTGCCCTTTTTGGAGTGGATTCCAGAGACGGAAACTTAAGCAAACGTACCCGCAGCGATACCATGATCATCGCATCCGTCGACCAGGATACCCATCAGATCAGGCTGATGAGCGTATATCGTGACACCTATCTCAATCTCGGAAATGATACCTATACCAAGGCCAATGCCGCTTATGCCAAGGGAGGTCCCGAACAGGCCATCAATATGCTCAATATGAACTTTGATCTGGATATCACGGATTACGTGACCATCGGATTCGAGGGTCTGAGTGAGGCGGTGGATGCGCTCGGAGGCGTTGAAATAGATATAGCGGTGGACGAGATCGCACATCTGAATAATTATCAGCGGAGCATGTACCTGAACGAAGACGGTTCGGGGGAACTGAATGAGGATATCATCGAAGTGTATGATGACGGACTGCAGACCCTCAACGGACTGCAGGCTACCGCATACTGCAGGATCAGATATACCGCCGGCAATGATTACAAAAGAGCGGAAAGACAGCGTACTGTCATAGCGAAGCTGCTGGAGAGAGCCAAATCCTCATCCGTATCCAAGCTATCCAAAGCCGTTATGGCGATAATGCCTCATGTCGAGACCTCGCTGAGCGTGGATGAGGTCATCCGTCTGCTGGGGGATGTTTCCGAGTATTCAGTGACGGAATCGGACGGACTTCCGTTTGAAGCCTATCGTTACCCGGCTAAGCTCGGCGCCGACGGTTATTGTATCGTTCCAACAGATCTTGAGAGCAATGCGAGAGCGCTTCATTCGATCCTGTATCCCGATGAGAAATACGAACCCTCCGATAACCTGAAGAGGATCAGCAAAGAGATATCCGACAGAACCTCTCCCTATATCCCATAGATGCACCAACCACAATCATGAAACGTCTTTTGAAATATCTGCAAAACTACAAGATCCAATGCGTCCTCGCACCTCTCTTCAAGATGCTCGAGGCTACCTTTGAACTTTTTGTTCCGCTTGTCATCGCCGCGCTCATCGACCGTATCTCCGATTCGGGGCTGACGGGGGACAGATCCTTTATCATCAGATGCTTCGGACTGCTCATCCTGTTGGGCACAGTAGGCCTTGTCAGCTCCTGCACGGCGCAGTTTTTCGCGGCAAAGGCTGCCACCGGCTTTTCAAAGGAGCTGCGGCATGATCTGTTTAAGACACTGCTTGATCTGAACTTCACGCAGATAGATAATCTCGGTACTTCCACTATGATCACCAGAATGACAGCGGACGTCAATACGGCGCAGAATGCCGTCAACATGTTCCTGCGTCTGTTCCTGAGATCTCCGTTTATCGTCGCGGGAGCCGTGGTCATGGCCTTTACGATCGATATTCGGGCGGGATTACTGTTTATTGCCGTGGTGGCAGTGCTTGCCCTGGTGGTCGTGCTGATCATGCGATACAATATACCGATGCTCAAGAAGGTTCAGGGCAATCTCGATGATGTGCTCACACTTACCAGAGAGAATCTGGCGGGAGCGAGAGTGATACGGGCTTTCACTGCCGAGGAGAGGAGACAGTCGGAATTTACGGACACCAACGGTTCGCTGACCGATCTGCAGCTTAAGGCCGGCAGGGTATCCGGCCTCATGAATCCGTTGACCTATGTGATCATCAATCTGGGTATAGTGGTCCTGATCGAAGTCGGCAATATCAGGGTATCGGCAGGAAGCCTGACTACGGGTCAGGTAGTGGCTCTCTATAATTATATGTCACAGATACTGCTGGAACTGATCAAGTTCGCGAATCTGGTTGTTTCCATGAACAGGGGACTTGCCTCCGCTGCCCGTATCGGCAGTGTATTTGAGATAGGTGAGGGTACTGATGTTAATCACGGGATCTCCGCCGCGGACGTTAATTCAAAGGAACCGGTCAACACTTCTGTCCCGGCTCCCGAACCGCTGCATCCCGGACACAACGGGGTAAACGCCCCCCCTTCGGTTGAATTCAGATCGGTTTATCTCAGATATCATGCCGACGCCGACGAATCCCTCAGCAATATCTCCTTCAGCGTGAAGCCCGGTGAGACCATCGGTATCATCGGTTCCACAGGCTCCGGGAAGACTTCTCTGGTCAATATGATACCGGGCTTCTACAAGGCCACATCCGGAGAAGTGCTTGTAGGAGGAACCGATGTCAATGATCTGGATCCCGCGGAACTGAAGGGGGCAATAGGAGTTGTTCCTCAGAAGGCCGTGCTGTTTGAGGGTACGATAGCTGATAACCTCAGATGGGGAAAAACCGATGCTACGGACGAAGAATTGAACGAAGCGGTCAGACTTGCGGCGGCCGAGGATATTGTGAGTGCGAAGGGCGGTCTGGATGCCGAAATTGAACAGAGCGGCCGGAATCTGTCCGGCGGACAGCGTCAGCGTCTGACAATAGCCAGGGCGCTGGTACGCAGGCCCGGGATACTGATACTGGACGATTCCTCATCGGCTCTCGACAACATGACCGATCGCAGGCTCAGGGACAATCTCCGGGCGCTGGACTATCGTCCCACCGTTTTTATTGTTGCGCAGCGGTGTGCTTCGGTCCGGGACGCCGACCGTATAATCGTCCTCGATGACGGAGAGATGGCGGGAACGGGCACCCATGATGAACTGATGCGTACCTGTGACGTATACAGGGAGATATATGAGTCCCAGTTTGGCAAGGAAGACGGAACCGGAAAGGAGGGCGGCTGATGGCACTGGAAACCAGCGGCTTTGTGCCGAAGGGTAATCTGAATACCGACGATTCCGCCCTCGGTAAGTCCGGACGCAGGGATACGATACGCAGGGTCCTGGACAGGCTTGTACGGTTCAGGTTCCTTATATTGGTCTCGCTGCTCATGGCGGTGGTATCGGTGGTGTTTACGCTGCTCGTTCCGATACGCATAGGCAGCGCCGTTGACTGCATCAGCGGTCTGGCGTCGGGTGACGCGGCCGGTACCCAGGCCGATATCCTGCGTGCCTCATTGCGGGATAACCTGATACGGGCTGCGGTATATGCGGTTATCGTAGGACTGTCTACATATATCATGAATCTTGTCAACAACCGGATCACTTATCTGACCGTACGGGATATACGCAACGATACGCTGGCTAAGATCTCTCACCTGCCTCTCTCTTATATCGATTCACATTCGCAGGGAGATATAGTCAGCCGTGTGGTTGCCGACGCAGACCAGTTTGCGGACGGACTTCTTATGGGCTTTACCCAGGCCTTTACGGGGATAATGACGATCATAGGCACTCTTGTGTTCATGCTCAGAATGAATATAGCGGTAACCCTTGTGGTCGTGTGTGTGACCCCGCTGTCCCTTTTCATAGCAAGGTTCATATCCTCCCGGACGTATATGATGTTCAGGGATCAGAGTATAGAACGCGGTGCCCAGACTTCGCTGATAGACGAGATGATAGGCAACGAAAAGGTGGTCAAGACCTTCAATAAGGAAGCGGATGTCCTCAGGGAATTTGACGAGATCAACGAAAGGCTCACCAGTGCGGGACTGAAGGCGATCTTTTATTCATCGCTTACAAACCCCTGCACCAGATTTGTCAATGCGGTTTGCTATGCACTGGTTGCGATGACCGGCGCCTACTTTGCGGTTCTGACGCAGTCGGGCAGTACCGGAACGCTTATAAACGGGATAACAGTGGGTACGCTGACGGTATTTCTCTCTTATGCTAACCAGTATACCAAGCCCTTCAATGAGATATCCAGCGTGATCTCCGAGCTTCAGAATGCGATCGCCTGCGCCGCCAGGGTTTTTGAGATAATGGACGAGGAACCGGAGAGCTCCGATGAGGGGCTGCCGGATATGGGAGAGGCAGCAGGCAGGGTTGATCTGTCGGATGTGGATTTCTCATATGTTCCCGACAGGGAATTGATAAAGGATCTGAATCTCAGCGTCGCTCCCGGACACCGTGTGGCGATCGTCGGTCCTACCGGCTGCGGCAAGACCACGATCATTAATCTGCTGATGAGGTTCTACGATGTAGACAGCGGAAGGATATGTGTGGACGGATCCGATATCTGTAAGATCACCAGGAAGTCACTGAGAAATTCGTACGGTATGGTACTGCAGGATACCTGGCTTGCCAGGGGCACGATCGCAGACAATATCCGTTTCGGAGCACCGGATGCCGGATTGGAGGAGATCAAAGAGGCAGCCAAAGCAACGGGAGCCCACAGCTTCATCCGCAGGCTCCCGGACAAATATGACACCATGATCGGCGAAGGAGGTGTTTCTTTGAGCCAGGGACAGATGCAGCTGCTGTGTATCACCCGTGTCATGCTGAACATTCCGCCGATGCTGATCCTGGATGAAGCCACATCTTCCATCGATACCCGTACGGAAATGAGGATCCAGGACGCTTTTCACAAGATGATGAAGAACAGGACCAGCTTTATCGTCGCCCACAGACTCTCGACCATCAGGGAGGCGGATGTGATACTCGTGATGAGGGACGGCTCGATAATTGAACAGGGCAGTCACGAGACGCTGCTTGCAAAGGGCGGGTTCTACTCGGAGTTGTATAATTCACAGTTCCGGGAAAAGCAGCCTCAATAAGGAACTGTAACAGATCCTAAGCGCTTCCTTAATATTTTTTTAAGATATTTGTTGTATAGAGCTTGGTGTGTTATGATATAATGAAGTCCTGGAAGACAATCATGGTAATAGTCTTGAAGGACATGACATCATATATGTAAATGATGTTAAAAAGTTTGAGTTTCGTTTGGAGGTAAAAAAATGTTAAACATCGAAAAGAAATCCAACGGTGCGGAAGATCTGACCTTTGTTCTTTCGGGCAGACTTGATACAACGACTTCTCCCGATCTGGATAATGAAGTCAAGGCTTCTCTTGACGGAGTTAAGGAGCTCGTTTTTGATATTACTGATCTTCAGTATATTTCCAGTGCGGGCCTGAGAGTCCTGCTCAGCGCACAGAAGGTTATGAACAAGCAGGGAAGCATGATCGTTAAGAATCCTTCCGATGAAGTAAAAGAGATCTTTGATGTAACAGGGTTTGCGGATATCCTCACTATCGAATAAAGGAGGATGCCATGCAGACAGACAAAGTTAAGGTAGACGGATGGGGCATCGGCAGGGACGAGGCTCTTGAGCTTGCGGAGCGTTTTTCCGAGTATGAGGGGCTTGACAGCAGGACCTCCATGCGGATCAGACTTCTTGCCGAGGAGACTCTCGGTATGGTTACGGCCATCGCAGAGGATTTTGATGCGGTATTCTGGCTTGAGAGTACCAAAGACGGAAATGCCATCATACATCTGGATGCGGAGACGGATATGGATTTCCGCAAGAAGGATGCCTTTATAGCCGCTTCCAGAGATAAGAAGAACGAGGCGGCAACCGGTATCATGGGCAAGATCCGCGAGATCATAGAGAACGGTATGTACAGCATGGATGAAGCCGGCAGCCTTCAGGCGGAATACGGCGGCAATGTGCTTATGTACAGTTCAATGGGTATGTGTGATGTTTCCGCATCACCGGCCGTGGATTATATGTGGTCACTTGAGAGATATCGTGAGAGTGTCGAGGTGAATAAGGACACCGATCCGGCATCGGGTTATGCCTGGGATGAGCTTGAGAAATCCATAGTCGGCAACATCGCGGATGATGTCAGAGTATCCGTCAAAGGCAGCAGGATAGAGATGGCAATAGAAAAGAAGATCAAATGATCTGACGGATGTGATCGAAGATGTATTTCAGTCCCAGGAAGCATATTTTATCCAATGTGATATTGTTTGTTACCGTGATCAGATTCATCGGTTTTTGCTTATCGGGACTGGCGCGTGTGATAATTCGCAAGGGCGGTTTTGAGCCTGACATGGCAGACAGTTATATCTGGCGTGTTCAGTCCCTGACCGCTCTGCTTAGTGTTATTGCTTCTGCGGCGGTCTTTACTTACGGTCTTGTCAAGATCCGTAAATTCATTTCAGTGGTTCCCGAAGAGGAACGTGCTGAAATGGCTGCGCTGCAGGAGGAAACCTTCGGAGAAGGAAATTCCAATCTCAATGCCGAGATCATACGTAAGCTTCTGGAAACCTGGTTTGTGATCTTCGTAGGCGTTCAGCTTATGTACGAGGTCTTTTCGGAGGTATACCGTCATTTTGCGCTGGGTCTTTATCAGGCAGTCGTCAAATATGCCGGTATCACCAGCGAAACCTATACTTCACTCTACAATCTTTCCCACAGCTTTAAATATCAGGGCATGCTCATTGCCCTGCTGCTGGGAGTTATTATGACCGCTATCTTCCTGGATGATAAGACTCTCATGCTGGTCACGATACTTGCAGCCAGTGTATATCTTCTGTCCGCTACGGGACTGGAGATGATGACGTTTTCGGTCATGGGACAGGATGTCGGGATCGTTTGGTCCAGCGTGGTCTTTCATATGATAGATACCATCGGGATGATCGGACTGGCATTGTATCTGAGGGTAAAATATAACGGGGTTTGATCGATTATGGCAGACTTAAAGCAGCTTATGTCAGTCGTTCTTCCGGACAGGATCGGGGAACTGATCGTTACTGATCTTGATTGCAGGATGATAACCAGAAATCACGGACTGGATTTCGATGATGCGAAGTGGCGTTCCTGGTCGGTGACGTTTGAAGCGGATTTTCCGGAGTCCAATGAACTGGAATGGGAGATTGCCGACAGGGAGAGCGACTGTTATTATAAGGTCCGCTCTTTTCTTATATCGGGTGACAGCCCCGGTGCGGACGGTCAGGACTGTATCGTTCACCATATCGTGGATGTTAGCGAGTATGCGGAGCTTTTCCGCGACCTGTCGGTTTACAGCGGTGAGCTCCGCAGGATATCACAATGCCAGAGCAGACTGATTAGCAGTATTTCCAATGAACCGGAGGACTGCCTGCCGATAGCATTGGATTTCTTCGGAGCGGAAACTGCAGTGCTTAAGATCTGGTTTCGGGAGAGGGAGACAGTCTATGTCAGAACCCGCGACGGCTCGGATACGGTGACGGACGAATCCGGGCTTACAGAGCTTTGCGGCTACAGGGGGATAGGCGGAGAGGGCTATTCGATGCTCATATCCCGGACGGGTGAGTCCAGTGAAAGGCTCAAAAACCTTCTTTCCGGAGAATACAGGCTCTTTATCGAGAATACCCTGCTCAAAAAGACCATCATATATGATAGTGAGCATGATATCATGACCGATATGTACAATCGTGTCAAATTCTCGGATCTGGCAGCGACGGAGGTTCATGAATACAGAAGCGTGGCCATTTTAAATCTGGATGTCAATTATCTCAAGAGGACAAACGACGAGCACGGTCATGAAGCAGGCAACCTGCTGCTGATCAAGGCCGCCAAAAGCCTGAAGGCGATCTGCTCCGACACCGTATACGGTTTCAGGATGGGCGGTGATGAGTTTATGGTCATGGCCGGCAACATCAGCCGTTCCGAAGGGGAGGAGCTTGTGAAAAAATGGCGGGAGGCACTCGGGCGGATCAATGAGGAGGAGCCTTTTCCGGAGTGTGTAATGGCATGCGGATTTGCCTATGCCGAGGCACCCTTTGTATTAAGAGAAGTGATAGATGAGTCGGATGCTCTGATGTATGCGGACAAGAGGGCGATCAAATTATCCAGAGGAGAGGATCCCGACGCAAGATGAAAAAGATCAAGAACCTTGTTATAGGCGGAATACAGAATAAAATATTCAATCTTGTACTGCTGACCATAATCCTGCTGATGGGAGCGTATACAGCGGTCATACTTTATCAGGCCTCCAGGCTTTCCGGCATAGTCAGTGAGACAGGCGAAAAGCAGACGACGTCCATGCGTACGATCTCGGAGGAGACAATGACCTCGGTGATCAATGCCAGTCTCGGCCAGTCCACCCAGCTGGAAGCATATATTACCAATGATATATTTGCGCATCTGATCAGCGAGGTCGATATGATGTGGGATTATGCGCACAGGCTTTACGCAGATCCCGGCGGTTATCCCCCGGGGCATGCGGCACCTCCTTCTGCAGCAAATGACGGTACCGTCTGTACGCAGCTGCTGACCGAGGAGGGTATAGACGTTGATTCTCCGGCTGTGGCAGCGGATCTTGCGCTCGTATCCAATATGTCGGATCTGCTGAATTCACTCTATGTCAGTGAGGAACTGGTGAACGCGTGCTTCATAGGTACCGAGCAGGGAATATTGCTGATCAGCGATGAGGTTTCCGGCACCAAGGTGGGAACTGACGGTACGCCGATCGATTTTAACGTACGCGAAAGACCCTGGTACAGGGGAGCCGCCGACAGCGGCGAAATATATATGACCGAGCTCTATATCGACGGTTTTACCGGACTGCTTGGACTGACATGTTCGAGACCCGTATACGATCTCTCGGGTAACCTCAGGGCAGTTGTGGGAGCCGATCTCTTCCTTGGATCCATGCAGGAAGCCGTTCAGGAATCCAATAACGGCGGCAGCTTTGTCTGTGTGATAAACGAGAACGGGCATGTGGTATTCTCACCTGAGACCGAGGGAATATTCAGGGCAGATGTGAACGAGGATTCCGAGGATCTGAGGGAAGCCGCCGATCACGAACTGGCGAAATTTGTAGGTGACGCCATGTCCGGGGTTACCGATGTGAGGCTTGTCGAAACCTCTGAGGGGCTTTATTATATGGCGGGTGCTCCGATGGAGTCCGTCGGATGGGCGTTGATCTCGCTTGTGCCTAAGGAGGTTGCGGATCAGCCTACCGTTATGATGCAGGAAAAGTATGATGATATCAATGCGGAGGCGGTTAAGGCCTACCGCGGCAGCATGGATTCCGCCAAGGTTATGATGCTCGTAATACTGGCGGTGCTGAGCATACTGGCCGTCGGCAACGGACTTATCCTGTCCAAAAAGATAGTCAGTCCCATCAATAAGATGGCCGAGTCGGCCAAGGCGATCAGCGGCGACAATCCCGAGTTTAAGATGGATCCGGCATATATGACCGGTGACGAGATAGAGATACTGGCGGATTCCTTCGTCGAGCTGTCCGCCAAGACCAGACGCTATATCGGCGATATCACCAGGATCACCGCGGAGAAGGAACGCATCAGTGCGGAGCTCAACGTCGCCTCCCAGATACAGGGCGATATGTTGCCCAGTATTTTCCCTCCCTATCCGGATCGTGACGAGTTTGATCTCTATGCGAATATGAATCCTGCAAAGGAGGTCGGCGGGGATTTCTTTGATTTCTTTATGACGGACGACGATCATCTCGTACTGGTCATGGCCGATGTTTCAGGCAAGGGCGTTCCTGCGGCGCTTTTCATGGTGATCGCCAAGACTCATATCAAAAACAGGGCGCAGATGGGCGGTACGCCATCTGAGATACTTGCCTACGTCAATGACCAGCTCTGTGAGGGCAATGAGGCGGAGCTCTTTGTGACCGTATGGCTGTGCATACTGGAGATCTCAACCGGTAAGTGTACGGTGACCAATGCCGGACATGAGCATCCGGTGGTAAGGCGCGACGGCGGAAGATACGAGTTCGAGATCTACAAGCATTCACCGGCCGTGGCAGTCATGGAGGGAATGCAGTTCGAGGAGCATGTATTCCGGCTTAATCCGGGCGACAGCATCTTTATCTATACGGATGGTCTGGCGGAAGCAACGGATCCCTCGGACGAGCTGTTCGGAAGCGCGCGCATAATAGAGGCCCTGAACCGTGCTCCGGAGGCGTCACCCAGGCAGGTTCTGACCAATGTGGGCCGGGCAGTTTCCGAATTTGTCGGCAAAGCTGAACAGTTTGACGATACAACCATGCTGTGCCTCAAATACTTTGGTAAAAAATGACCAATACTCTTTGTTGGATATTTGTTGGATAATCTGTGGTATGATCCATGTAATAAATTCAGGATCATACCTTTTTTATGCGATAAGGTTTTTCCGGTGAGACAGAGGTTCATACGGATGAGATCATTATTATATAACAGATTTACGGCTGTTACGACAGCCGCGGCGATCGCGGCATTGACTTTCACGGGATGCGGCAGTGCGCCAGGCACAGACCTGCCGGAGGCTTCGGAGGAGACTTCGGTGCAGACCGAAAGCTCCGTGGAGGAGATGACGGCACAGGAAGCGCCTGTACAGATCGCGGAAGAAAAGACTGAGGAGACAAGTAAAACCGGGACCGTTACCGTCGGAGACGATAATGCCTCGGTAAAGATAGGCATGGTCACGGATACCGCCGGTATCAACGATCATTCCTTCAACCAGAGTGCATGGGACGGACTGCTCTTCCTTAACGATAATCTGAATGCCAGGGTCAGCTATATCCCGGCTGCCGGAACTGATGAATTTGTCGCGGACTTAAGCAGGCTGGCGGATGAAGGCAATGACGTGTGCTGGGGTATAGGATACCAGTTCGCGGATGCGATCCTTGATGCGGCCGAAATGTATCCGGATAAGCATTTTGCGATCGTGGATTATATGTTTGACGAGATACCGGATAACGTGACCTGCGCGATGTTTAACGCGGAGGAGCCTTCCTTTCTGGTTGGTTATATCGCGGGCCGGTGTACACAGTCCGGCAAGGTCGGATTTGTGGGCGGCATGGACGTGGAAGCACTTCATGCCTTTCAGTACGGCTATATGGCAGGTGTGGAGCAGGCTGACAGTGAGACGGGCGGCAGTACCGAAGTGCTCTGCGAATATATAGGAACTTTTGATGATGCCGCGAAGGGCAGACAGGTTGCCGAGGCCATGTACGACGAGGGCTGCGATGTGATATTCCATGCGGCGGGCGGAGCCGGCGTGGGAGTCATAGAGGCAGCGGCCGATATGGATAAATATGTGATAGGTGTGGATTGCGACCAGTCCTATCTGGCTCCCGGCAACGTACTTACAAGCGCTGTCAAGAAGGTGGATGTGATCGTCTCCAACATATCCGTTCAGTACGGAATGGGTGACAATATAGGCGGGAGAATGATAAAATACGGATTGAAGGAGCATGCGGTCGGTATTCCCGACGAACATCCCCTGGTCAGCGATGAGATCTATGATGCGGCCAAAGCCCTGGAGCAGAAGATAATGTTCGGCGGGCTTGAGGTGCCCTTTGACGAAGCCTCATATGACGCCTTCTCTCCGCAGTGATCACCGGTTTATATATAAGGGTTACGATAATTTTAAGTGTATACTTTGATGATTTGCTTTAAAGGAGGTAAAAATTATGAAAAAAACGATATCGCTCATTCTTGCGATTGTTCTGTCCATGACGGTATTCTTCACGAATATCTCGGGCATAATCATGATCGCAAGAGCTCAGGACGTCTTCGACGGAGGAGATTCGTCCTCGGAAACTTCATCGGATCAGGTCAGCGCCGATCAGATGGGTGAAGACAGCGATGGCTGGGATGCCGAATGGGAAGAGATAATGCGTCAGGCGGCCGAAGAAGAAGAAGCCCGTCAGGCAGCATACGAGGAAGCTGCCAGAGAGGCTGAGGAAGAGGCCAGAAAAGCGGCAGAACAGGCTGAATACGAAGAGGCCATCAGAAAGGCAGAGGAAGAGCAGAAAAAGGCCGAGGAGGCGCGCAGGGCTCAGGAAGAGAAGGAGAAGGCCGAGCAGGATTCCAGATACTCACTGAGTATTTCAGCCGGATCTGCCGGGTTGACGAATATAGATTTCGGTGCCGCTTACATCGGTGAAGAGAGAGATTATGTACCTCTTTTGATCAGCAATGTAGGCAATAATGCCGTGGATCTAATCTATACGGAATCAGGGGATGCCGACGGTGCGTTCTCGATAAGCGTACGCGGTGACAAGGTGCATCTTGAACCCGGAGAGAGTGCGGGTTTCTATGTAAGCATGTCTTCGAGACTGGGTCAGGGCACATATAATGCCGTATACTATTTTGCGGATGCGAACAGAGACCCCGGATTCACCAGAGGAGTTTCCGTACCTGTCAAGGGATCGGTCATAGGAGAGACATCTGCGATCAAGAGTGTCGTCGTATCACCCTCTAAGGCTACGATCGCAGTGGGATGCAGCTACAGGTTCAATGTTGTTGTAAGCGGTACGGGCAACTATAATGACGATGTTGTATGGTATATTTCCGGTGAAAAGGCCGGCGGAACCTATATTGATGATGATGGTGTCCTGACGGTCGCATCCAATGAAACATCAGGCAATATCAAGATATATGCCGCTTCTTTGCAGGACGGCACCAAGACGGGGTCAGCATCTGTCTCACTTCAGAGAAACAGCTATAATGTAAATGCATATGCGGATCCCGCTAACGGCGGCGGCGTATCCGGCGGTGGGGCCGTGACCGAGGGAGGCAGTGTGACGATCTCGGCAGCACCCAACAAGAATTATTATTTTGCGGGCTGGTATCAGGATGGTAAGAAGGTATCGACCTCAACCAACTATACGATTAAAAATGTAAAGTCTAACATCAATATAGCCGCGAAATTTGCACAGAACTATGTGACCGTCAAGGCAGAGCCCAATAACAGCGACGCCGGTAACGTAGTAGGCGGCGGCAACATAACCTACGGCGGAAGCACTACCCTTTCCGCAAAGGCATATAACGGATATGTGTTTACAGGATGGAAAGAGGGTGACACCATCATCAGCAGGGATGCTTCGCTCAAGCTCAATAACCTGACGGTCGATCGCAAGATAACGGCAATTTTTGCCAAGACCACGCATACTCTGACTATTGCTGCATCTCCCGTGGAGGGCGGTTCCGTCAGCGGTGCGGGTACATATCAGCTCGGACAGAGCGCAACGATCAAGGCAACCCCGGCCAGTGGTTATGAATTCCGCGAATGGCAGGTTAACAATCAGGTAGTCAGCAGAGACGCAAACTACAAGATCGACAAGATCGAGCATGATTATACGATCACCGCTGTATTTGTTAAAAAGGGCATCACATCCTTTGAAATATCCGCAGGTGTGGCTACTACAGGCGGATCCATCAGTCCCAGTGGCAAATCTCTTGTGGCACAGGGACAGAACGTGACCTATACCATCACTCCCAAGACCGGATACGGTATCCTGGCGGTAGCGGTAGACGGCAATCAGGTGGGAGCTGTCAAGACATATACATTTACCAATGTTCAGGGACCTCATACGATATCCGCTGCTTTTGTGCAGACCGATAAGAGTGTAGCTGCAAATTCAACGACCAATACCGCATCCGCTACGGTCAAGAAGGTTGAACCCGTAAAAAAGACTACGAGCAATACGGCCACGGCGACTTCCACGGTCAAGATAGAGGATGCGGCAGAAGGACTTGCCGGAGATGATTATGTTGAGGAGATGGAGGATCTTGAAAGCATTGCTATACCTACCGATGAGCAGCTTGGAGTGACCGAGGCTTCCGAAGACGAGGTATATTCCGAGGTAACCAAGATGCTTGGAGTGTCTATGTCTGAGGTAAAGAATATGATCGAAGTCGGCAATATCGAACCGGTAGTTGAAGCCGCTTTCTATACCGGAGTATTCAATGCCTACGACAATAATGATTTTGAGCCAAAGTCTATGACTCAGATGAGCGCCGACTATCAGAATATGAGCCGGGAAGAGCTGATGCTTACGTCTCATGATGCGATCATGCCTTCACTGACCAACTTAAGCGAGGTTGTGAACGGAATGCTCACCAAGGAAGATGTGCTTACCATGGCACAGGGCGGAAAGCTGGATCTTGCCATCAGTCTTACCAAAGAGGATGGGGCAGATGCCGTTACGGAGCGTATAATGAAAAATGCCGTGGGCCAGAAGCCTCTCCAGTATTTCGATCTGACGATGCTCAAGAGCTCCGGAGGATATACCGAAAAGATTACCGAACTTCCTGTCAGCATGGAGGTTGTTATCGAGATTCCCGATGAAATATACAAGAGCGGCAAGACATATTCGGTGCTTCGCGTTCACAACGGACAGCTCAGCCTGCTCCCTGATCTGGATGATGATCCCAAGACGATCACCTTCCGTACCGACCGGTTCTCGGCATATGCCATTGCCCAGGAGGTCGCCACATCCAGATCACTCGTAATGTGGCTTTGCGGAGGAGCTCTGGTTGCTTTCGGAATTGCGCTAACGTGCTTCCTGATCCTGATAAGTCATCAGAGGAAGTGGAGAAAGGCGCATAAACATGGACATGCATGAAAAAAACTCTTTATTGGAAATATATAAGGGCGAGGATCTGGAGTACGACCAAAGCCTGACCTGGCTCGACCTGTTTAAGAAATGTGTAAAAAAAGGTCCCGATGCGCTTGCGGTCTCTGCGGATAACGGTACCTATACATACAAAGAGCTGGATGATGCATCCGACAGATTTGCGAGGTATCTGCTCGGCAGGGGAGCCGGACGCGGTGATTTCGTCATACTTAAGCTGGACCGGATCAGGGAATTTATCGCAGCGGCAGCAGGTACCCAAAAGGCAGGCTGCGCATATATACCTGTGGATCCCTCCTATCCCGAAGACAGGATCAGATATATGACAGAGGATTCCGGGGCGGATATCGTGATCACCGCGGATGATATAGAAGAGGCATTTGATTCGGAAAGTCTGTACGACCCCGGGAATACTGCGATCAGTATTCCCGGGGCCGGGTCGTCGGATACGGCATATATGATCTATACCTCAGGCTCCACGGGACGCCCCAAGGGTGTAAAGATACTTCAGAGCTCACTTATGAATTTTACGCTGTCGGTAAGCCATCTTCTGGGACTGACCGGGGCTGACCGTATCCTGGCATACAGAACTTTTTCGTTCGATGCTCATATTGGGGATTTCTATCCTACTCTAATCTCGCAGGCTTCCGTTCATATCATAGGAGAGGACAGACGGAGAGATCCGGGTGATATAGCGGATTATATACGTGAAAACAACATCACCGGCGGTGGATTTACGACCTCGGTGGCAAGGCTCCTGATCACACAGTATGAGCTTCCGATGCGCTTTATCACCGCCGGCGGAGAGGCTCTTTACGGGATCACGGGACTTCCTTCGATGCGGATAATAAACGAATACGGACCGACCGAATGTACCAATGACAGCACATGGTTTGAGCTGACTCCCGGTGTCACCTATGATAAGGTTCCCATAGGAAGACCCATGCCGAACATGTGGTGTTTTGTGGTTGATGATAATAACCGGCTTCTCCCTCCGGGAGCTGCCGGAGAGCTTTGTGTTGCGGGCAGACAGGTGGGCGCCGGATATCATAACCTCGATGAACTCACCCGAAAGGTCTTTACGGAATGTCCTTTTATTCCCGGAGAGAGAATGTACCATACAGGCGATCTGGTCAGGATGGGCGAAGACGGACTGATAGAGTATCTGGGTCGCAGAGACAATCAGGTCAAGCTGCGCGGCTATCGTATAGAGCTCAGTGAGGTCGAGTCTGTATGCGGCCGGTATCCGGGGCTTGAAGAGACGGTTGCTGCGGTGGAGGAATTTAGCGGAGGCAGGCATCTTGTTCTGTATTATACGGTCAGAGACGGAGCCGTGGCCGATGTGGCCAGGCTCAGGGATTATACGGATTCTTCGACTCTTCCGGACTACATGAAGCCCGAATTCTATGTCAGGCTTGATGAAATGCCCAGACTTCCCAATGCCAAAATTGACAGACTCCATATGCCGTTGCCGGAGATAGATCTTAATATCTCAAATGAGAAACCGGATACGGCACTTGAGACTCATATGCTCAATGTTGCCAGACGGATGATCCCTGGGATAGAATTTGGCGTTACCGATGATCTGTTTAACCTTGGAATGACTTCACTCACTGCGATGAAGTTTGTTGCCGAGATCAACTCTCTGGAGTTCGGGCTTAAGGTACGTGTGACTGATGTGATGCGTTATCGGACCATCAGAAAGCTTATATCCGGCAACAGGAGAGTTTTTTGGAATTATGAGGAATATGATCCGGATAAGCCCATGCTGGTGTTCGTATACGGTGTGGCTACGGTATCCAGGACATTGCAGATGTTTAAGACCATCAGCCGTGATTTCAACATCTTTGTTATCGAACAGACTGACGGCCACTATGATGTGCTTTTTGCGGATTCGACATATGACGATGTAAATGATATGTATCTGAACATCCTTGAGAACAATCTTCCCGAGGGGTGTGACAGGATAGACGGGTTTATGGGCTTTTCCTGGGGCGGTTTTATCTCATATACACTTGCGGCAGCCTGGGCGACAAAACATGACGAAAAGCCGTTCGTGCTGATGGGGGATACCGATTTTACGGATGCTCTCTCCGATGAGCCGTCCAGGCTGTATTCTCTTTCGGATTTTCCGGAGGATTTCTTTGAGATCATGGGAGGAACCATTACAAGGCTTGAGGTTGTAAAAAAACTGAATATGGTAAGCAGACTGAACGATACCGTCAGCTCGGTGCCGGAATATGACGGAAAAGTGATCCAACTGAATGCTCTCAAAAGGCAGAACGGCGAAAAGGAAAGCATCGAAAAACAGAGAAATCTTGAAGTCATCGCACAATATGCGTCGGACTTCACGGTGATCGATTTTCCTGATCATACCCATGATGATCTGTTTTATGATGAAGAGCAGGTTCAAAACTATATTGATATCATGAAAAAGGCGATGCGGTAACGGGTAACCGGCAGAAAGCCGTGTTTTCCGGGGATGACCGGGTGGATAAATTGGATGTGAGAGAGTTATTCAGTTCAGAACATTGGACGGTCATGATACTTGATACGGCCATCATACTGCAGCTGCTCGGGATGGTGTTTGCCGGAATAGGCGACCGTTATATACAGAAGCGGGACAGGAATTTCCTGATCGTTATAGCGCTGCTGATATTCAGCCTGCTTGTCCGTGGAAACCTGGATTTTGCCATCTCCAACCGTGTCCTTGACGTGGGAAATGCCATCAGACCTTTACTGATGATGCTTACGATCTACGGTTATACGGTACGCCCCCTTATCATTGTCCTGTTTATCATCCTGACCGGATCGGAGATCAGGATCTGGCCCCTTGTTATGGTGCTGGTCGTGAATGCGCTTGTTTACATGTCTGCCGTATTTACTCCGGCGGCATTTGCGTTTACCGATGACGGAAGATTTGTCCGGGGTCCTCTCGGGTATTTTTGTTTTGTGATCAGTTTTGTTCTGCTTGATTATATGTTTTACCGTGCGATCAGGGCATATGCCAATATCAGACGGAGAGACACGATCATTCCGCTTTTCATCACCGTGGTAGTCATCCTGGCTGTGGCAATGGATCTGTTTACGGGAGTATCGCTCCCGGTCAGCTTCCTGACGGCGGCAATGGCCAGCGGCAGCGTGTTTTATTATATCTGGCTGCATCTTAAGTTTGTGCGCGACCACGAGCAGTCTATCATGGCCGAATCACGGATCAGGATCATGATATCCCAGATACAGCCCCATTTTCTGTATAATACGCTTTCAACGATACAGGCCTTGTGCGTTAAGGATCCGGAGACGGCGGCCAAGACGGTTGAGAAATTCGGAGACTATCTGAGACAGAATCTGGCGTCTCTGGGACAGTCGGATCTTATCCTTCTCAAAAAGGAACTGGAGCATACCAGAACCTATGCCGAGATAGAGCAGCTCATGTTTCCGCAGCTGAACATGGAGTACGGCATAGAGGATCCGGATTTTATGCTTCCCGCACTCAGTATCCAGCCCCTTGTGGAGAATGCGATCAGGCACGGAGTAAGGGGCAAGTCGGATGGACGCGTATTTATCGGCACGGAATTGCGTGACGGTGCTCACGTGATCACCATCAGAGACAACGGCAAGGGATTCGTGGTACAGGATAAACCCGCATCCGGAGATAAGCACATAGGCATAAGGAATGTACGGGAAAGGATAGAGAAGATGTGCGGAGGAACTCTTGATGTGACCAGTACCGTTGGAGAGGGCACCGTGGTGGTGATACATATCCCTGTTTGAAAGGACATTGAATGAGAGCTATTTGCGTGGATGATACAGCCCTTATAGTTGAACATACGGTTTCACAGTGCAGGGAGATATCGGGAATAGATGATGTGAAGGGATTTACATCGGGACTTGCTGCGCTTAAATACGCTAAGGACAATCCTCCGGATGTGGCACTGCTGGATATAGACATGCCCGATATCAACGGGATCCAGCTTGCGGCAGAGCTCAAGAAGGTATCTCCGGACTGTGCGGTCATATTTTTGACGGCTTTTTCGGAGTACGCATTGGAGGCGTTTGCGATGCACGCTTCGGGTTATCTGATGAAACCGGTCAGCATCGAGAAACTGACCGAGGAGATCAACTATGCGTGCGGCGCAAGGAAAGCCCTGCCGACATCTCATATCATGGTGAGGACCTTCGGCAACTTTGATATACTTGTGGATGGAGAGGTAGTGTCCTTCGGAAGATCCAAATCCAAGGAGCTTCTGGCCTATCCGGTTGACAGGAACGGAGCCGGGATCAAGAGAGCCGATGCGTTTGCGATACTCTGGGAGGAGGGCGTATACGATTATTCCAAACAGAAACAGCTGGATGTCATCATCCGCAGCCTGCGGACCACACTTAAGGAGTACAATATCAGTGAGATATTTGAACTCAAAAGATCTGCAATGAGGATCAGACCGGAGCTGCTGGACTGTGATCTGTACCGATTCCTGAAGGGGGATACGGATGCGATAGCCGCTTATCGCGGAGAATATATGAACCAGTATTCATGGGCCATGCTCGGCGAAGCCGATATAAGCAGACGCTGGAATGAATATGTAAAATGATGTATTATTATGGAAATGCCCTTGGACAGGTTTTGATTTATACGCAGTTTGTGCGGATTCGCGGAAAATTTGTGAAGATATGCAAAGTGAGGAGGAATATTATGAAAAGGAAATTAGTGAAATACGTTTTGACAGCAGGTCTTGCATTGTCTCTGCTGGCGGGCTGCGGCAGTACCGCAGAGGCTCCCGCCGAGCCCGAGACCGCGGAGGTCGAGCCTGCACCTGAAACCCCTGAGGCAGAAGCCGAAGCTCCTGCGGAGGAGGAGAAGCAGGAGGGCATGACCGTAGAGGAATACAAGGCTGCGGCCGAAGAATTTGAGACCACTGCCGTGTATACCCCTGAGGATCATGAGATGACCACAGTTACGGAGGGCTGCTACACCTTTACCGATATGGTAAATAAGATGAAGGATGGCATGGGATATACCAATGTCCGCATCGGCGATATGGATGTGCTGGTGGTCGCAAGCGGCACCTATCAGTGGGAGGAGGGAACCTACGGCGCCATCGATGCCGAGATATTCTGCTATTCGGACTCGTCGGATACCCCCAGATATCTGGGCTATGTTCAGGCAGGCGGTACGGCTTATCCTCTGTCGGTAAAGAATGATCTGCTGTATATCGGCGGCAATCATTTCATGATCAAGTATACGATCAAAAACGAGGAACTGATACCTGCGGAAGAGGTTTATGTGACATATGACACAGACGGAAACGCCACCTATTTCTACAAAACGGAGGATACCGGATTTGCAGACCATACCTTGGAAGAGGCAGAGACTAAATTCGGAGATCTCTTCGGAGAGCTTGACAGCGTGGATATCCTGAACTTTGATACCATCGGAGGAACCGGTGATACCGCTTCCGACGGAGCGCTGCCGAGGTATACATATCCCGATGATGATCCCATAGTCAATGCCATCGTGGATTATATGATCGATGAGATCGCGCCCAATTACAGTGAGGGTGAGGTGTCTATCCCCCAGATCAGTGAGATCGCGGTTGATGAATCCGATCCGGCGGATACCAAAGTGTGGGGAGATTTCTGGGTGTTTAACTATAACTGTGAGGACGACCTGCTTAAGACCGTTTCCGGGGGAGCACATCCCGGTCTGTTCCACCTGGCCAAAAACTCAGACGGCTCCTATACTGTCACCGGATTTGATCCGGTTGAGGACGGATCAAATTACGAACCCAGCGCGAAGAAGATCTTCGGCGATAAATATGATGACTTTGCAAAGATCAGCGCCGACAGCGAAAGCCGCGAATTCTTCAGAAAGAACATAATCAGGGAGTATGTTGAGGAGAACGGATTGCACATTTCGGGTTATCAGGATTACGGCTGGGATCCGGTTTTGTTGAATGAGGAATGATCAAACGGTCTTGCGGTCCCGGATATCCGGGATGTGAGGGCTTGAGGAAGCGCTTAAGTATATTCATATGAATAATAAACCTGGGGACATCAAAAGAGAGATAAGACGCAACTGCAGCAGACTCACCGTATCGGGACTCGGCATGGTTCTTTTCGGGATATGGGGTGTCATCAAGAACAGCGCATTTTTTATATCCAACAGACAGCAGTTTATTGATGAGCTGATGAGCGAGATCACCGTGGAACAGGATCAGATCGAATGGATCGAGAGTGCGTCGGGGTATTCTGTCAGAACCCTTGCCGGCGTTATGTTTTTTATGATCATAGCCATTATCAATCTGATCATCATGTTTGCCCATCTGTATGTGGGTCTGCATGCCAGATCCGAGGGCTTCGGCCGTGAAAGATCATGGTTTTATCTTGTCATCGTATTTATCATGGCGCTTATCTATTTTGAAGGAATATTTGATTTTTCCGGTAAGGAAGCATCCTATAACAAGGACGTGGAGGATCTGGTGCTTGACTTTGCCATAGACGTTACAACATTTTTAACACTGGCGGAAACCTTGTATGCCTCCATCAGACGCAGACTGTTGGTGAGACAGCTGAACATGGTAACTGCTTCGGGCAGCGGTCTTCCGGAAGACGGAGAGGCCGCATGAACATAGACTTTCATTATTACGCAACATACTGTGCCGCTTTCCTCGCAGGATATACCCATGAAGAAGCATTGGAGATATGTTACAGCGCACAGCTTGTCGATAACTGTTCTAGAACCTTTTTATCCAGGATAAAGGGTCCCTCGGCCGCAGCCACGACACAGCTTCAGCTGGAGCTGATGAGCGCCAGGACCGATCTGATCGGACTGCAGGATATAACCAGGATATGGGCTTCCTTTCATTTCCTTCCGAGAGACCTGAAGGCTGTCAGGAAGCACTGTTCCAGAAGATATATGAACAAATACCGCCTGATCTGCGGTCCGAACGGATCATTGCTTAAGGAGACCGTGGAGCTCGCCTCAGGCAAGAGCCTGCAGGCAGCAGGGCTTGCCATGCATATCCTGGCGGATACCTGGGCACACAGGTATTTTGCGGGTACTCCGTCACTGGCCATCAACAATACAACCTATCACTTCTTTGAGGTGATGCCTGACGGCAGTGAGTACCAGATCAGGTTTAAACACAGTCCGTCGGCACCCGATGAACCGGAAACCCATACGTATGTCTCAAGTATTTTCCAGTACAACGAGAATTCCATCATGAATCTGGGACACGGGCGGGCCGGACATCTGCCGGATTACAGCTTTGTGAAATATAAATATCTGCCGGCATGGGCGGATTATGATGAGGTTCTCAAGGACAACCCGTCGGATTATCTGCATGCATTTGCGCAGATGGTCTATGCGTTTAGGTACCTGCGGGGTGATACGGAACAATTCGAAACGGACACATACGCCTTTGATGTGATAGAGCCCTTCAGGGAAAGGATAGAAAAGATACTGAATACGAGACAGACGGATTCATGTGATGACTGGAGGAATTTTGGGACGGAGCTGTCCGGATGCGGGGTAGAGGCTTTTGACCTTGAGAAATACCAGCAGGAGTATATTGAAGCCGATAAGGATAACAAGAACGCAACCTTCCTCGGCAAATTCATCCTGGCGGCTCTTGCGCAGAAGAGCATGGTCACCAACCGCATCTTTAAATCCGGTAATCCGCTGGCGGGTCTTTCCGCCGATTATTCCGAAAGGGGTTTTGTAGGTATTAAGGATTTTGTCGAACTTATCGAGGTTTTGAATCCGATCGGTGCTATAGAAATAAAGGATGAGTAAATTCAATAAAGCGGTTAACATAATATTTGGTATTGCTACGATCATACTTGCGGTTGTCATGGTGGTAGATACGGAATTCGGGTACCTGACGGCAACCGTCATCCTGTCGGCAACCCTGATGCTGTACGGGATCAGACATCTGTCCTTTTATATTTCGATGGGCAGGAGCATGGTGGGAGGTCAGCAGATGCTGTATGTAGGGATCGTTATGTTGGATCTCGGTCTGTTCACGCTTTCCATCGTTGACGTCCCCAAGTTTTATGTGATGCTCTATCTGCTGCTCGGAAATGCATTTACCGGGCTTATAGGCATAATGCGGGGGCTTGAAGCGCGTAAGATCAATGCGCCCTCATGGAAGATAAAGGTGGCCGAAGGGATTTTCTTTATGATCGTTTCCATCGGCTGCGGTGTTTTTGTCAGATCGATGAGTATACTGGTGTATGTTTACTGTGCACAGCTGGTATACTCTGCGATAATGCGTATAGTATCCGCACTGCGCAGGACTGAGATCGTGTATATTCAGTGATCGATATGGAAGAGAAAAAAAGAAAACGTTCAACAATATATGTTCAGGTACAGAAGGCTCTCCTCACCGGTTTTCTGGTGATCCAGATCCTGATGACGGTTGTCGTCATCGGTATAGTCATACAGTCGGGCGTGGCCAATGCCATGAGAAACGCCACAAGTCAGGCTATCAGTGCGGCGATGGCTATCGAGAAATATGCTTCCCGCGAATCGCTGATCAGGTACTGGTATGAACATGCGGATGATATGAGACTGGAATATGATTATGAGGTCGTTAATGAAATGGAGAAAACATTCCTCATGCGTAATAACGACCTGGGCATGATCTACTGGGTGACAGATGACGAATTCAATGCCCTGTCCGAAGAGGATCAGAAGCTGTTTGCGGAGATATGCTATTCCAGGCTCTGTGAGTCCTTTGACGATATCAAGTCCTGCTTCGGCTCACTTTATCTGTCCTGCTTTATCATAGTTGATGACAGGATGTTCTTTCTCATAAACGGTACTACATACGATGAGCTGCACGTTTCGCAGGGGGGAGATATCTATGACCTCGGAGCCGAGCTTGATTATGTTCCCGGCCGAAGAAAGGGACTCGATGCACTGACCAGGGGAGAATACGGTGAGAAGATAAATGTGGATTACGCTCTGAAATCAAAGGAAGCAATGGCCAGTGAACCTGTCTTTTCATCATCGGGAGATTTTATTGCCTATACCTCGACCAGTGAATCCTTCGGATCGCTGATGTGGAATATGCTGAGACCGGCTATCTGGCTGATAGTGGTCCTGTTTTTCCTTTTTGCCGTTATTCATACGTGGATAATGCGGCTTCTCAAGGGTAAGGTTGTTACTCCGATCACCAGCGAGGAAGAGGCTATCTTAAGCTATATGCGCGAGAAGGATTCGGAGATTACCGTACGGAAGCTGGAACAGATCCGTCCCAACAACGAGGTTGAGACCCTTTCGGAGAGCTTCTCATCAATGATAAAGGAGCTGGATCTATATATTGACAGTATCCGTGAGATAACCGCCGAGAAGGAGCGTATGAGCGCGGAGCTGGATGTAGCCAGACAGATCCAGGCCGATATGCTGCCCAAGGTTGCTCCGAATTATTCGGATTGTCCGGAATTTGAGCTTGGGGCTTCCATGCTTCCAGCCAAGGCGGTGGGAGGAGATTTCTATGACTTCTTCAAAACCGATGAGGATCATATCGTTCTGGTCATAGGCGATGTGTCGGATAAGGGTATTCCGGCGGCTCTTTTTATGGCGTCTGCCAAAAATGCGATCAAGAACAATGCAATGTACGGAGAACCTCTTTCGTCCGTGATATGCAGAGCCAACGAGATCCTCACGGAGGGCAATGAGGAGAGTATGTTCGTATCGATCTGGATCGCGATCATAGATCTGAACACGGGACATGTGATATCCTGCAACGCCGGCCATGAGGATCCGGTGATCCGAAGAAAAGGAGGCAGATACGAGGCAGATGTCTATCCGCATGACATGGTTCTCGGAGTGATGCAGGGTCTCACCTTTGAGGAACGTGAATGGAATCTGCATTCCGGAGATAGCGTGTATGTCTATACCGACGGTGTACCCGATGCCCAGAGTGTCGATGATAAGTTCTTCGGTATGGAGGGGCTGATCGAATCTCTGAACAGGGATCCGGATGCCTCTGCGGAAAAGGTGATAAGCAATATCAACAGCGATCTTGAAGCTTTTCAGGCAGGCAGGGATCGTTTTGATGATACTACGATGATATGTTTCAAATACATTGGAAAGAGTGCTGCGAATGAATGAGCAAATGAAAGGCAGTATAGATACATCAGGTGATATATCAAAAAAGGGATCCGAGCTTTTAAAACCGATAATCAGCATCAGGACAAAGATCTCGCTGTCGCTTGTGGCAGTGATGCTTGTTACTCTGATCGTCTCGGTTTTTTATGTGGCTTACCTGCACCTGCAGATCCAGATAGTAGAGAATATCATTAGAAATCTTATGATCGGCAACATAGTGGCAGTCAATTCCGACCAGGATGAACTGACTCATATTTATGAAGAGGGGCAAAGGATCTATGACAGTATACCCGAGGATATCAAAGAAAAAGAAAACTCTCCGGAGTACCTGGTGTATTTTGATGAGCTTGAGACAGATCCGGTATATATCCGTATAAAGGATAAACTCAGGGAATCCGCCCTGGGCAGCGGAGTTAACTGGGTCGATATGTATATCTTTGATGATACTCGTGACCGGGTCATTTATCTTATCAAAACGGATGTCAATGAAAATGTTGATTATGATGCGGGATATTGTGATCCGGGCGATGTTCTGGTCAATAATTATTCTGATTCATCCTATGTGGAAAACAGATTACCTGAGACAGGAGAGGCTGTGTCCGGAGAGGATGAGTCAGAGGAAAAATTATATTCGCCGATATGGGATCAGTTTTACCAGACACTTTTAAATCTGTCACAGATAGATGTCTTCGGTATCAACGAGTTCACGACCAGCAGATATTTCTATCATCCGGAGACAGGACAGATGATCGGCGTTATAGGCACGGGCGATGATATATCCGACAAGATGGGAGAGGTACAGGCATTTCGTTTCCTGTACCTGCTTATAATGATCGTATATATCATCATTATCCTGCTTCTCTACCGTTTCGTGATCAACAGATGGCTGGTAGGGCCTATACGTAAGCTGTCAAAATCCGCCAGGGATTATGTGGACAACAGGGGTGATATCCAGCCCGGTCACTATTTTGAACAGGTAGAGATCAAAACCCGTGATGAAGTCAGGGTACTCAGGGACTCTATGTCGGATATGGAGGTTTCTCTTGCGGAATATATGGATAACCTGACCAGCATGACAGCCGAAAGGGAGCGCGTGGAAGCCGAGCTGAATCTCGGAGCCAGCATCCAGCTCAGCATGCTTCCGAAGAAACTTGAGAATTATAACGGTGAACCTGTTTTTGATATAAGCTCCTTTATAGAGCCGGCTAAAGAGGTCGGAGGAGATTTCTATGACTATTATGTGATCGATGATGATCACATAGGCATTACCATAGCGGATGTGTCGGGCAAGGGTGTACCTGCCGCGCTGTTCATGGTCGTTGTCAAGACACTGCTCAAGACCATAGGACAGGATTCGTTATCTCCGGCTGATATAGTAAGCCGCGTTAACGCAAGGCTGTGTGAGAACAATGAGGAGCTGATGTTTGTAACACTTCTACACGGTATATACTGCATTTCTGACAGAAGCTTCGTGTTCGTCAACGGCGGACATGATGATCCGGCTCTGTACAGAGCTGCCGACGGCAGGTTCGGGTTTGTTTCGACCGAGCATGACATAGCCCTCGGAATAGATGATACTGCAACCTTCAATGAGCACAGGATAACTCTTGAACCCGGAGACCGGCTTTTCATGTACACCGATGGACTGCCGGAGGCAAATAATGAAGAAGGTGAAATGTTTGATTTCGAGAGGATGATGAAGGCACTTACGATGAATCTGCCTCATACGGGAAGAGGTTTTCTGGATGGTATGATAAGAAATCTGAAGGGGTTTACCAAAGCCGCGGATCAGTTTGATGATATCACCATGGTTCTTCTTGAGATAAAGTGATAGGAGGAGATTTAACTATGCATAGATTAGCCGAAAGAGGCAATATGAACGAGCGTATCAACGTTATGCTCCGCAAATTCAGTTCCCGGATGTCGTCATATCCTCTGGGAATGTGTCCGCTTGCGCTGTACCGTTCACTGCTGCAGATCTCGATCAATCAGTCCTGCGGCAAGTGCGTACCCTGCAGGGACGGACTTGTTGAAGTGGACAGATTGCTGACCAGCATTTTAAACGGTGATGCCGATGACGGTACTCTCAAAAAAATGGAAGAGATGTGCGTAATGATCGCAAAGAGTTCCGACTGCGCCGTGGGCGTCATGGGAGCCAATCTGATCCTGGACAGTCTGACCGAGTTTGCGGATGAGTACGAGAGCCACATCGGCAGAAAACGATGTGTTGAAAATGTACATCAGACCATTCCGTGCATCACCCTGTGTCCGGCTCACGTTGACGTACCCGGATATATAGCTCTTATCAAGGACGGTGACTATGACGGTGCGGTCAAGCTGATCCGCAATAGAAATCCTTTCCCGACTGCCTGCGCGATGGTCTGTGAACACCCCTGTGAAAGACAGTGCCGCAGAGCGATAATAGATGCCCCGGTCAATATAAGGGGATTAAAGAAATATGTCGTTGATCAGGCACATGCGGATAACGTTGATACTCCTCCGCGCAATGTCTCCACTGGCAAACGCGTCGCAGTTATCGGAGCCGGCCCGTCCGGACTTACCGCTGCGTATTTCCTGGCATTGATGGGGCACAATGTTGTTGTATATGAGGAGCATGACAAGGCAGGCGGAATGCTCAGATATGGTATCCCCGAATACAGACTTCCCAAGGAAAGACTGGATGAGGATATCAGGGCCATACTTTCTGCCGGAGATATCGAGCTAAAATGCGGTGTCAGGGTAGGACGTGATATTACCTTTGAGGAGATCCGGAATTCCTGCGATGCCATGTATATGGGACTCGGTGCGCAGATAGGAAACCGGATGCCGATGGAGGGAGCCGATGCAGAGAATGTAGTTCCCGCAGCCGATTTCCTGCAGATGGTGGCAGGGGGGAATGCTCCCGATCTGACAGGTAAAAGGGTGGTATTGATAGGCGGCGGCAATGTCGCGATGGATGCCGCGAGGACAGCGGTGAGATTAAACGCCGCAACTGTCCATGTTTTCACTCGTAAGAGGGACGACTATACGGCGCTTGCATCCGAGATAGAAGGAGCCATGCAGGAGGGAGTCAGATTCCGCACGCTTCTCAGTTTCCTCAATATCGAGACCGGAGACGACGGCAGCGTGTCAGCCGTATGGCTTCAGCCCGAGATAGTTGCCGAATATGATAAATTCGGCATGGTGACCACCGAGCATTCCAGCAATTATCCATACAGATTCAAATGTGATTATCTGATCCTCGGAGTGGGACAGAGAAGCGATACCGCTCATTTTGAGGAATCGGGAGTACCTGTCGAGCGGGGCAGGATCAAGGCCGATACTACATGCAATGTGGTTGAGATGGATGGGGTATTTTCCGGAGGCGACTGCGTGACCGGCCCTTCCACCGCCATCAATGCCATAGCTGCCGGACAGGTGGCTGCATTCAACATAGATGAATATCTGGGATATCATCACAAGGTTCACTGTGAGGCCTCCGCGCCTCCCGCATATCCCAATCCCTGTATACCTACGGGCAGGGCAGAGATCGAGGAAAAGGATCCTGCCGAACGACGTGACAATTTCGATTTTGTAGAGCTGTCCATGACATATGAGGAGGCTGTCCGGGAATGCGGAAGATGCCTCAGATGCGATCATTATGGCTGCGGAGCTATGGAAGGAGGCAGGGGCGAATGATATCCATATCCATCAACGGAAAAGAATTAAGTATTCCCGAGGGAACCACGATCCTCAAGGCTGCCCGTGATAACGGTATAGACATACCTTCACTCTGTTATATGGAGGGAGTTTCCGATATAGGTATGTGCCGTATCTGCGTGGTAGAGGTTGAGGGCTATGACCAGCTGCTTGCTGCCTGCCGTACCAAGGCCAAGGAAGGGATGAAGGTGATCACCGAGAGCGAGAGACTGACCGAATACCGCAGGGAAATGCTGGATCTCATATTGTCCAACCATAATCAGGACTGTATGAGCTGTCCCTCCAACGGTGCCTGTGAGCTGCAGGATCTGTGCAACAGATATGATGTCAGGCATACCACCTATCAGGGCAGCAGATCCTGGATAGAGAATAAGATGCCGCTGCTGGATTCCAATCCGTATATCGTATACGACCACAGCAAATGCATTCACTGTCAGAGATGCATCAACGTATGTCATCACATAGCGGTAAACGGCACATTGAAGAGCGCGAGGAGCGGTGTATTCCATATCGTGGATGCACCCTTCGGAGAGAATTTTAAGTCCACCGGCTGCGAGTCCTGTGGCAACTGTGCCAGCGTATGTCCCACAGGAGCGCTTACCCTCAAGAACGATGCCAGATACCGTAACTGGGAGGTCACCAAGGTTAAGACCACCTGCCCTCACTGTGCTACGGGCTGCCAGTTCTATCTGGTAGTAAAGGATAACCGTATTGTAAATGTGGAGCCTTCCAACGGGCCGTCCAATCATCACAGGCTCTGTGTGAAAGGCCGTTCCGGAAGCTTTGATTTCGTTCATTCTCCGGACCGTCTGACGAAGCCGCTGATAAAGGACCGTTCTACAGGCGAATTCCACGAGGCGACCTGGGAAGAGGCCATAGCTTATACCGCGAAGCGTTTCATGGAGATCAAGGATAAATACGGCTCGGATTCCCTGGCCGGCTTTGCCTGCTCCCGCTCCGCCAACGAAGATATATACATGGTACAGAAGATGGTCCGCACCTGCTTCGGCAATAACAACACCGATAACTGCGCGAGAGTATGTCACTCCGCATCGGTTTCGGGACTGGCCCGGACTCTCGGCTCGGGAGCCATGACCAATCCGATACATGATATAACCCATGATGTTGACTGCATCCTGTTAGTCGGCTCCAATCCCGAAGAGGCACATCCGGTAGTCGGCATGCAGATACGTCTGGCGGTAAAGAACGGTACGAGACTGATCGTAGTGGATCCCCGTGATATCGGACTGGCTAAGGATGCAGATATCCACCTTAAGATCCGTCCCGGTACCAACGTGGCATTTGCTAACGGTATGATGCACGTGATGATCAAAGAGGATCTGATCGACCATGATTACATCAGGGATAATGCTGAGGGTTTCGAGGAACTCAAGGCCATAGTGGAGGAGTATACTCCCGAGAAGGTCGGCGGGATCTGTCATATCGATCCTCTTAAGCTGATAGAAGCTGCCCGTATGTATGCCACCGCAGACAAAGCTCCTATCATCTACTGCCTCGGCGTGACCGAGCATTCCACGGGCACCGAGGGCGTTATGTCCATGTCCAATATGGCTGTTCTCTGCGGCAAGATAGGCAGAAGCGGCTGCGGAGTTAATCCTCTCAGGGGACAGAATAATGTACAGGGAGCCTGTGATATGGGCGCAATGCCCACGGATTATCCGGGCTATCAGAAGGTTGATAACGACGCTGTACGTGAGAAGTTTGAAAAGGCCTGGGGCGTACCCTTAAGCCCTGTACCCGGCTTAAAGGCAACCGAGGTCTTCCCTGCCGCCATAGAAGGCAGGATACGGGGACTGTATATCTGCGGAGAGGATCCGGTGGTATCGGATCCGGATACGCATCATATAATCAGGTCCCTGGAGAGCCTGGACTTCCTGGTGGTACAGGATCTTTTCATGACTAAGACGGCTGAATACGCCGATGTTATACTGCCCGGTATCAGCTATGCGGAAAAGGAGGGTACCTTCTCCAATACCGAGAGGCGTGTCCAGAGGATCCGCAAGGCCGTTACGCTGAAGGGTGATATGAGACCCGATACGGATATCCTGATCGATCTGATGAATGCGATGGGCTATCCCCAGAAATATATGACTCCTGCCGAGATCATGGATGAGATCGCGGAGCTGACACCCAGCTTCCACGGCATTTCGCATAAGAGACTGGATGAGGAGGGCGGACTGCAGTGGCCGTGTCCCGAGAAGGATCATCCGGGAACACCCATAATGCATGCCGGACATCCCGCCAGAGGCAAGGCGTATCTGTATCCGGCCGAATACAAGCCCTCTCAGGAGCTGCCGGACGATGATTATCCGTTTATACTGATGACCGGTCGTATCCTGTATCATTACAATGCGGCCGCCATGACCTCCAGGGCACCCGGACTTGTGGAGCTGGCGGATGAAGGCTTTATTGAGATAAATTACAAGGATGCTGACAGGCTTGAAATAGAGAACGGTGAACGCATATCAGTCAGGAGCAGAAGAGGCGGGATCACTGCCACTGCCCGTGTCGGCAGGAAGGTTTCGGAGGGTGAGACCTGGATGCCGTTCCACTTTGAGGATTCGCCGGTCAATATGCTGACCAATGCGGCGCTTGACGATATAGCCCGTATTCCCGAGTATAAGGTGTGCGCGGTGTCGATAAGTAAATTGCAGGGGTGTGAATCGTGACGATCGAAGAGGCACAGGAATTACTGACAGACAGGATCAGGCCAATAACGGATACGGAATATGTATCCATCGCCGATGCGGACGGACGTGTGGCCGCTGAAGATATATATGCTGTCATCGACGTGCCCTCCTGGCCCAGATCAGCCATGGACGGATATGCGGTGAGATCGGATGAAGTGAAGGAAGCATCTGAGGATGCCCCCGCGATACTCCGGGTGATCGGAGAGATAGACGCCGGTGATTACTGGTCTGAGGAAGAGACGAAAGCGCATATAAAACAGGCTGCAGAGAGTTATCTGGAAAACCCGGGGATGGATAAGGCAGACAGTGCCGGAGGCGCTGACGGCGGAGATACTTCCCTGACTGCGGTCCGGATCATGACCGGAGGTGCGGTTCCTCCCGGATTTGATGCCGTCATCAGGCAGGAGGATACCGATTACGGCGAGACATTCGTAAGTATATACAAGGGTCAGTCTGAGGGTATGAATATCTGTCCGGTCGGAGAGGAATGTTCCAGTGGAACATGTGTTGCAGGTATGGGAACGCTGATCGGTCGCGTAGAGTTGGGGCTGATGGCTTCGGTGGGCGTATCGGGGATAAATGTCATACGCAGACCCCGGATAGCGATACTGACCACCGGAAGTGAACTGGATACTCCCGGAGAGGAGCTTAAGCCCGGTCATATATACGGCAGTATTTCGTATATGCTGGCATCCTCCGTCAGAAAGGCCGGCTTTGATATAGTTATTGGTTCACATGTGGCGGATGATCACGAGGCCATCAAAAGGGAGCTTCTGACAGCGGCTGAGACTGCCGATCTGGTAATAACCACCGGAGGAGTATCCGTAGGCAAAAAGGATCTGCTCCATGGCGTTCTGGATGAGATCGGCGCGGAGAAGCTCTTTTACAATGTGGACATACAGCCGGGAACTCCGACGATCGCAGCTATTCTTAATGACAAACCGGTATTGAGTCTGTCCGGCAATCCTTATGCGGCACTGGCTAATTTCGATATATATTTTCATACTGCGGCAGCAGCGCTGACAGGCTGTGCGGTTTTCCTTCCGCGGGTGACCGAAGCGGTACTCGATGATCCTTATGATAAGGTAAATCATCACCGAAGACTGATCAGGGCGTTTTCGCAGGACGGACATGTGAAGCTGAACGTATCGAATCATAAATCCTCGGTGTTCGGAAATATGAATCAATGTAATTGTTATATCGATATTCCGGGAGGAGTGAGCGTATCGCCGGGGGATGTTGTTAAGATCAGGATGATAGAATAGTGATGAAGAATGGGGACAGTCCTCCGCAGGAGAACCGTCCCCATATATTTATATCTTCTCGATCTTTACTGCGCAAACCTTGTATTCCGGTATCCTCGCGTACTTATCCAGCGCAGCATTCGTCAGTATATTCGCATTTCCGTCCGGGAAATGGAACGGCATCCAGGTCTCTCCGGGAGATACCTTTTCGCCGACCCTGGCCGTGGTCGTGAGCGTTCCGCGTCTGGAGCTCACACGGATCTTTTCTCCGTTTGCTATGCCCATTCTGGCAGCATCCTCATCATTGAGTTCTATGAATGAGTGTCCTTCCCTTTCCATAAGTCCGGGAGTCCGGCCTGTCATAGCCCTGGTGTTGTAATGGTACAGGATACGTCCCGTCATAAGTATGAACGGATAATCCTCATCCGGCAGCTCGGCACTGGGCACATATTCGGCGGGATAGAACCAGCCGAGTCCTCTGGTGAATTTACCTACGTGCATGATGGGAGTACCGGGATGATCCTTGTCGAGGCAGGGCCACTGCAGTCCGCCCTCCCTGTCCAGTCTCCTGTGCGAGATGCCGCCGAAGCTCGGTGTCAGGGACGCGATCTCATCCATGATCTCCTCGGATGTCAGATGAGGCTGCTCATATCCCATACGGTTCATCAGATCTATGAATATATCCGTATCAAGCCTCATCTCGCCCTCGAGTGTAACGGCCTTGCGTACACGCTGTACCCTTCTCTCTGTATTGGAGAAGGTTCCTTCCTTTTCGGCATAGCTGGTACCGGGCAGTATCACATCGGCGTACTGTGCGGTTTCTGTCATAAAGAGGTCGTCAACCACGAGGAAGTCAAGGCTCTCGAGAGCCTTTTTGATATGATTCTGATCTGCGTCGGTTACTATCGGATCCTCTCCGAAGATAAAGAGTCCGCGGATCTCCTTGCGTATGGCGGCACCGAACACATCGGTTGCGAATACGCCGGGCTTTTTGTTGAGAGTAACTCCCCAGCCCTTCTCGAACTTTTCCATGACGGCCTCGTCGGTGACCTTCTGATAACCCGGGAAATGTCCGGGCATCGCTCCCATGTCGCAGGCGCCCTGTACGTTGTTCTGGCCGCGCAGAGGATTTACACCGCAGCCGCTTCTGCCGAGCTTACCCACCATCATGGCCATGTTGGACATGCTCATTACGCCCTCGGTACCTGTGGAATGCTCGGTAACTCCGAGGCAGTAGATGATCGGAGCCTTTTTGGCCTTGGCGTACATCAGAGCCGCTTCTCTGAGGTGGTTGGGATCGATATGGCATATCTCGCCGACCTTTTCGGGAGTGTATTCCATGACTATCTTTTTTAATTCCTCGAAGCCCTCGGTTCTTTCTTTGATGAAGGTCTCATCGATGAGTCCCTCTGTTATGAACACATTCATCATGCCGTTGGCGAAGGCCACGTTGGTACCGGGTTTGAGCTTCAGATGGATATCGGCCTGGGCGGAGAGTCCTATGTCCCTCGGATCCACTACTATCAGTCTGGTTCCTCTTGCCACAGCCTGTCGTATCTGCATGCCGACCACGGGATGAGCTTCCTCGGGGTTGGAGCCAACCAGCATGATCACATCGACATCCTCGGTTATATCGGCTATAGGGTTAGTCATTGCTCCGGATCCGAGCGTCATTGCGAGCCCGTGTACGGATGCCGAATGGCACACCCTTGCGCAGTTGTCGACGTTGTTGGTGCCGAATGCGCAGCGTACCATTTTCTGGAGCATGTATATGTCCTCGTTGGGAGAACGGGAGCAGGCGAAACCGGCCAGTGAATCCGGTCCGTATTCTTTCTTTATATTGGTAAACTTATCGGCGATCAGATCAAGTGCTTCATCCCAGCTTGCTCTCTCGAATTCTCCGGTCTCGTGGTTTTTGATCAGGGGGTATTTGAGACGGTCGCCGGAATGTACGAAATTGAAGGATCCGAAGCGGCCCTTTACACAGAGCATACCCTTGTTGGAGGGTCCCTTTGCGGGCTCCACGTCCACGATCCGGTTGTTCTTGACTACCAGATAATACTGGCACCCGGTAGCGCAGTGGGGACATGTGGTCAGTATCCTGTCTACCTTGCCGTACTGGTAGTTGCGTTTGTTCTTGGATACGAGAGCCCCGGTGGGACAGGCCTGGGCACAGTTGCCGCAGGATTCGCATTCGGTTTCCTTCCAGTCGGGTCCGAAGGGGGCATTTATAAGTGTTCGGGTGCCGATCTTGCCGTTACACAGTACTCCGTTTCCGGCCACCTTGTGGCAGGTGCTGACGCACCGCTGACAGTTGATGCACAGCTCCGGATGATACTCGAGGAAGGGATTGTCCTTTTTGGGAGGAATCACGGCAGCGTCTGCCTTGTACACCGATTCGGTGATTTCATATTCGTTGGAGAGCTCCTGCAGTCTGCAGTCGCCGGATTTGGCGCATGAGAAGCATCTCACATTGTGATTTGCCAGCAGGAGGTTCAGCATCTGTTTGCGGCTCCTGATCACGCGATCACTGTTGGTAGTTATGTTCATGCCGTCCGCAACCTGGGTATTGCAGGAGGTTGTCAGATGCTCGCGTCCCTCGATCTCAACGACACACATTTTACATGCGCCTATCTCGTTTATATCCTTGAGATAACACAGCGTGGGTATCCTGATGCCGGCGGAAGCAGAGGCCTCCAGTATGGTCATGGAATCATCCGCTTTGACGGCGATGCCGTCGATAGTAATATTACACATCATACTCTGCCTCCTTCCACAACGCCGCAGCCGAAGTGGTCACAGCGCAAGCATTTACCGCATTCCTGCATGGCCTCGTCGTAGGTTATGGCGTTTTCTATCGGTTCGAAATCCTTCTTTCTCTCACGGGCGGAACGGTCGGTCAGATGTACGCGTCCGATCCTGGTACGGTTGTTCTCCTTTGGCTTGGGATAATCGATGGCTCCCAGGATCTTGTGATGATATCCCAGATACTCGTCTATATTGATCGCAGCCACCTTGCCCGCGCCTATAGCCTTGATCACGGTGGCGGGACCGGATACACAGTCGCCGCCGGCAAAGATCCTGTCGTAGTGCGGCAGTCTGGCTGTCGGTTCGGTCTCGAAATTCTTTCTGCGCTCGTGTACGTCATATTTTGCAAAGGGAGCTGAATATATCTCCTGTCCGATGGCTACCAGGACGATGTCACAGGGTATGATCTTCTTATCGGCATTGGCCGGAGCAACGCCGGGCTTGTAATTGCGGTATTCCGAGATGATCTGCGGCTGGATCTCGAAGCCGGTCACATTGTTGTTCTCATCGGTCATGATGCTGCCGGGGGCATTGAGCGTCAGCAGCTCCACGCCCTCCTCTATGGCACCCTGTATCTCGCTGGCCAGAGCGGTCATATCTATCTGGCGGCGTCTGTATACTATGGTGACCTCTTCGGCATTGCAGCGGATGGCGCTGCGGCTGGCATCCATTGCCACATTTCCGCCTCCGACTACGACCACGCGCTTGCCGGTGTAATCCGGTGTATTTCCCCTGCCGATCTCTCCGAGCATTTCGACCGCGGAATATACTCCGTTAGCATCGGAGCCATCCACGTCAACGGTACGTCCCAGCTGCGCGCCTATGGAGATGTAGATCGCGTCATATGTCTTTTCCAGCTCCTCCATGGTGATATCTTCGGGGATGCTTATGCCGTATTTAACCTCGATATTGCCGGTGGAAAGGATCGCGGTTATATCCTGATCCAGTCTGTCCTTGGGCAGTCTGTAGTTGGGGATTCCGTATCGGAGCATACCGCCGAGTTTTTCCTTTTCCTCATAGACAACACACTTGTGTCCCATCAGAGAGAGGTAGTATGCCGCTGTCAGACCGGAGGGACCTCCGCCTACGATGGCGACGGTCTTGCCGGTGGTAACGTTGCACTCGGGAACCTTAACCTGGTCAGCGTGTACCTGATCGACCGCGAATTTCTTGAGTCCCCGGATATTGATGGGGCTGTCGAGGATGTCCCTGCGGCATTTCTCTTCACAGGGATGCTCGCAGATGAATGCGCATGCCGTGGGGAAAGGATTGTCAAGTCTGATGCAGTTGACGGCATCGGCGTATCTGTGTGCTCCGATCAGAGCTATGTAATTTGGTATATCGACATGAGCGGGGCAGTAAGAGACGCAGGGTATCTTCTGACCGACCTCGGACTGGCAGTGATGCTCGTTGATATGGCTCATATACTCGTCCTTAAAGAGCTCTACGCTCTCGAGAACGATCCTGGCTGCTTCGTATCCGATGGCGCAGTCAGCCGTGTCCTCGATGATCTGGCACAGTGCCACCATATCCTCGAAGGTCTGCATATCTGCCTGACCCTCTACGATGGAACGCATCATGTTCTCCACCTGTTCGAGTCCGTCACGGCAGGGTACGCACTTGCCGCAGGTCTGGCTTCTGGCGCTCTGCAGGAAAGAGAGCTGAACTGCTATGGGACATACACCGGGCGGATTGCCCTTGACACGCTTGACAAAACGCTCGAGAAACCGCATGGTCTTGTCATTCATTTCATTCTTGTAGATCATCGTCTTCGAATACATGGAACCCCCTCCTAAACCTCATAAGAATGTCGATGATACATTAATTCGGATATGAGCGATACCGGAGAACCGTTTATGAAAAACTACTGCTCCCGATATCATAGATTCATCATATCATAACCTTATAAAATTGACATATATGAATGCAATTTGAGCAACTTTTGCATAGCAAAACACTCGTCTTTGCATTATGTGACACCCGGGGACGGAGTCAGGATTAATAAAAGCACTTTTTGATCCAAACAGACATGGTAAGAAATCGTCTAAGCCGCCGCCCTTGTGAAGGGGCGGCGGTTATTGTATACTTGAAGTGCATTCGTGCACGAAGTCTGGAAGTGCATCTGTGCACTTCCAACATTCGGTCATAAACAGACTTTTTCAAGGAGCGGCTGTTATGAAGAAGATAGGGATAGGATACGAGGATTTCAAGGATTTTACCAAAGAGAAGATGTACTACGTGGATAAGACCATGCTGATCAGGGACATTGTAGAAAAGGGAGGAAAGACCACCCTCTTTACCCGTCCCAGACGGTTTGGCAAGACTCTTGCCCTGTCCATGATCCGTACCTTTTTTGAACTTGAATATGATGAAAATGGAGAAGTCGTTGACAATCGTCGGTATTTCGATGGCATGAAGATCATGGATGCCGGAGATGGGATCCTTGACATGATGGGACAGTACCCTGTTATCAACATGTCGCTTAAATCTGCCAAACAGCCGGATTTTTTCAATGCTTTCATAAAACTCAGGGATGACATATACAGTGAGATCCTGAGACATTATTATCTGAAGGATTCGGATAAACTCAATGCGGCAGACAAGGCGATATTTGACGAACTCTACACCCGGACGGCATTGGAGAAACTTACGGATGCGGAAACCTTTCGCACGGAAGTCGGAAGATACTCCACGGCATTGAAGACTCTTTCGGGATTATTGAAAAAGCACCATGGCAGGAACGTGATCATCCTGATCGACGAATACGACGTGCCGTTGGAAAACGCGTGGTTTTGCGGCTTCTATGATGAGATGGTTGGCTTCATCCGCTCGCTCTTCGAATCGGCATTAAAGACAAATGATGCGCTGGAACGTGCGGTGGTGACAGGGTGCCTCAGGATCAGCAGGGAGAGCATATTTACCGGTTTGAATAATCTGGTAGTTAATTCCATAAGAGGCGGCTCTTTTGGAGAATATTTCGGATTTACCCAGGACGAGACCGAAGCCATGCTCATCGAATATAGCCTTGAGGATAAGATCGAACTTGTAAAGAAATGGTATGACGGATATCTGTTCGGTGAGGCTGAGGTATACAATCCCTGGAGCGTCACATATTTTGTTTACGATCACCTGAATGCCCCTGAACGTTTTGCCGAGCCCTACTGGGCCAACACTTCATCCAATTCGATCATAAAGGAACTCATCGAAAATGCGGATGAGGATGTGCGCAGGGAACTGGATGAGTTGATCGGCGGCGGGATCATCGAGAAGCAGATCCATGAGGATATCACTTATGGGGATATTCATGAAAACGGGGACAACCTTTGGAACTTTCTGTTCTTTACAGGTTACATGAAAAAGGTGTCCGAAAGGCAGGAAGATGATGCCATATATATGAGCATGTGCATTCCAAATACGGAGGTGAAAGGCATATATAAAAATCAGATCAGCGGCTGGTTTGACAAGGTTGTCAAGGGCACCGGCAGGGAAGAACTGTATAAAGCGATCTTTGATAAGGACACCGAAAAAATAGCTGACTTTATAAGTGATCTGCTGGCGAAGAGCATTTCTACCTTTGACAGCGAGGAAGCCTTTTATCACGGATACTTCCTCTCGCTTTTAAACGGTGTGCCGCGCTATTCATCCAAATCCAACAGGGAGGAAGGGGACGGCCGTCCGGAGGTGATCCTCTATCCCCTGCGACCCAAGGATCCGGCATATATCTTTGAGATCAAGGTGCGTAAAAAGTATAACGAGATGGAAGACGGCATACGCGAGGCCTTCGACCAGATCCGGGATAAGAAATATGAGGAAGGTATCCTTGATGACGGCTATGCCGGAGTGATCTCCTATGGGATCTGCTTCTGCAAGAAGAGTTGTATCGTGGAACTGTATTCTAAGGATCTGTTACAGAATAACTCCTAAGGAACTTATAACCTTGCCAACGACTCTTGCCTTCCGCTTGAGGTGAATGTGGCACGGCGCAGAAGTGACAGATGAGATAAAATGACACCATGACTCCGTCCCCGGGGTTAAAAGATGCAAAGCGAAACCCTGAGGAAGGCGGAGAACTATCTCAGGGCCGAAGCGAAAAAGGTCATCCATGGTAAGTATACTGACGACACTGTAAAAACGGGACTTCAAACGCAGTGAAAAATCTGATATAATCATTTAGATCGGGAGTGGATTAGTCTGTTTCCGGTTGAGGAACATAGGACACAGCTTAGATGTTAAAGACAACATATCATTCGGACATGCACAGCATCTGCTGTCAGATCAGGAGGGATTTGAATGGAAGGACAAGGATCAAAGGGATTGGCTGTATTAAGCTACATCACATGGGTAGGTTGGCTGATAGCGCTTTTAGCCCGGAATAAAGAGGACACGCTGGTTAAGCATCATCTTAATCAGGCATTGGTACTGAATCTGCTTTCAACGGTGTGCGGTTTCTTAAGCAGACTTGGAAGCGTATTCGGCTGGATCGCCGGTATAGTATCGATCGTCTGCACTGTATTTTGGATCTGGGGTATCATCCGCGCGATCAAGGGCAGCGAAGAGCCTCTTCCGTTTATCGGTGAACTAAGGTTTATATCATAAGATATGTGCAGCCGGAAAGCAGGTCTTCGGATCTGCTTTCTTAGTCCATAAGCATATGGAGGACTGATATGGATTTTGCAAAGGTTATTGCGGAGGAGATCGGCTGCAGGCCGTGGCAGGTCGAGGCCGCGATCAAGCTCATAGATGAAGGGAACACGATCCCTTTTATATCAAGGTATCGTAAGGAAGCAACCGGCAGTCTGGATGACGCGAGTCTGAGAACCCTGAACACCAGGCTTGAATATCTTCGCAATCTCGAGGAACGCAAGCAGGAGGTTATCGCACTGATAGACGAGCAGGGCAAACTGACCGGTGAGCTGAGGGCAGCGATCGAAGCCGCCGACAAGCTTGTGACCGTTGAGGATCTTTACCGTCCGTATAAGCAGAAACGAAAGACCCGTGCGGATGTTGCACGCAAACGAGGCCTTGAACCTCTGGCCGCATATATCATGCTTCAGACCGCCGACAGACCTGTAGAGGAGGAAGCGTCCAAATATGTCACAGGTCACATTGAACCTGTTTCAGACAGTAAAGAAGATGCCCTGAAGGCTTCGGAAAAAGAGGTTCACGACGTGGCGGCAGCCATCGCGGGGGCTTCGGATATAATAGCCGAGAACATTTCCGACAATGCAAAATTCAGATCGTATATCCGTACACTGACTTCTAAGGAGGGGCTGATCGCATCCGCGGCAAAGGATCCCGAAACGGACAGCGTGTATACCAATTACTACGACTATACCGAACCGATCAGAAAAACAGCCGGATACAGGATACTCGCCATCAACCGGGGAGAGGCGGAGGGCTTTCTGACGGTTTCCGTCGAAATGGAATCGGAACGGGTATACGACTATCTGAACAGGCAGCTGATAACCCGTGATAATCCGTATACATCCCCGATAATCCTCTCTGCCGCTAAAGACGCCTACACCAGGCTGATCGAACCTTCGATCGAGCGCGAGATCCGCTCTGAGCTTAAGGAAGCCGCCGAGGACGGTGCGATCGCCGTATTCGAAAAGAACTTAAGCCAGCTGCTCCTTCAGCCTCCGATCTCAGGCGCTGTGGTTATGGGATGGGATCCGGCTTTCAGAACGGGCTGCAAGCTTGCAGTGGTGGATGAGACCGGCAAGGTGCTTGATACAAAAGTCATCTATCCCACGGCTCCCCACAATGATGTCGAGGGAGCCAAAAAGGCACTGAAGCAGCTGATAGAAAAATACGGAGTGAACCTGATCTCCATCGGAAACGGGACCGCCTCCAGAGAATCGGAGCAGATCGTAGCCGACCTCATCGGTGAACTGTCCGGAAGGGGGCTTCATTACTGTATCACCAATGAAGCCGGAGCGAGCGTATACTCTGCCAGTCAGCTGGCGTCGGAGGAGTTTCCGGAGTTTGATGTAGGTCAAAGGAGTGCCGTATCCATAGCCCGCAGAGTGCAGGATCCCCTTGCCGAGCTGGTCAAGATCGATCCGAAGTCGATAGGTGTCGGACAGTATCAGCATGATATGAATCAAAAGAAGCTTTCGGCAGCGCTTGACGGAGTGGTAGAGGATTGTGTAAACGGCGTTGGCGTCGATCTGAACACAGCATCCGCCGCGCTCCTTGCGCACATCGCGGGTATAAGCCGGACAGTTGCCGCAAACATTGTCAGATACAGGGAACAGAACGGACGGTTTGAGAGTAGAAGCGAACTCAAGAAGGTTTCCAAGCTCGGTCCGAAAGCCTTTGAGCAGTGTGCAGGATTCTGCCGCATTACCGGGGGCAGGGAACCTCTTGATGAGACCAGCGTACATCCCGAATCGTATGACGGGGCGCGTAAGCTGCTGGCAAAGATCGGCTGCGGTATCAGGGATGAAAAGGCGATAGGCGCGTTTGAAAAGACCGTTGTCGACAAAAAGGCTCTGGCAGAGGAACTTGGGATAGGCGAGATAACTCTGGACGACATATTAGCAGAACTGAAGAAACCGGCCAGAGACCCGCGCGAGGATATGCCGAAGCTCATCCTCAAGGCCGGGATACTCGAGATAAAAGACCTAAAACCCGGCATGAAGCTCAAGGGCACGGTCAGAAACGTCATCGACTTCGGTGCCTTTGTGGACATCGGAGTCCATCAGGACGGACTAGTACACATCTCAAAGCTTTCGAACAAATACGTCAAACATCCCCTTGAAGTCGTATCGGTCGGGGACGTGGTGGATGTCACGGTGATCGATATTGACGAGAAAAAGGGGCGCATATCACTGAGCATGGTTTGAGTGGATCAAAAGAACTGTCCCCGTGATCCATTTAGATAATACCCTTCAAGCAATGCTGCGGTGGGGTTTGTTTTGGACTCGTTTCTCACGAGTGATATGTTTCGGGGAGGCAGGCTTTCGTTCAGCTCCACAATAAATGCCTTGCCGTTGTCGATCGCGGGACGTACATATTCCGGAGAAGCGCATCCCATTCCGAGATTTCCGATCACAAAATCCCTCACCTGTCCCATTGTGGCTGCCTCTATGCTCAGCTTCATTTCCAGCCCGTGATCGGCAAAATAATTACCGTAAAGCTTGTAAGTATCCGTATCATAGCCAAGCCCTATCAGAGGGTATTCGGTAAGCTCACGGAGAGATATCTTCCTGCCTTTCAGCGCCTGTGCGTATCCCATACCTGCAAATACGCTGTCGGTATATGAATAAAGCACGTTCTCTCGAAGCCTCTCGGTGCTTTCGTGACTGGAGGTTATAAGAGCCAGGTCATATATACCTTCCCATGTACCGTCTACCAGCTCCGGTGTTGATGCGTTGGTTATATGCAGATGTACATCGGGATTGTCGCGGTGAAAGCCTATGATCGGCGGGAGCACGAGATCATGGATGATATTATTGCATATTCCCATGGATATACCTATAGAGATCACCTTGTATTTTTCAGAGTTTTGAGGATTTATCACGTTCTCGGCAAGCTCCAGCTGCTTGTGGGCTGTCTTGACGTATGAATAGAGGATCTCGCCCTGCTTGGTCAGAGTTACGCCTCTGGAGGTGCGGTTGAACAATCTGCAGTTCAGTTCATTTTCAAGCTTTTTGATCGTCCGGGTTATATTCGGCTGTGAGTTGGACATGATCTTAGCGGCCTTGTTGATACTCTGGTACCTGGCTACGTAATAGAAGATTTTGTAATATTCATAGGATGCCGACATGATTTTTCCTCCATATGCTTTGTCGAAATAAAATACGTATGCGTTTAATACTTAAGGTCAGTAAATGACCCTGCTACATACGTATATCCATTCGAAAGATTATAGAGGTTTTGCGCTGAACTTACACGTCCTGAAAAGGTGTCACTGCTCAAACCGGACACATTTTTTGTGATCGCCCGGCGATATGCCGTATTTCTCTTTGAAGGCTGCTGAAAAATGTCCCGGATTATGATATCCTACCATAGCCGCTACGTCTGCGACGGGACGATCTTCTTCTCGCAGAAGTCGCTGCGCTTCGTTTATTCTGAAGGATTTCATATAATTCCGGATAGATTCACCATATACGGTCTTGAAAGCGTTTTTTATTGCTGTCGGCGATGCGTTCAGTTCCTCCGAAAGTGTTTTCAAAGTCAGGTGAATCGACAGATCCGAAGTGAGCATCTGATGAACATTCTTTGCGAGAACTGCCTGCGTATGGTTCAGATAGGCAGGCATATCTTTATATGACTCAAAATCAATCCTCCCAAGTAATAACAACAGCTCAAGGATCTTCAGTCTCAGCAACGAAATATCTTCTTTTGCCTGTGCGTCGATCGCGGACTTTAAAATCAAGTCGATATCGGGATTCCCGTGCAGGATACAGAGGCGGGGATATTGAACCGAAGCTTTCAGGATCTCATCCAGTTCGATCTTCATTTCTCTTAAAAATATGTCACATTGCTTTTTGAATTCTTTAGCATCCAGAAAAATGGTCAGGCCCGAATAGTTTTTGGTGGGAAAGCTGCCGCCCGATTCCCTGCATCCCACGGTTCCGACGGACAGATCGCCATGACTGACATAAAAACAGTACTGGTTGCTGACCTCGCATTCATAGCGCCCTTCCATACAGTAGCTGATTTCCAAGATACCGTCGTTCCCGGGGACAACATTTCCGCAGTATTGCATATGCAGATCGTTATATACTGTCTGCAATCCCGGAAAAACATCGCAGGAAATCACCTTACCGAATCCGGTTTCGTTTGTGATGTCATAGCTTCGAAAGGGATATTTCAGGTCATTTTGTATCAAAGTGGCCGCATAATGGTTCGTCCAGTTATATTGCTCCATCCGACACTCCTTGTAATGTCATTAACAGTCGATACAGTGAAATACAGATCAACTCCGCGTATCACTGCGAGGTGTTTACGATAAATGAAAAAATCATTTAACATACGGAAATACTGATCAATTCAGCCATTCCCAATTATATATTCGGGATGAAATGCAAACAAGAAAAATGTTTCAACGAAAATGTATAAGTATAGATGTATGCGACTAAGGCCAGGAGATACATACATATAGTCAACGAATTTAGTAATTGCCGTATGGCGAGCCATAATGCTTGAATTTATGGCAGTTATGGCTCGGCAAAGTGCAATTACTTAATTCGTTTACTATAATTGAGTGGCGGTATGTTTTATGGTAGACTAAGCTTGAAAGAAAATGGTATGATGGTCGGAGTAGAAGCTATGCAGGCATTACAGCAAAGGAGACCGGATATGAAGAAAATCTTAGTCACAGGCTGCAACGGACAGCTTGGGCGCGCGATCCAGAAGGAATACGAGGGAAAGGCGGATTTCATTCTGACAGATGTGATCAATGCGAACGGAGTGACGAAGCTGGATATTTCCAGGGTTGATGAAGTCATGGGACTCGTGAGAGAGACGAAGCCCTCCGTTATCATCAACTGTGCGGCTGCGACCAACGTTGACGGCTGCGAAAAGGATCAGGATTTTGCATATCGCGTCAATGCCATAGGACCGCGTAATCTGGCTATCGCCGCCACGGATACCGGTGCCAGGCTCATTCATATCAGTACAGATTATGTTTTCCCGGGGACATCTCCCGAGCCGCTGACCGAGTTTGATACACCCGGTCCGATCAGTGCTTACGGCAGGACAAAATATGCCGGAGAGAGGTTCGTAGAGCAGTTCGGCAGCCGCTTTTTCATACTGCGTACCGCGTGGCTGTACGGTGATGGCAAAAACTTTGTCAGGACCATGCTGTCACTGTCGGAGAAGCATGATGAGGTAAAGGTTGTCTGCGATCAGTTCGGGTCTCCGACTTCGGCCTCGGAGCTTGCACGTATGATAGCTTTTCTCGAGGATACGGACAATTACGGACTGTTTCACGCTACCTGCGAGGGCAGTACCAACTGGGCGGATTTTACGGAGGAGATCTTTAAACTGGGCGGCAGACAGACTAAGGTGGAGCATGTGACCAGCGCGCAGTATAAGGAAATGAATCCTGCTTCGGCCGACCGTCCGGCGTATTCGATACTTGATAATTATATGCTCAGGCTCACCGGAGATTTCCGGATGTCCGACTGGCACGATGCGCTTGAGCGGTATTTGAAATAAACTGACTATTGGCATAAGGAGAATCAATTATGAGAACCTATCTGGTAACAGGAGGCGCGGGCTTTATAGGATCCAACTACATCCATTACATGTTCCGCAAGTATGATAATGAAATACGCATCATCAATGTCGACGCCCTGACCTATGCCGGGAATCTGGAGAACCTTGAGGACTTGAGGAATCGGGACAATTATACCTTTATCAAGGCGGATATCACCGACAAGGCTTCCATAGAAAAGATATTTGCCGAGAATGACATAGACAGGGTGGTGCACTTTGCCGCCGAGAGTCATGTGGACCGCTCGATCCGTGATCCTGAGGTATTTGTACATACCAACGTCCTCGGTACGGCAGTGATGCTCAATGCAGCCAAGGCAGCCTGGGAGAACCCCGATGGCACCTTTAAGGAAGACAGGAAATTCCTGCATGTTTCGACTGATGAGGTTTACGGTTCATTACCTGATGACGGCAAGAGCTATTTCTATGAGACGACTCCGTATTCGCCGCACAGTCCGTATTCAGCCAGCAAGGCCGGCTCTGACCTGCTGGTCAGATCCTATATGGACACCTATCATTTCCCGGCGAATATAACCAATACATCCAACAACTACGGCCCGTATCAGTTCCCCGAGAAGCTGATCCCGCTGCTTATCAATAATGCGCTGGCCGGCAGGGAGCTGCCCGTCTACGGTGACGGTATGAACATTCGTGACTGGCTCTATGTTGACGATCATGCCAAGGGTATCGATATGGTTCAGGAGCATGGCAGGCTTTTTGAAACCTATAACATCGGCGGACATAATGAAAAGAGGAACATCGAGATCGTGAATATTGTGATCGAGACCCTGCTTGAGCTGCTGCCCGATGATGATCCGCGCAAAAAGAATGTTTCGAAGGATCTGATCAAATATATCGAGGACAGAAAGGGCCATGACAGACGCTACGCGATAGCTCCCGATAAGATCAAAAAGGAGATCGGATGGGAACCCGAAACGATGTTCGCGGACGGCATCAAAAAGACGATCAAATGGTATCTGGAGCATCAGGAATGGCTGAGCCACGTGACGAGCGGCGATTATCAGAACTATTACGATACCATGTATAAAGACAGATAAGGAGGAATTCGGATGAAGGGTATTGTATTGGCAGGAGGAAGCGGAACGAGGCTCTATCCTCTGACCAAGGCTATCAGCAAACAGATAATGCCTGTATATGATAAACCTATGATCTATTATCCTCTGTCGACACTGATGCTGGCGGGAATACGTGAGGTGCTTATCATTTCCACACCCAGGGATCTGCCTGTGTTTGAGGATCTGCTAAAGGACGGATCGCAGCTTGGCATGAGGATAGAATATGCGGTCCAGACAGAGCCCAGAGGACTTGCGGATGCATTTCTGGTGGGAGAGAGCTTCATCGGAAACGATACCGTAGCACTTGTGCTCGGTGATAATATCTTCTACGGACAGAGCTTTTCGGCGATACTTAAGAGGGCATTGCAGAGAACGGAAGGCGAAGGTGGTGCCACGATATTCGGGGTATATGTCAAGGATCCCAGAGAGTACGGAGTTGTTGACTTTGATGAGAACGGCAGGGCCCTTTCCATAGAGGAGAAGCCCGAGCATCCAAAGAGCAATTACGCTGTCCCGGGACTTTACTTCTATGATAAAGAAGTCGTGAACATCGCAAAGAGCATCAAACCCTCAGCGAGGGGAGAGCTGGAGATCACGACCGTTAACAATGAATACCTGGCAAAGGGACGACTTTCCGTCGAAAAACTCGGGCGCGGTTTTGCCTGGCTTGATACCGGTAACCACGATATGCTGCTTGCTGCGTCGGAATTTGTATCCTCGATACAGAAACGCCAGGGGCTGAATATTTCATGCATAGAAGAGATAGCCTACAAGAGAGGCTTCATATCAAAGGAGCAGCTTATAGAGCTTGCACAGCCCCTGCTCAAGACCGATTACGGTAAATATATGATCGACGTTGCGGAGGGACTGTAAAGGTATTTTGAAGACAGGGCATACCATGCCGGCCATTTCGGTCGGTATCCTCGCCGGCGGCAGGAGCAGCCGGATGGGCACCAATAAGGCTCTTCTCAGAATAGAGAACGAGAGCATCATATCAAGACTCGGCATGGAGCTTGGAAGCTTCGGCGAGGTTCTGATCTCGTGTGCGGATAAGAACGATTATGAGGAACTTAGACTTCCTCTTGTGGTTGATGAGAACCGCGGGATCGGTCCGGTTGAGGGTATCAGACGGATACTTACAGAGGCCTCCGAGGAGTATGTTTTTATCTGCGCCGCGGATATGCCGTTTGTCACCGCGGATCTCGTAAGGTATATTGCTTCTTTTATTTCATCCGACTATGACTGCTATGTGCTGGCCGATGAGGATCATATACATCCGCTTTGCGCGATATACCGCAGGAGCGTATTGCCATGCGTGGAACGGATGGTGTCTGAGGGCAGATACCGACTTAGGGATCTTTTCAGGCTGGTGCCTGTCAAATACATCGATCTTGCGGATTCCCGCTTCGACAAAAAGGTAGTCAGGAACATCAATACCCGTGAAGATTATATCGAGGTTCTAAAGCCCTTTGTCCTCTGCGTCAGCGGATATTCGGACAGCGGCAAGACCTTTCTGATAGAAAAACTGGTCAACGAGTTTATCGGAGCCGGTTTTAAGGTCGGTGTATGCAAACATGACGGACATGATGAATACAGTGATGTGCCGGGCAGTGATACATACCGCTTCGCAAAGGCGGGAGCATCAGTGGTCTCGATCTTTACCAATACCAGATTCACGATCCATGTGAACGAACCTGCCGGTGACATTCTCCGCAGGATGAGCGATACCGCACATCCGCCGGATATCGTGATCATCGAAGGCCTCAAGGGTTCAAACTACCCCAAGGTAGTTTTGTCACCCGGGGACGGAGTCAGAGGGTCATTTTCCGATCCGCTCAGCGGAATCCACGGTCCGTACATTTGCATAGCAACCGATAACATATCCCTAAACAAATCAGACTGTCCGATCTATCGGCGGGATGATGTCAGGGATATTTTTTTGTGCATTTTGAGATATTTCGGGATCGGCTGAAGCAGGCATTCGGGGGCATGCATCCTTTTGACCCTGATATCATACGACAGAAGGACTTTAAAATGAAACAGATAAAGACAACGGATGCGGTCGGACACGTATTGTGTCATGACATCACACAGATCATTCCCGGAGAAAAGAAGGGACCCGTTTTCAAAAAGGGACATATCGTGACCGAAGAGGATATCCCGGTGCTGCTTTCCGTCGGCAAGGAAAACCTCTATGTCTGGGAAAAGACGGAAGGCATACTCCACGAGGACGAGGCAGCTGCGATACTTAAGGATATCTGCATGGAAAACGATGATTCCTTTACTTTTTCCGAACCCTCGGAGGGAAAGATCACGATAAGCGCAGGTGTTGACGGACTTCTTAAGATCAATACGGCCGGGCTGAACGAAGTCAATGCGCTCGGTGAAATGATGATCGCCACGATACATGGCAATTTCCCGGTAAAAAAGGGAGAGAAGCTGGCGGCTACCCGAATAATTCCCCTGGTCATAGAGGAGGAAAAGATGACCGCGGCCCGCAGGGCAGCAGGCGAGACTCCTCTGATTAAAATCCTTCCGATACGTAAGCTGAAAGCCGGAATAGTCACTACCGGAAACGAGGTCTATAAGGGCAGGATCCGTGACGCGTTTGGGCCAGTGCTTAAGTCAAAGCTTGGAGAATACGGATCGGAGGTCATGGATCAGGTCATACTTCCGGATGATAAAGCAGGCATTACGTCTGCCATACTTGATTTTGCGGCAAAGGGAGCGGAGCTTATCCTGGTCAGCGGCGGAATGAGCGTGGATCCGGACGATCAGACTCCCGGAGCCATCAGGGATACCGGAGCCGATATCATCAGCTACGGAGCTCCGGTTCTGCCCGGCGCGATGATGCTGGTTTCGTATCTTGACTACGAGGGCAGGACTATCCCTGTGCTTGGACTGCCGGGATGTATCATGTATGCACGCAGAACGATCTTTGACCTGCTTCTGCCGAGGATACTTGCCGGAGAAAGGCTTGAGGCAAAGGATATTTCCGGACTTGGCGAAGGGGGACTGTGTTTGAACTGCGAGGTGTGCACTTTTCCCCATTGCGGATTCGGGAAGTGAACAAAGAGGAAGAAATAATGAATAAGCTTACACATATAAACGAACGCGGAGACGCGGTGATGGTAGACGTTTCCGATAAGGATATTACATCGAGGTTTGCGGTGGCAGCAGGCGAGATCCATATGAGCCGCGCGGCCTTCGATGCCATATACGAAAATCTGGCACCCAAGGGAGACGCGCTCGGTACGGCAAGGATCGCGGGGATCATGGCGGCAAAGAAAACGCCGGAGCTGATCCCCCTCTGTCATACACTGCTCTTAAGCAGCGTGACCATAGACTTCGAGCCGTTAGAGTTTGGTACGGCATCGGATACCCTTTTGGCCGGGATCAGATGCATCTGCCGCGTATCCCTTTCCGGAAAAACCGGTGCCGAGATGGAGGCTCTGACCGGAGTCAGCGTTGCACTTCTCACGGTCTATGATATGTGTAAGGCGATCGATAAGTGTATGGAGATCACATCTGTTTCGCTTCTTGAAAAAGACGGCGGCAAGAGTGGTCATTATGTTAAAAAAAAGGTCTGATCGGGTCAGACGGCAGTGGATTTGGGAAAAGGAGGCCGATCGGACCGGATTGAGGATTTTTAAGGAGAAACAATGAAAAAGAATAAAATAAAAAGATTAATAGTTTTGATATTGACGATATGCATGCTCACCCTTTTGTGCGCATGCGGTTCAACGGCACCGGCTGCAGTAGCATCCGACAGTACGGCAGATGAAGCAGCAACAGCAGGATCCGATGCTGCGGCCGAGACAGTAATATCGACGGAAGCTTCAACGGAGGCTGCTGCAACAGAAGCTTCGACGGGTACATCCGCAGCAGACACATCAGCTGCTTCGACTGAGCAGGGGGCGGTTTCTGAGGTAGTAGTCCTTGCGGCGGCATCACTGACCGATGTGTGCACCGAGCTTGAGCAGATATACGAAGCACAGCATCCGGATGTAGATCTGCTCTTTTCCTTCGGAAGCTCCGGCGCGCTGCAGGCTCAGATCGAAGAGGGAGCCAGGGCGGACATCTTTTTTTCCGCGGATACCAAACAGATGGATGCACTGAATGACGAAGGACTTGTGGATGAATCCACCATCGTGAACCTGCTGGAAAACAAGCTTGTGATGGTCGTTCCGAAGGACAGCGATGCAGGGCTTTCATCCTTCGAGGATGCGGCATCCGATAAGGTTTCGATGATAGGGATCGGGGAACCCGAGAGCGTTCCTGCCGGCAAATACGCCATGGAGGTATTCGAGTATCTCGGCATAGCGGATGCCGTCACTGCCAGGGCAAATTACGGATCCGATGTCCGGACGGTGCTGAGCTGGGTTGAAGAGGGCGTTGTGGACTGCGGAGTCGTATATCAGACAGATGCCTTCAGCACAGATAAGGTTACCATAGTTGCAATGGCTCCGGAGGGCTCCATGCGTCGCGTGATTTATCCGGCGGGTATAGTAAAGGCCGGTGAAAGTACGGATGCGGCAAAAGAGGTCCTGGCTTTCTTCGGATCCGGTGAAGCCATGAAGATATTTGAAAAATACGGATTCGCGGAGGCCGGATAAAGTAATGGATCTTTCTCCGCTTTGGATCTCATGCAAGGTTTCGTTTATATCCACGCTGGTTACGACAGTGCTGGCGGTACCGGTCGCTCTGGCGATCACCAGGCTAAAATGGGGCAGACACATTCTTGACGCTCTCTTTTCGCTGCCGCTTGTGCTGCCGCCCACCGTGGTGGGCTTTTTCCTGCTTATCGCCTTTGGGTACAATTCGTGGCTCGGACGACTGTGTGAGAGATTGAAAATCGATATTGTTTTTACTGTGAAAGGGGCCGTGCTGGCGGCTGTGGTCGTGGCTTTTCCGATCATATACAGAACCGCCAGGGCTGCCTTTGACCAGATAGATAATGATCTGGTGGATGCCGCCAGGATCATGGGGTACGACGGCTTCAGGTTGTTTGTGCAGGTATATGTGCCGCTGACCTTTCACGAGCTGGCTACCGGCGTGATCCTGTCCTTTGCCAGGGCAATAGGCGAGTTCGGTGCTACCATTATGATCGCCGGCAATATCCCCGGTCGTACCAGAACCATGTCTGTCGCCGTTTACACCGCGATGCAGAGCGGCAACCGTGAACTTGCATATATGTGGACCGTCGTGATCCTCTGTCTTTCTTTTATCGTCTTATTGCTTCTCGATTTCGTCGCCACCCGCCAATACCGCCGCTGATGAGTCAACGGGATGACACTCGGGGACGGAGTCAGGGTGTCATTTTTGCCAGCGAAATGATCTGAGGAGACGGTTCTGCCGACACATCCTGTGCGATGCGGATCGAATATATAAACAAGGTAACACGCTACCGATTTTCTAAATCAGATAACTCATCATCTTGATCCGCAGCACGAAACCGCAAACGCGCTACGCTTGAACGGTGCGGTTTCGTAGCACGGATCTGCGACGATTCGTTTCTGATTTAACGAAAATCGAGCTGATCGTTACCATGTTTATATATTCGATCCGCATCTGCGACAAAGATGAAGTGGATCATTGGAAATTTTTCGGTGACCTGCTCACAATGACAAAATGGTTGACATAACTGAATCCAAAAAATATTGTACGTCTACCGAAAAAATGATAAACTTTAACCTGGTTTTGTGTCGGCCTTTTCGGGTTTGAAAGGAGAGTATGCATGCACGTGACTAAAGATGACGGGATCATAAGCATGGAACTGACCGGGCGGATCGACTCGGGCAATGCTTCCGCGCTGGAAAAGGAGATGATGGACTTATTGGCCGGTCATGAAGCAGCAGAACTGGTCGTTGACGCGGATAAGCTTGAATACATTTCAAGTGCAGGCCTCAGGGTTCTCATGAAGCTAAGACATCATCTTGGCAGGCCATATAACGTGATCAACGTATCCAGGGAGATATATGACATATTTGAGATAACCGGCTTCACGGAGCTGCTTGACGTGCGCAGGGCTTACCGTGAGGTTAAGCTGGATGGGCTGGAGCAGATAGGAAAGGGATTTTTCGGCAAGGTCTACCGCATTGATCCTGAGACCATCATCAAGGTCTATGACGGCAAAGACAGCATTTCCATGATCGAGAATGAGAAAAAAATGGCAAAAAAGGCATTTCTTAGCGGGATACCTACTGCCATATCCTATGACATAGTTAAGGCCGGAGACGGCTTTGGATCCGTTTTTGAACTTTTAAACGCACATACGTTCAATGACCTGGTCATAAACGGGGAGATCCCCCTTGACGTCATAGTGGACAAATACGTGGAACTGTTGAAGCTCGTTCACGGAACACGGATGGAGATCGGAGAACTGCCTTCCTTTAAGGACAGGTATTATGATTACCTCGGCGTGATCTCAGATCACCTTACGAAAGAGCAGCTTGACGGAATAAAAAACGTATTGTCCGACACTAAGGATGACAACATGGTGATACATGGGGACGTTCAGATGAAGAACGTCATGATGGCAGATGGCGAGCCCATGCTTATTGACATGGACACCCTGGGACTTGGAAACCCGGTATATGAGTTTGCCGGCCTGTATGCCACCTACGTGGGATTCGAGGAGGACGAACCCGGCAACTCGATGGCCTTTTTGGGGATACCCCATGAAGCGGCAACTGAGATCTGGGACAAAACCTTTGAGCGTTATTTCTCATTTGAGGATGATGTGCAAAGGAATGAAACCCTTGATAAGATAAGACTTGCCGCGGCGATTCGCCTGCTGTACATAGTGATAAGCTCAGACCTGAAAAACGGTGAGGTGGGCGAAAAGCGCATCGCGCGCAACGTCCGGTACGTGGATGAACTGCTAAGGACGGTTGACAGTTTCAATTTAGGAACTGTTCATAAATAACTTGAACAGTTGGCAAAGGATAAATGTTCATATGCAATGAAGAAAACGTAGGCGTAGTGGGCTACGCCGAGGCTTTCTGAAGAAGCATATGGACATTTAGCCGAGACAAATGATCAAGT
>JAFUAB010000014.1 GCA_017460885.1 Lachnospiraceae bacterium
GATGTGGCCTGATGACGACTCCGAGATGGCACGTATCTGCGGATTGAGGTAAAATGTTATCCTCATCTTTTTGATTCGACATCCGCTGAATTCAGTCGTTTTCCAAAAAGATGAGGATAAAAAAATCATAAGGATAAGCCGCATTATCCGAACATTTGGATAATGCGGCAGGACCGACATGAGAAAGTCCATAGAGGGATTGATGGGAATCGTCAAGGACGTTTACGACCTGGATCCTTATGCCAATGCGGCGTTCTTTTTCTGCGGCAAGCGTGCGGACAGGATTCAGGTTCTTCATTCTGAACCGGACGGCATGACCCTTTTGTATCACAGGCTTGACGCGGGAAGATACCACTGGCCAAGGAACAGGTCCGAGGCGCTTGAACTTTCCAGACAGCAGCTCAGGTGGCTGCTTGAGGGACTGGAAATTGAGCAGAAATGCTCCATCTCAAAGGCCGAAAAACGAGATTTCTGATCATCCCCAACTTAATTGTGCAACTTTAAAAAAGGGGAGCCAATAAGGGCTTAAAACGCCCGGAAATTCAGCATTTTCAGCATTTTCAGCATTTTTACGGCTGTCTGTGATCCTTCGTTTCTGGTAAAATATACGTAGAAACGGGGTAATCAGTCATGTCGGCTTCCGAACTCAATTCCATGATAATGAACGGAACAACCGAATATCAGTCAGCGGATTTTCCATCTGAGCAGAGTCCCACTTACTCGGAGCTTGCGGAGCAGGTTGAACGGCTTTCGACGGAGGTAGACGATCAGCGTGCCATCATTGCCGAACTGAGGCAGGAACTTGACTGGTTCAAGAGGAACATGTTCGGTAAAAAAACCGAGAAGTCAAAAGGCTTTGACGATTACGCTGATCCGAACGTTCACCAGATGAGTCTTTTTGATGCCATGTCCGAACAGGAAAAGCCTGCGCTCGGAATCACCGGGGAAGAATCTGCTGAGAGCGAGACGATTACTGTGGACAGCTATAAACGCATTAAAGGAGAACGCAGGCACAAAAGAACCCAGGAGGAGCTTCTTGCCAATGCAACGCAGGGGGAAGACAGGCTGATTTATGCCTCGGACGAAGAAAAAGTCTGCGACTGGTGTGGTGCAACAATGGATCATTTTGGCTGGGAATACGTCCGCACGGAAGTTGAATATATCCCGGAGGAGATGGTCTATCACAAGGTGTATGCGGAAAAACTGATCTGCAGCAGATGTAAGGAGGAGGACGATACCTTTACCGTAAAGCGTGCCGACGTTCCTGCAGCCCTCATTCCGCACAGTTTTGCCACTGCATCACTGGTAGCGTTCGTAGGCTATGACAAATATCTGATGGGAATTCCAGGCTACAGATTGGAAAAGCACTTTGAGCGTAAGGGGTTTTTCATATCCAGGGGCGGATACAACTGCCGCAACTTCCTTGGGGCTGATTATTCGGCATATCTGATGACCGACGGATTCACTGGATACAACAGGATGGAAAACGCAAAACGACTGACCTGCTGTGATTGTTATCCGTCACCATTTAATTACACCAGACGACAGATTTACGACGAATAAAAATCTCCTATGAAGGAGAATGTACTATCACAGTCTGTCGTCACAACGACATGTTATCATAGGAGAAGGAGACCCTTCCCATGGGATATTATCCCAATCAAATACCCCAGCCTAAAAAGACTGAGGTAAAACAATCTAATGTCATCGACAACCATCATTAGCTTGCCTGAGAAGGCAAAACACACTCAAGGAATTCTATGGCTCCATCGTCATACCTTACATTGCAGCTCGCCATAAACGGAAACTGATTAGTAGATGTCAATATTAATGGCACCGGATCATATCTCTCAGGTGTATTATCAACGCCCACAAAACAGTATGCGTGATCCTCTCGGTCAGAATACGCCGGGGATGATGTATCCCTATACTTCATCACGAAATCACGTCCCAGTCGGTCAATGCATGCTTCACGACCTATTTCTTTTGCCTGTTCATATGTCAGCATCTTTCCACCTCCTTACAAATCACCATAAAACTCAATAGACCTCCCGGTCATCCCAGATATCAATAAGCTTTTTTTCTGCCCCAGAAGTCTAAGAACTCTCTTATCGTCTAATGACTCCCTTGGTTCAGGCTCTCCCGGATGTGAATGTTCGTAAATCTCATACTTATGTCCATACAAAGCAGGTCTGAGTTCGTCGTCTTCCTCGAACGGACAGTTTATGCTCGTCCCATGATACAGTACATCCTCATGCTTGCTACGAAGGATTGCGAATTCATGTCCAGTAGCCGCCGTCAAGTACGCCGGAATGCATCCTGTTTCTCTGACAGACTTTCAAATGAAAGTGGGTAGACCATCAGCCGGATCATATCCAAGATCATTATATAGCCTTTTGGCAACGCGAACAAGGTGACGGCACCACTGCTCCGGGGTTGTTTTGATTCATGGGGTTTGATAAAATCAAGTAAAGAAAAGGCCAAAATTGGTTTTAAATACGCAATGATCATATGACTAAAAAACCCAAATACACAATTTCTACCAAGCCAAAAGTTGATAAATCACTGCTGAATGCTCACAGCAAAAAGGAGATCGAGCTTATCGAACCCCTGATACACAAGATCGATGTGCTCCGTCCGATGACGGCCATGATCAGCGATAAGGATCTTAAAAACAAGCATCTCGAGTTTAAAGAGCGGCTTGCCAACGGCGAGACGCTGGATGATATTCTCGTGGATGCTTATGCCGTCGTGCGTGAGGCTACGAGCCGGGTTCGCCATACGCCCCACTATCTGGAGCAGATCATGGGAGGCATCATACTGCATCAGGGCAGGATTGCCGAGATGAGGACCGGTGAGGGCAAGACCCAGACCTGTCTTTTGCCGGCGTATCTCAATGCGCTTGAGGGCAAAGGCGTGCATGTCGTGACCTGTAACGACTATCTTGCAGCCCGAGATGCCGAGGAGATGGGCGAAGTTCACAGAGCTCTGGGACTTACGGTCGGGATCGTAACCAAGGACACTCCCCAGGAGGAGCGTAAAGCGCAGTACGCCTGTGACATCACTTATGTTACAAATAACGAACTGGCTTTTGACTATCTGCGCGACAATATGGCTATTTATAAGGAAGACCAGGTACTGCGTGAGCTGCATTACTGCATCATTGACGAGGTGGACTCCGTATTGATCGATGAGGCACGTATGCCCCTGCGTATTTCGGGACGCAACGATCGGGATCTGAGCCTCTATAAGCCTGCCAACGAATTTGTCCTGACGCTTGAGGAAGGTGAGCGTCCCGATGGCGAGATGGGTAAGATAGATTATATTTTTGCCAGGGAGATCATGGAGACCGGCGACTATATCCGTAACGAAAAGGATAATATCATAAATCTGACCGGTCAGGGCATAGATAAGGCGGAGAAGTTCTTTAATATAGAAAATCTGGCCGATCCGGAGAATCTGGAGATCCTGCATCACATCAATCTGGCGCTCCGTGCCAACTATCTGCTGGAGAAGGATCATGACTATATGGTCAAGGACGGAGAGGTTCTGATCATAGACGAGTTTACCGGACGTGCCACTCCCGGACGTAAGTTTTCCGACGGACTGCATCAGGCGCTTGAGACCAAGGAGGGCCTCAAGGTGAATCAGGAGTCCATCACGATCGCCAGCGTAACCTTCCAGAATTTTTTCAATAAATATAAGAAGAAAGGCGGTATGACCGGTACCGGACGGAGTGAGGAACAGGAGTTTCGCGATGTATATTATATGGATGTCGTGACCATTCCAACACACCGTACGCCGCAGCGTATCGATTATCCGGATGCGGTGTATAAATCCCATAAGGAAAAAGTTGACGCCGTGGTTGAGGAGATCAAAAAGGCTCATGCAAAGGATCAGCCTGTACTGGTGGGAACCATTTCGGTGGAAGGCTCCGAGGAGATCAGCGAACGGCTTAAATCGGAGAGGATCGAGCATCATGTTCTCAATGCCAAATATCTGGATATAGAGGCAGAGATCGTGTCTCACGCGGGTGAGTGCGGATCCGTTACCATTGCTACCAATATGGCAGGCCGGGGTACCGATATCAAGATAGATGAAAAGGCCCGTGCGGCCGGCGGACTCAAGGTGATAGGAACCGAACGCCATGAATCAAGACGTATCGACGATCAGCTCAGAGGCCGTTCCGGCAGGCAGGGAGACGTGGGAGAGTCCCAATTCATTGTGGCTCTCGATGATACGATCCTGCAGCACTTCGGATCGGATCGCATGATCAGGATGTTTACGATGCTGGGATTTGAGGACGGACAGAGACTGCAGCATAAGTCGCTGCACCGGACCATAGAACGTGCACAGCAGAAGGTTGAACGGAATAATTACGGTATGCGTAAAAATGTCCTGGAGTACGACAAGGTCATGAATGAGCAGCGCGAGATCATATATGAGGAGCGCGAACGTATCCTGACCGAGGACAATATCCATCCGTCGATCTGCAGACTGATAGAACACGTTCTTCATGATGCCGTTGACATGGTCGCCAGGGATGATACCAGATCCGATCAGTGGGATTTTATAGAGCTTAATGATCTGATCCTGCCCATAATCCCGATCAAACCCATCGTTCCGGGAGATTTTAACGGCAGGACCAAACAGGATCTTATGACCGATCTCAAACTCAGCGCTCTTAATCTTTATGAAGACAAGATCGGTGAGTTCGGACACATATACAATGTGGACGAGATCGAAAAGGTAGTACTGCTCAAGTGCATCGACTCCAAGTGGACCCGTCATATTGAGGATATGGATCAGCTTAAGACCGGAATAAACCTGCAGAACTACTCGGGTAAGGATCCGCTTGTGACCTATAAATTCCTGGCTTATGACATGTTTGATGAGATGATCCGCGGGATCAGGGAGGACGCCATCTATATCCTTTACCGGGCAAGGTTTGGAAGGGATGCCCGCCGTGAGCAGGTTGCCCGTATTGTTGATGCCATACACAAAGGGCGATAGAGAAATGACGGGCGGGGACTGATCGATCCCGTCTTTTCTTAATATATTGCGTATGCCTCATTTATAGTGTAAAATATACAAGATTGTTAGGATCTGTAGCGAATTAACTTAGTTATTTCGCTTGTCTGCTTTCCCGCTATCTTCATCAGAAAGCCTCGCCGTAGCCCACTACGGCTACGTTTTCTTCTTTGATATCGAAAAAGCATCCTGCGTGAAATGACTAAGTAATTCTGCTACAGTTCCTTAGCAAAAATTCAGCAGATATACAAGGAGACGTATTATGTACCGCAAGGTAGATACCAATCTCGACTTTACGTCCAGAGAAAAGGAAGTCGAGAAGTTTTGGAAGGACGAAGACATTTTCAGAAAATCCATGAAGAACCGTGAGGGTTGTCCTACCTATACATTCTATGACGGACCGCCCACAGCCAACGGCAAGCCGCACATCGGCCATGTTCTTACCCGTGTTATCAAGGATATGATCCCCAGATACCGTACCATGAAGGGATATTTTGTACCCCGTAAGGCGGGCTGGGATACCCATGGTCTGCCGGTGGAGCTTGAGGTGGAGAAGAAGCTCGGTATCGAGGGCAAGGATCAGATAGAGAGTTACGGACTGGATCCCTTTATCAGGGAGTGTAAGGAATCCGTGTGGAATTACAAGGGTATGTGGGAGGATTTCTCCGGAACGGTCGGATTCTGGGCCGATATGGATGATCCCTATGTCACGTATCATGATGATTTTATCGAGTCGGAATGGTGGGCTCTCAAGGAGATCTGGGACAAAGGCCTGCTCTATAAGGGCTTTAAGATCGTGCCCTACTGTCCGCGCTGCGGCACGCCGCTTTCATCCCATGAGGTTGCCCAGGGTTATAAGACGCTAAAGGAACGTACAGCGATCGTCAAATTTAAGGCAAAGGATGATGACGCTTATTTCCTTGTATGGACCACCACGCCCTGGACGCTGGCGTCAAATATCGCGCTCTGCGTCAATCCGGACGATACCTATGTCAGGGTCAGGGCATGCGACGGCAATACATATATTCTGGCCGAGGCACTGCTTGACAGCGTTCTCGGAACGCTTGAGCGCCCGGAGGGAATTCCCGCCTATGAGATCGTTGAATCCTTCAGGGGAGCGGACCTCGAGTATAAGGAATATGAACCGCTTTATCAGTGCGCTGCGGATTCTGTGGCCAAACAGCACAAAAAAGCGTTTTTCGTATATTGCGATGACTATGTTACGATGTCGGACGGTACCGGTATCGTACATATAGCCCCCGCCTTCGGTGAGGATGATGCGAGAGTCGGTCGCAAATATGATGCTCCGTTTGTACAGATGGTTGACGAACACGGAGTTATGAAGGACGAAACGCCTTTTGCGGGGATGCGCTGCAAACCCACCAAAGCGGAGATCGAAGCCGGCGCTGTCAGCTGCGATCCGGAGGTTCTGAAGGAACTTGAAGGACGGGGTCTTCTGTTCAGCGCGCCCAGGGTCGAGCATGAATATCCGCACTGCTGGAGATGCGATACACCGCTTCTGTATTTTGCAAGGGAGAGCTGGTTCATCAAGATGACCGCCGTTCGTGATGATCTGGTGGCCAACAACAATACCGTCAACTGGATCCCGCCGTCGATCGGTGAGGGACGCTTCGGTAACTGGCTTGAGAATATCCAGGACTGGGGACTGTCACGTAACCGTTACTGGGGTACGCCTCTCAATATCTGGGAGTGCCCCGGCTGCGGCAAGCAGATCTCCATCGGTTCGCGTGCTGAACTGAAGGAAAAGACAGGGCGTGAGGATGCTCTTACGGTAGAGCTTCACCGTCCGTATATAGATGAATATACCATTCCGTGCCCGGGTTGCGGCAGTGAAATGCACAGAGTCCCCGAGGTTATCGACTGCTGGTTTGACTCGGGTGCGATGCCTTTTGCACAACACCATTATCCTTTTGAGAATAAAGAGCTCTTTGAACAGCAGTTCCCTGCGGCATTTATCTCCGAGGCGGTGGATCAGACCAGAGGCTGGTTCTATTCACTGATGGCCGAGTCCACGCTCCTTTTCAACAGGTCACCTTATGAAAATGTCATAGTTCTCGGACTCGTGCTTGATGAAAACGGCGAAAAGATGAGCAAGTCCAAGGGCAATGCCGTTGATCCGTTTGAAGCGCTGGCTACCTACGGAGCGGATGCGGTCAGATGGTATTTCTATATCAATTCGGCGCCCTGGCTTCCCAACCGTTTTGACGGTGAGGCAGTTAAGGAAAAGGAAAGAAAGTTCATGGGCACCCTTTGGAATACCTATGCTTTCTATACCCTGTATGCCGAGATCGATCAGTTCGATCCCACAAAATATTCGATCGATAAGTCCACCCTCGGTGTTATGGACAGATGGATGCTTTCCAAACTCAATTCCGCCATCAAGGCGGTTGACGATCATCTGGATCATTATCGTATACCCGAGGCTGCCAGAGTACTTGATGAGCTTGTGGACGAGACCAGTAACTGGTATGTCCGCAGATCCCGTGAGCGCTTCTGGGCAGGCGGCATGGAGCAGGATAAGATCAATGCGTATATGACTCTTTATACCGTGCTTACGGGAACTGCCAAAGCCGCAGCTCCCATGGTTCCCTTTATAACGGAGAATATCTATCAGAATATAGTCAGAAGTGTGGATAAGGATGCTCCCGAATCCATACATCTGTGTGATTTCCCTGTGGCGGATGAGAGCCTTATAGATACGGAGCTTGAGGCGGCCATGGACGAAATACTGCATATCACCGTCATGGGACGTGCGGCCAGAAATGCGGGCAGCTGCAAGAACAGACAGCCCCTTAAGTGCATGTATGTCAAAGCCGAAAGAGCTCTGGACGGATACTATATGGATATCATCCGTGATGAGCTTAATGTCAAGGAGATCATATTCAGGGATGACCTGTCCGATCTGACAAGCTATACATTTAAACCGCAGCTCAAGACGGTCGGTCCGAAGTATGGCAAACAGCTGAACGGTATCAGAGAATATCTGTCGGCTCTTGACGGTACTGAGGCGATGAAGAGTCTGAAGTCGGAGGGTGTGCTTAAGTTTACCGTAGACGGTGCCGATATCGAGCTTGGGGAGGAGGATCTTCTGATCGACGTGGCCCAGGCAGGAGGTCTCATTACGGAGGCCGACAATTATGTGACCGTTGTACTGGATACTAATCTGACCCCCGAACTTATTGAGGAGGGGTTTGTGGCAGAGCTCATTTCCAAGATCCAGACACAGCGTAAGGATTCGGGCTTTGAAGTCATGGATCACATCAGAGTATCACTGTCCGGCAACAGCAGACTAAGTGAGATCGCCGGACGCAATAAGGAAGCAATAGCGGCCAAGGTTCTCGCGGAGGATATAGTTGCCGATGAGTCCCTGACTTTCAGCAAAGAATGGAATGTTAACGGCGAAAAGGTAACCATCGGTATTCAGAAAATATAGACCGGAATACCGGTGTTTGGAAGTGTATCAGAAGGAGGATAATATGTCCAGGAAATCAGAAACCACAACAACTGCCAAAGCAGCACCCCGGAAGGCTACGCCTGCACCTACTTTTGACAAGGAACTGTTCAAGAGGAGTGTGGTATATAATGTAAAAACGCTTTTCCGTAAGTCGCTGGAGGAAGCAACCCCTCATCAGCTTTATGAGGCTGTCGGATATTCTTTGAAGGACGCTATCATCGATCATTGGATGACCACTCAGAAGGCATATGAGGAAAAGGACCCCAAGACTGTTTATTATCTTTCTATGGAGTTCCTGATGGGACGAACCATGGGCAACAGTATCATAAATCTAAAGGCTGATGAGGCTGTCAGAGGAGCTCTCGACGAACTCGGACTTGATCTGGATCTGATCGAGGATCAGGAACCGGATCCCGCTCTCGGTAACGGAGGTCTGGGAAGGCTTGCGGCCTGCTTCCTGGATTCGCTGGCAACACTCGGTTATTCCGCTTACGGATGCGGTATAAGATACCACTACGGCATGTTTAAGCAGGAGATCAGGGATGGTTACCAGGTAGAGGTACCGGATGCATGGCTTGAGAACGGCAATCCCTTTGAACTCAGACGCCCCGAATATGCCAAGACCGTTAAATTCGGCGGCTATGTAGCGGTTACCACGGACGAAAAGGGCCGCAACAACTTCCATCAGGAGGGCTATCAGTCGGTAACGGCTATTCCTTACGATATGCCGGTTGTGGGATATGGCAACGGTATCGTAAATACCCTGCGTATATGGGATGCCGAGCCCGTAGAGTGCTTCTCGCTCGATTCCTTTGATAAGGGTGATTATCAAAAGGCAGTGGAGCAGCAGAACCTGGCCCGTAACATTACCGAGGTCCTCTATCCCAACGACAACCACTATGCAGGCAAGGAGCTAAGGCTTAAACAGCAGTATTTCTTTATATCCGCTTCCGTTCAGGAGGCTGTTGAGAAATATATGCGCAAGCACAGCGATATACGCAAATTCTATGAGAAGGTTACCTTCCAGCTTAATGATACCCATCCTACGGTGGCTATAGCGGAACTGATGCGTATACTTATGGACGAGCACTATCTGACATGGGATGAGGCATGGGAGGTTACTACAAAGACCTGTGCGTATACGAACCATACGATCATGTCGGAGGCACTTGAAAAATGGCCTATCGAGCTGTTCTCGAGGCTTCTGCCCCGTATCTATCAGATAATCGAGGAGATCAACCGCAGATTTGTACTGGATATCGAAAAGCTGTATCCCGGCAATCATGATAAGATCGCCAGGATGGCAATCATCTATGACGGACAGGTTAAGATGGCACATCTTGCGATCTGCGCGGGATATTCGGTAAACGGCGTTGCACGTCTGCATACCGAGATCCTCAAGAAAGAGACCCTCAGGGATTTCTATGAGATGATGCCCGAGAAGTTTAACAACAAGACCAACGGCATCACCCAGAGGCGTTTCATGCTGCACGGCAATCCGCTTCTGGCATCGTGGATCACCGATCACATCGGAGACGAGTGGATCACCGATCTGCCTGCGATGAAGAAGCTTGAACTCTATGCAGACGATTCCAGGGCACAGCATGAGTTTATGAATATCAAGCACCAGAACAAAGAGCGTCTGGCTAAGTATATACTTGAACATAACGGTATAGAGGTGGATCCCAGATCCATCTTTGACGTACAGGTTAAGCGTCTGCATGAGTATAAGAGACAGCTCCTGAATATCCTGCACGTAATGCATCTGTATAATGAACTGAAGGAGCATCCGGATATGGATTTCTATCCGAGAACATTCATCTTCGGCGCCAAGGCCGCTGCCGGATATGCCAATGCCAAGCTTACCATCAAGCTCATCAACTCCGTGGCCGATGTCGTCAATAACGATCCTGCGATAAACGGCAAGATCAAGGTCGTATTTATCGAGAATTACCGCGTGTCCAACGCTGAGTGGATCTTCGCGGCAGCAGATATTTCCGAGCAGATATCCACAGCCTCCAAGGAAGCATCCGGAACAAGCAACATGAAGTTCATGTTGAACGGCGCGATCACTCTCGGAACCATGGACGGTGCGAACGTCGAGATCGTAGAGGAAGTCGGTGAGGATAATGCGGTCATATTCGGACTTACCTCCGATGAGGTCATCAACTATGAGAATCATGGCGGATACGATCCCAATGAGATCTTCAACAATGATCCCAATGTCCGCAGAGTTCTTATGCAGCTGATCAACGGTACCTTTGATGAGGATCCGGATCTGTTCAGACCGCTGTATAATTCGCTGCTTAATACTCTCAGCACCAGCAAGGCAGATACCTACTTCATCCTCAAGGATTTTGAGTCCTATGCGGAAGCACATAAGAGGATCGAAAAGATGTACCGCAATGAGGCCGGCTGGGCAAGAAGTGCGATCATCAATATGGCCAACTGCGGCAAGTTCTCATCCGACCGTACGATACAGGAATATGTTGATGATATATGGCACCTTGACAGGGTAACATTGTAATTTCATTCCGAATCAAGTCAATTGAATTGGCCGTTGCCTTGTCGTGACGGTCAATTCTTATGTAAGGGGGATATTAATGAGCTTAAAACTATCAGATACAGGTGTTTACCTGATAAACGGAAAAGAAATGATCGCCGACGGTCCGGATGCGGCCGCACGTGTCAGCGCCGCTGCAGGACATGCGGTCAGCGAATCCGAGGCACGCCGGGGAACGATCGCTTACGGCATATTGAAGGAGCACAATACCTCGGATGATATGTCCGCACTGCGTATCAGGTTCGATAAGCTGACCAGCCACGATATAACGTTTGTAGGCATCATACAGACAGCCAGGGCCTCGGGGCTTAAGAAATTCCCCATTCCCTATGTTCTGACCAACTGTCACAATTCACTCTGTGCGGTGGGCGGGACAATCAACGAAGATGATCACATGTTCGGATTAAGCTGTGCCAAAAAATACGGCGGAGTATATGTTCCTCCTCATCAGGCGGTTATCCACCAGTTTGCAAGGGAAATGCTTGCAACGGGCGGCGGGATGATACTGGGCTCGGATTCGCATACCCGTTACGGCGCGTTGGGCACCATGGCTGTAGGAGAAGGCGGCCCCGAGCTCGTTAAGCAGCTGCTCAGTCAGACTTATGATATAAATATGCCCGGCGTTGTGGGTGTATATCTGACAGGTGAGCCCGTCAAGGGCGTAGGACCGCAGGATGTTGCCCTTGCGATAATCGGAGCTGTGTTCGGAAACGGCTATGTCAAGAATAAGGTTATGGAATTCGTCGGGCCCGGAGTCAGCTCACTTTCAGCCGATTTCCGCATCGGTGTGGATGTAATGACGACCGAGACCACGTGTCTTTCATCAATCTGGAGAACCGATGAGAAGATAAAGGAATTCTATGATATACATGGACGCTCGGGAGATTACAGAAAGCTTGATCCTGCGGATGTGGCATACTATGACGGGATGATCGAGGTCGACCTTGGTCAGATCAGACCGATGATCGCCATGCCTTTCCATCCGAGCAATACATATACGATCGAAGAGGTACAGAAGAATCTTCAGGATGTTCTGCATGATGTTGAGGAAAGAGCCAGAGTCTCACTTGATAATGCGGTACCTTATTCTCTGCAGGACAAGATAGTTGACGGTAAGCTTCATGTGGACCAGGGCATCATAGCAGGATGCGCGGGCGGAGGCTTCGAAAACATCTGTGCTGCGGGTGATATACTTAAGGGAAGATCCATAGGATCCGACGGCTTCACCCTCAGCGTATATCCGGCATCGATGCCTGTATACATGGAGATCATCAGAAACGGTGTGGCTGCGGAAATCCTTGAAACTGGCGCGGTGCTCAAGACGGCATTCTGCGGTCCCTGCTTCGGGGCGGGAGATACCCCTGCCAATAACGCCTTCTCGATCAGGCATTCCACCCGTAACTTCCCCAACCGTGAAGGCTCCAAGCTCCAGAACGGTCAGATCTCATCGGTTGCACTCATGGACGCCAGGTCTATCGCGGCTACGGCAGCCAATAAAGGTGTTCTGACCGCAGCCACCGAGTTTACCGGTGAGTTCACGGGTTATGCATATCATTTCGATAAGACGATTTATGAGAACAGGGTCTTTGATTCGCATGGCGTAGCGGATCCGGATACGGAGATAGTACTTGGCCCCAATATCAAAGACTGGCCGGCAATGGTGGCACTTACCGACAATCTGCTGCTAAAGGTCGTATCCGAGATCCACGATCCGGTGACTACGACCGATGAACTTATCCCCTCGGGAGAGACGAGTTCCTACAGGTCTAACCCCCTGGGACTGGCGGAGTTTGCACTCTCGCGCAAGGATCCTGCGTATGTCGGAAGAGCCAAGGAAGTACGCGCCGCAGAGGAACAGCGTGAGCAGGATCTGCCGTTTGACCGGATGAGTGAAGAGATACAAAATGCTGTTGAGATAATTAAGAAACAGTTTCCGGATATTTCCGAATCAAATACAGGAATCGGTTCGACCATATTTGCGGTAAAGCCCGGAGACGGCAGCGCCCGCGAACAGGCTGCAAGCTGTCAGAAGGTTCTCGGCGGATGGGCCAATATCGCCAATGAATATGCTACCAAGCGGTACCGTTCCAATCTGATCAACTGGGGGATGCTTCCGTTTGTTATTCCCGAGGGAGAACTGCCCTTCAAAAATCTGGATTACATCTTTATACCGGAGATCAGAAAGGCAGTGGAGGATCATACCGAAGAGATAACCGCATATACTGTGGATGTTTCGGGATCGTTAAAGAAATTTACGGTGACACTCGGTGCCCTTACCGATGATGAACGCGAGATCATCCTGAAAGGCTGCCTGATCAATTATAACAGGGTCTGATGTGATCGTGATAACTTTGAGAGCTGTGGAGGGTTCGTTATGCTGGAAATAGTCAATCTTCTTTTTATACCGTTCGTATCATTGCATATATGGTATCGAAGACATGATATGAAGATCGAAAAAAACATATCTACATTAACCGATTATATTTTCTGGGTAGTGGCCGATCTGGTTGTGTGTGTATTATGTATGACTGCTCTTAAGCTTGTTGCGGGTATGGGAGCTGATCCTGATTCTATCACATACACTATCGTTGATATTTTCTTCGCGATGATTTTGCCTTATATTCATGAGGTCTTTCGTAAATATTTCGAGGTAAGGGTTGAGATCACTGAGAGGAAAGAAAACTGAATTCTGTATCCTTTTAACGGTAATCTCCCTGGCTCTGACAGGGTGTACGATGCCGGCGGGTATAAGCTGGCCGTTGGATCCGGGCGGCCGTGAAGCCGCGGAGACTTCGACGGCTGCCGGTTCGGATACTCAGTTTACCACACTCGGCCTGACGCCGGATCTGGATTATGATAAACCTGTGGTCGGATCACATATTGAGATCGACCAGCTGGGATATCGCACGAATGACCGCAAGATCGCGATCTTCCGGGGAGATGTACTTTCGGATTCATATAGTGTGGTGGATGCCGAATCCGGAAGGTCTGTCTATTCGGGTGTGATCGAGTCCAAAGCCAAGGTCGGTACGGAGGAGATGTATTATTACGGTGATTTTTCGGAGTTGAAGAGTAAAGGGACCTATTACATCTGCACGGATGTGATAGGATATTCATATCCCTTTTCGATATCAGATGATATCTATTCCGGTCTGTACCGGGATGCTGTCAGACAGTATTATATGAACCGCTGCGGTGTATCGCTGACAGCGGAATATGCCGGTGAAAATGTACGAAGTGCGTGCCATACGGAACCGATATCCCTTCAGCAGGATGCCGGCGTAACGCTGGATGTAAGCGGGGGCTGGCATCTGAATTCCTCCGGAGACCGCTATGTATCCAGGGGATGCAACATAATTGAAGCATTGCTGCTGGCGTACGAGTATAATACACAGGCTTTTGACCCGGATGCGGATCTGCCCGAAAGCGGGAATGACGTGCCGGATATCCTGGATGAACTGAAGGTTGAGACTGACTGGATACTCAAAATGCAGGATCAGTCTACGGGAATGGTTTATTCGGGTGTGATATCCACGGACAAAGGCCTGGGGCTTGAGAATCCCTGCTACATCGCGCCGGCGGATATCAGTACCACGCTGTCGTTCGCTTCGGCCCTCGGGTATTTCAGTTATATCTATCAGTCTGTTGATACCGCCTATGCAACCACGTGTCTGCAGGCGGCGGACAGAGCCATGAAATATGTTGCCAGATCTCCCGAGTCTGTCAACGAAAACGAATACTTTCGCGCTGCAACCATGCTGTATCGCGCCACCGGATATCAGAATTACAGGAACATAATAGACGCATACTGTGCGGACCGCAAGACATATGACATTTCGGACAATGTGGTTTTTTCAGGGGTGGTTTCATATCTGGCGACCAAGCAGAAGACGGATCCTGCGGTCTGCGGCATCATGATGAATGATCTGAGGAAGTATGCCGAAAATATGTCTTCCGTGAGACGGGACATGCTGTATCTTTTGGACGGTAACGGAGAAAGCATAGAGTATCAGTCTCTCCTGGCGGAAATAGCCAGACTGACGGTGGTAAATTATATCATCAGCAGCAATGAATATGAGAACCTTATGGGGCAGTATCTGCACTACCTGCTGGGCTGCAACCCTTATAATACATGCTATGTCGGACAATACGGCAGTGTAAACATATCTGACAGCGATCCCTCCCGTGATATTTTGCGGCAGCCGGAATCGGATGCGTATTTTATACTTCTGTTATCCGGGATTGGAGGTATCAATTGAGAACAGTTCTTACGTTGGCTTTTGCGGTGATCTATCTGATAGTCATGCTTCCCGTGCAGCTTATAAACTGGATACTTGAAAAGACCGTACCGAGTGTGGGATATCCTATGGCACGTGCGCTTGCGGGATTCGGATTTCTGGTTGTTGAAAAGATTTCCGGAAGCCGGATCACGGTCATCGGACATGACAGGATACCTACAGATACTCCGGTGCTTTATATCGGTAATCATCGAAGCTTTTATGATATCATCTATACATTCAACCGCTCTGTCGGACCTATGGGATTTCTTTCCAAGATAGAAGTGAAAAAGGTGCCGATCCTCAGCTGGTGGATGACGATGCTCAAATGTGAATTCCTGGATCGTAAAGATATTAAACAGGGACTAAAGACCATACTTAAATGTATCGACAATGTCAAGGAAGGTTTTTCGGTAATGATCTTTCCGGAGGGCACCAGAAATCACGAGGAAGGCACTCTGATGGACTTTCACGAAGGGAGCTTCAAGGTGGCTACCAAATCGGGATGCCCCATAGTTCCCGTGACCATCACGCATACCGCTCAGGTACTTGAGGATCATTTCCCATGGATCAAAAAGAGCGACGTTACCATAGAGTACGGAGATCCCATTTATCCCGACAGGCTGGATCCCGAAGACAGAAAGCACATCGGCGCTTATACCCGCAGTATCATGCTTAAGACCTTACAGAAAAACAATTGATGGGGCCTCCTGTTCCGGATCATATGAATGGATCGGTGGTTTTCGGAAGTAATGTGAAGGGAAATCTCTGAAATGCTTATCAAAAACGTACGAATAACGGATCCTGCGTCAAATACGGATGTCACGGGGGATATCCATATAGAAGGACACACGATATCACGGATAGTCCCCGGAGGGAGTGACGAGGCGGATGAGCGTGTGATCGACGGTTCCGGGCTGGTCGCTGTTCCGGGACTGGTAGACGCTCACGTCCATTTCAGGGAACCGGGGTTTGAATATAAGGAAGATATCGATACAGGCGCTGCAAGTGCGGCATCAGGTGGATTTACCAGTGTTATAATGATGGCAAATACCAGACCGGCGATCGATAATCCGGACACCCTCAAAGAGGTGCTGGACAGAGCTGCGTCACAGAATATAAATGTATATACCTGCGCGGATGTGACCGAGGGACTAAGAGGAGAACGGCTTACCGATATGAAGCTGCTGCGCGGATTGGGGGCCGTCGGATTTACGGATGACGGGATACCGATCCTGGATCCGGATATTGTCAGACAGGCTATGACAATGGCAGCCGGACTCGGAGTACCTTTAAGCTTTCATGAAGAGGATCCCGCTTATATCACAAACAACGGGATCAATGCCGGTAAGGCATCTGAGTATTATAAGATCGGAGGCTCACCGCGCGCCGCTGAGATCTCGCTGATCAAAAGAGATATAGATATAGCTTCCTCGTTACTGGAGACCACGGGGTTATGTCCCGATATTGTGATCCAGCATATTTCCTCGGCAGAGGGCGTTGAACTTGTACGTGAGGCACGCCGGACGAACCCGCATATTCATGCGGAGGCTACTCCTCATCACTTCTCTCTGACGGAGGATGCGGTGATAGAACACGGAACTCTGGCAAAGATGAATCCACCTCTTAGAACCGAGGCTGACAGACAGGCTGTGATCGAAGGGCTTCGCGATGGCACGATTGAGATGATATCCACCGATCATGCTCCTCATTCCCCTGAGGAAAAGGCTAAGTCCATCACGGAAGCTCCAAGCGGGATCATAGGTCTTGAAACATCACTTGCACTTGGTATGACAAATCTTGTTATACCCGGATATCTGACACTTATGCAGCTTATAGAAAGGATGACGGTCGGCCCTTCCGGCGTGTATGGTATCACGGCCGGAGCGCTTAAAACCGGCGGCCCTGCGGATATTACCATATTTGATCCGAATGAGGAGTGGATCGTTCCGGATCATTTTGCATCCAGATCGTCAAATACTCCTTTTACGGGGACAAAGCTGACCGGTCGGGTTATCATGACCATTTGCGGAGGAAAGATTGTCTGCGACCGGAGATGAGGCGTTGCTTAACCGGGAACATTTGCGCGGGAAAGATCGTGTACGAGCGCGGATAAGAACAGAAAACGCCTTTCACGCAGGAAATTTTATGGAAAACACTATGAAAAAGAAAGCAACTGCAAAGATAATATCTCATAACGAACTTCAGCCGGGGATCTTTGATCTGCGGATCGAAACGGATCTGGCCGGATACGCACATGCGGGACAGTTTGTCGGGGTTTGTCCCCGTGACCGTTCAAAGCTGCTGCCGAGACCGATCAGTATCTGTGAGGTCCTGCCGGATGACAGCGGAGCTTCGGGTGTATTGCGGCTTGTATACCGGGTTACGGGACCTGATACAGGGACTGCGGATATATCGGGAATAAAACCCGGTGATACTATAGACATCATCGGGATACTTGGCAACGGGTATGATGTTCCCGAACTCGTTTCGGGCTATACCCATCCCGTACTTATGGGGGGAGGTATCGGTATTCCTCCTATGCTGCAGCTTGCTAAAGAGCTGAATGAAGGATACGGATTTGAGGGAAAGAAATCTCAGGGTGCTATCCGTCAGACCGGGTTTCCTGACGGAGACGCCGGGATTTCGGTGATCCTGGGTTTCCGTGATGACAATACTTTTTTGACAGAAGATTTTTGTCGCGTTTTCGGCTACGAAGCGGACGCCGCATCTGCGGACACTGAGGGAGACTGCGTCGATCACGTTCATATGAAGAGCAGACTGTTTATCGCTACAGAAGACGGTTCTGTCGGAACATGCGGAAATGTACTGGATGTGATGGGTTTCGGGGATATTCCCTGTGATCTTATCCTTGCCTGCGGACCTTTGCCCATGCTCAGAGCCATATCGGCATATGCGGAGGAACATGGTATTCCCGCATATATATCCCTTGAGGAGCGTATGGCCTGCGGAGTCGGCGCATGCCTCGGATGTGTTGTCGGGACAAGAGAAACAGATGATCATTCGCAGGTTAAAAATGCCCGTATATGCACCGAAGGACCGGTGTTTTTGTCTGCGGATATTGTTTTGTAGTCAACGAATGTGGTAATGGCCTTATGGCGGGGCGTAATGCCTGAATTTATGGATAAGGAAATGCTTATCAATCATGTGTTTTCCTGATCATTGCCGATACATACTTTGTGTACCCCAAAAATAAAACCCGGAGAATAACAATATGAACACACAGATCACCATAGCGGGAGTAACCTTCAAGAACCCGGTAACCACGGCTTCCGGAACATTCGGTTCCGGAATGGAATACGGCGAATTTGTCGATCTCTCCCGTTTGGGAGCGGTTACGACCAAGGGCGTATCGCTTACCCCATGGGAAGGAAATCCCACCCCACGTGTAACAGAGGTATACGGCGGCATGCTCAATGCCATCGGCTTGCAAAATCCGGGCATTGAGGTATTCTGCGAGCGTGATATCCCTTTTCTGCGTCAGTATGATACACGCATCATAGTCAACGTGTGCGGGAAGACCGTTGAGGAATATGTCGGCGTTGTGGAGAGATTGTCGGATGAGCCTGTGGATATGCTTGAGATCAATGTGTCTTGCCCTAATGTCAAAGAGGGAGCCATAGCTTTCGGACAGGATCCCCGGGCTCTGGAGAATATCACCCGGGAGATAAAGTCCAAAGCAGGACAGCCCGTCATCATGAAACTCAGTCCCAATGTGACCGATATAGCCGAAATGGCCAGGGCAGCCGAGTCGGCCGGCGCTGACGGGCTTTCAATGATAAATACGATCACGGGTATGAAGATTGATATCGAACGACAGAGGTTTGTGCTGGCGAATAAGACCGGAGGAATGTCCGGTCCTGCCATACATCCGATAGCAGTCAGAATGGTCTGGCAGGCAGCACAGGCGGTGAATATTCCGATAATCGGTATGGGTGGGGTGGCATCAGCCGCTGACGCCATAGAACTGATACTTGCCGGTGCATCGATGGTTGCGGTTGGGGCCATGACTTTTTCCGAACCGGAAACCGTGCTCAGGGTGGCTGAGGGAATAGAAGCATATATGCGCAGAAAAGAAATTGATGATATCAATGATCTGATAGGCCTGGTTAAATGATAATCTGCGCATCCCGGCTGTTTCGGGTATTTTTGACCGTAAACCGTATGACTATAGAACGATTAACCCCCCCGATTGTGCTTTTTTAAGTACAATCGGGGTTATTTGTATTTGTTATAATGTTATAAACGTCTTGCTTTATGCAGATGAAAATACAATGGATTAAGGATATGCCGGCAGGCTTGACTGACTGCTTGACAGATTCTGAGACCAGCCTTGAGAGGGGGATACGACAAGTGAACAAAAAAACTTCAATTATGGACAGTATGAAGATGAAGCTGATCTTCATCACCGCGGGAGTATGTATCATTCCGCTGCTGATAGCAACGTTGCTCAGCTACGTCAATCTTAAGAATGTTGCCCAGGATGACGCGAAGGAGCTGAATCTGCGACTGGCGGAAAAAGTATCGCAGGACATTGAACTGACTATCGATTCCAGTTTCCGTACCATGGTTCAGATGGCGGATACACCTTCGGTCCGTGAACTGATCGCGGATCCTTCCAACGAAGCTCTGCTCAATGAGGTAGTTAAAGAGCTTCAGACTTTGGTTACTAATGCGGGAGACGGTAATTCCACGGTTGTTACCGGTGCAGACGGTATGAACGTGGCCAGGTCTACCGGTAATTTCGTCGATATTTCCGAGAGAGAGTATTTCAAACAGGCAATGCAGGGAAATACCTATCTTTCCGAACTCTCTGTCAGCAAGACAACAGGAGCACGTATCATAGTTCCCGCGGTTCCGGTTTTTGCCGAGGACGGTAAGACACCCATCGGTGCCCTGACCCGTAACTATGACGTGGATTATCTGCATGATAAGCTTGTTGCGGATGCAGGCACCGGACAGATCATGTTTATCATGGATGGAACAGGTCAGGTTATCGCCACATCAGAGCAGGAGATCACTGCTGAGGACGATATCAGCAGGGCAGGCACAGAGGTATACTCCGAGTCGCTTACAGCTGTCGAGGGAAGCTTTGTAGAAAGCTTTAACGGAAATAAATACGTAACTTCATTTGTAAAAGAAGCGCAGACAGGCTGGACCATCGTGGTTTCCACTGAGTATGCGGTGATCATGTCGAATGCGAACAAAGCCGTCGTTATCCTGGTTATTATAGGCATCGTCCTCGCAGCAATAGCGGTTGTAATAGCGTTTATGATCGGTAATGCCATTGACCGTCCCATCGATAAGATCGATGAGGCTCTGGAACATCTGGCTGACGGCCGGTTCACTGATATTGAAGTATATCTTGACCGCAGAGATGAGTTCGGCAACATGATACGCAATGTCAACTCGGTTATCGATAAGCTTCGTGATATAGTTGCCAATGTGCGCGTGACTGCCAATGATCTGGAGGAGGATGCGGTAGAGCTTACGGATTCCGCGAGAAAGATCTCTAACAATATGAGCGGTATCTCCGAGGCGGTACATGAGATAGCATCCGGAGCAACACAGCAGGCTGAGGAGATCCAGAACGCTTCCATTAACTGCCAGGTTATCTCCGACAATGTCGAGAGCGTAACTGCAGATGCCGGCAGTCTCGCAAGCACTGCGGAGATCATGAGTCAGGGCTCACAGTCCTCACAGGACAAGCTGCGTGATCTTCAGCATTCTTCGGAGCAGATGGCCGGGGCTATCAATCAGATCACTGAGACCATCGCCGCAACAGGTACGGCAGTTGACAAGATATCATCCAAGATCGAAGCCATCGATTCTATTGCTTCCCAGACCAGTCTGCTGGCTCTGAATGCGTCCATAGAGGCAGCCAGAGCAGGTGAGGCAGGACGAGGATTTGCGGTCGTGGCTGAGGAGATCGGCAAGCTTGCTTCCGATTCCGCTAATTCGGCTAACGAGATCCGGATCGAGATGAGCAACCTGCTGACCCAGTCACAGGAAGCTGTCAGAGTTGCCGATGATGTATCCAAGGCAAATAAGGAACAGTATACTATCATCGAGGATACCGTAGAGGCGATCCAGAGCCTCATCGATGGTATCAATACCACGGTGTCCGGAGTGCAGAACATCAATATGAGCGCAGATGCCTGCGACCAGTCCAAGGAGGTTGTTGTGGACGCGATGAACAATCTGTCCGCGATCTCACAGGAGAACGCAGCCAGCACAGAGGAGACCTCAGCATCTGTAGCAGAGATCGACAATACTCTGAGCGAACTGGCTCACGAGACCTCTTCACTTAAGGAGCACGCTGATACGCTTATGTCTGAGATGGAATTCTTCCAGATCTGACGAAGCCGCAAATGAAATAGTGAAATGAACAGCTGACCCGCCCGGACTTGTACCGGGCGGGTTTTTGTGAGATACTTGGAATTGGAAATACATCCATGTATTTCCAAACAATTCCTGATGCCATCCTTGGCATTAAGGCTACAAGTGCATCCATGCACTTGTGAACAGCCTGAAAGCCATCCTGGCTTTCGGGGTAATACGCAGTCCGGGCATTACGGCTACAAGTGCATCCATGCACTTGGGGTAGGATTGGTTTGTTTATGTTTACTCTATATGATAAAATTAACAGGGGCGAGGTGTATATAATTGCCGAAATGAGCGCGAATCACGGCGGCTCTCTTGACAACGCTCTTGAGATAGTGAGAAGGGCTGCCGGGGCCGGAGCGGACTGCCTCAAGATACAGACATATACGGCCGACAGTCTTACTATTGACTGTGACAATGAGTATTTCCGCATCAAACACGGACTCTGGAAGGGGTATAAGCTGTACGATCTCTATACCGAAGCCGGTACACCGTATGAGTGGCATGAAGCGATCAAAGCAGAGTGTGAAAAATGCGGGATTGATTTTTTATCTACTCCCTTTTCCGTGAAGGATACGGATTTTCTGGAGAGTATCGGCGCAGAAGCATATAAGATCGCGAGCTTTGAGCTTGTGGATATCCCCCTGATCGAGTATGTGGCAGCTAAGCATAAGCCTATGATCATTTCCACGGGTATGGCTTCTCCCGAGGAGATGCAGGAAGCCGTCGATGCATGCCGCAGGGTCGGAAATGACAGCATAGTTCTGCTCAAATGCTGCAGTGAGTATCCGGCTCCCTGGGCGGATATGCACCTTGGTAACATTCCGGATATGAAGCGGAGATTCAACCTTCCCATCGGCCTTTCGGATCATAGCGAAGGCAGTCTCGGGGCGGTAGTCGGCGTTGCTCTTGGGGCATGTGTCGTTGAAAAGCATGTCTGTCTGCCCGGTGTTGACAGTGCCGACAGCGGATTCAGTATGCCGGTCGATGACTTTGCCGGCATGGTACGGGACGTTCGCAATGCCAGTCTGATAGCCCGGGGACCTGATTATACACTGACTCCGGGAGAGCAGTCACAGACCGTCTTCAGACGCAGTATATTTGCGATCTCCGATATATCTGCAGACGAACCCTTTACAGCAGAAAATATAGGCGTCATCCGTCCCGGTGACGGCATGAAACCGAAGTATTATAATAAATTATTGGGTACCGTTTCCAAACGGGCATACAGACGGGGAGAACCGATCAAACATGACATCATTTAAAAACAACGGCAGGTTAAAGCTTCTCATTATAGTGGGTACCAGGCCTGAAATAATCAGACTTTCCGAGGTGATAAAAAAATGCCGCAGGTATTTTGATGTGATACTGGCTCATACCGGACAGAATTATGATTATAATCTGAATGGCATTTTCTTTCGTGATCTTAAACTTGAAGAACCCGAGGTATACCTGAATGCCGTAGGGTCAGATCTTGGAGAGACAATGGGCAATATCATTTCTTCCAGCTATAAGCTTATGAAGGAGACAGAACCCGACGCGGTGCTTGTACTCGGCGATACCAACAGCTGCCTTTCGGTGATAGGTGCCAAAAGGCTGCATATTCCAATCTTCCATATGGAAGCAGGTAACAGGTGCAAAGATGAATGCCTGCCTGAGGAGACAAATCGCAGAATAGTTGATATCATTTCGGATGTTAATATGGCGTATTCGGAGCATGCACGCCGGTATCTTGCAGAGTGCGGACTGCCCCCGGAAAGAACCTTTGTTACCGGTTCACCCATGGCAGAGGTACTTAAGAGTAACCTTGAGGAAATCTTAAACAGTGATGTCCTTGACAGACTGGAAAAGGAAACCGGAAGAGAGCTTAAACCCTGCAGATACATTCTTCTGTCCGCACACAGAGAAGAGAACATAGATACAGAATCCAATTTCAATTCGCTTTTTAATGCAGTCAATCGTATGGCTGAAAAATATGATATGCCGATCCTTTATTCATGTCACCCAAGGAGTGCGGCACGTCTGGAGTCCAGTGGATTTAGACTGGATGAACGGGTTATCCGTCATGAACCGCTGGGATTCCATGACTATAACCATTTACAGATGAATGCGTATGCGGTGGTCTCCGATTCCGGTACACTTCCGGAGGAGAGCAGTTTCTTTCTGAGTATAGATCACCCTGTTTCCGCAGTATGTATCAGAACCTCCACGGAACGTCCGGAGGCGATCGATGCAGGGTGTTTTGTTCTTGCGGGAATTGATGAAAATGGATTGCTTCAGGCTGTCGATACTGCCGTTTCGATGCGTGAAAACGGAGATATCGGGGCTCCCGTTACGGATTACACAGACACGAATGTTTCCGAAAAGGTAGTCGGTATAATACGAAGCTATACGGGGATTGTAAACAAAATGGTGTGGAGAAAGTGATATGCAGACTATCAAATATACATTCCAGCCTCACGGTGATGAAAGAGGACAGCTTATTTCACTGGAGGAATTCAAGGATATACCGTTTCGCATTAAACGTGTCTACTACATGTATGATACGCTTGCTGACGTGGTGCGCGGACACCATGCGCACAAGTCACTGGAGCAGATAATGATCTGCATCCATGGCAGCTGTAAGATCCGTCTCGATAACGGAACCGAAAAGAAGGTAGTCGCACTCGAAAAACCCTATGAAGGCCTCTACATTGCAAATAATATGTGGAGGGAGATGTTTGATTTCTCTCCAGATGCAGTGCTCATGGTTCTGGCATCGGAAATTTATGATGAATCGGATTATATCCGTGATTATGATGAATTTCTGAGATTTGTTAATGCAGGCAGGCAATGATAAACGAAATAACGGGCATTGTCGATTAAGGGTGAACCAGCATATCTACGATAAGGCAAGTGAATGCGATAGATGATTAATTTACGATGTACCAGGGTTACTGAAATGCTCCTGAATAGCATTCGGATTTTAGGTGACCTGGTGAGTGAATATGGCGTGATATTATGAAAGTCCCTTTTGTATCGTTCATTCCTTTGGAACAAGAACTGAATAATGAGCTTCACGAGGCTTTTGAACGTGTCCTTTCATCCAGCTGGTATATCGAGGGAGAAGAGGACAAGAGGTTCGAACAGTCTTTTGCAGGGTATATCGGTACAAAGTACTGCATAGGCTGCGGAAACGGCCTGGATGCGCTGATGCTTGCTCTTAAAGCGTTTGGAACAGGTAAAGGCGATGAGGTTATCCTTCCGGCCAATACGTTTATTGCCACGGCTCTGGCAGTTACATATGTCGGAGCAAGACCTGTATTGACAGACGCGGATCCGCAGACCTTTAATATCGACCCTAACCTGATAGAGCAGAGCATAACCGACAGAACCAAAGTGATCATGCCGGTACATCTCTACGGTCAGCCCTGCGATATGGATCCTATCATGGATATCGCACATCGCCACGGCATCAGGGTGATCGAGGACTGCGCCCAGGCACACGGTGCCGAGTATAAAGGACGCAGGGTCGGGACATTCGGCGATGCGTCCGGCTTCAGCTTTTATCCGGGCAAGAATCTCGGCGCACTTGGAGATGCCGGCGCAGCAGTAACTGATGATGAGGAAACAGCTGCAAAGATCCGGGCTCTGGGTAATTATGGTTCCGATATCAAATATCATCACATATATCAGGGGCACAATTCCAGACTGGATGAGCTTCAGGCCGCATTCCTGTCGGCCAAGCTTACCATTTTAGACAGGGTCAACGAAGAGCGTCGAAGATTAGCAGACAAATACAATGAGCTTATTACCAATCCGGATATCGTTCTGCCGTTTGTTCCGGATTACGCCGAACCGGTATGGCATGTCTTTGGTATCCGATGTCCGGATCAGGGATACCGGAATGATCTTGAGAGTTATCTCAAAGAAAAGGAGATCGGTACCAATAAGCATTATCCCATTCCGATCCATCTTCAGGACTGTTATCGAGACCTGAGATATAAGTCCGGCGATTTTCCGGGTGCCGAGCTTATAGCCAAAACCGAACTTAGCCTGCCGATGTATTATGGTATGAGTGATGAACAGATCGGGTACGTGGCGGATACATTAAACTCATTTTAAAACAGAAAGAGAGGTAAGTCATGAAATTTTACAGATGCGAACATTGCGGAAATATTATTACCAAGTTAAATGATGCCGGAGTTCCGGTCGTATGCTGCGGAGAACCGATGAAGGAGCTGATTCCCGGAACCTCCGACGGCGCGCACGAAAAGCACATTCCTGTCGTTACGATTGATGGCAATAAGGTGACGGTTCAGGTGGGTGAGGTTGAGCATCCTATGATGGAGGCACATTATATCCAGTGGATCATTCTCGAAACGGAGCATGGCTTCCGGCAGAAATACTTAAAGCCGGACGAAAAGCCCGTGGCTGAGTTTGCAGTATCCGATGGTGATAAAGCAGTAGCAGCATATGAATACTGCAATCTGCATGGCCTTTGGATAAAAGAGATCTGATTTCGTAAACGGTTATAAACAGAGCGGATTGATAGGAACAGATGATGGAACAACTCGCAATAAACGGCGGTACTCCCGTCAGAGAAAATAAGATTTTTTACGGTCGCCAATGGATCACGGATGAAGATGTGGCAGCCGTAGGAAAGGTTCTGAAAGGTGATTATATTACATGCGGACCGTCTGTAGCTGCTTTGGAACAGAAGCTGTGTGAGGTGACCGGCGCCAGGTATGCGGTGGCCGTTTCGAACGGTACCGCTGCTCTGCACTGTGCTGCAATTGCAGCAGGGATCGGAGACGGAGATGAGGTTATCACTACTCCGCTTACGTTTGCCGCTTCAGCTAATTGTGCATTATACGTGGGAGCCCGTCCGGTTTTTGCGGATGTGGATCCGAAGACATATAATATCGATCCTGAAAGTATAGAAGCACATATAACCGACAGGACTAAGGCTATAGTCGCGGTGGATTTTACAGGACAGGCAGTCGAACACGATCGTATCCTTGAAATATGCAGGAAATATGATCTGACGTATATCGTAGATGCCGCTCATGCAATCGGAACCAGATATAATAACACTCCCGAAGGCTCCATCGGAGATATGACATGCTTCAGCTTTCATCCGGTTAAGACTGTCACATCGGGAGAAGGCGGAGCAATAACCACAGATGATCCCGATCTGTATCGTAAGCTGAGACTTGCCTCGCAGCATGGCATTGTCAAGGATCCTGCCGGCTTTGAAAACGAATCGCCTGACGGGATCTGGTATTATGAAATGCAGACGATAGGGTTTAACTATCGTATGACGGATTTTCAGGCTGCTCTGCTGATCAGTCAGCTGTCCAGACTGGGTGAATTCTCGGCCAGGCGAAAGGAGATCGTAAAGAGGTATAATGAGGCATTTGCCGGTATTCCCGGGATCATAGTGCAGCGTGAGATTCCGGAGTCCGATACGACCAGACATTTGTATATCATCAGATTGGACAGCGGGATCCTGAAATGCACCAGGCGGGAGTTTTTTGATGCGATGAGCGCCGAGAATGTTCAGTGTCAGGTGCATTATATTCCGGTATATTTTTTTCCTTACTATCAGAGGCTGGGTTATGAACGCGGTCTGTGTCCGATCGCAGAGGAAATCTATGAAGGGATCATGAGTATACCTCTGTATCCGATGATGTCGGACGAGGATGTAAATGACGTGATACATGCTGTGACCAAAGTTACTGAATGGTATCGCAAGTGAGTAGTTTTTCTTTTGAAAAAAAATATATATACAGATGGGTATGTGAACTGCTTCTGGCGGTCATTGTCACGGTCATGTTTTTTTGGGTATGGTACCGTTTTGCCGAAAAAAATAATCAGACCGGACATCTGCTCGGATATGGCAATCTGCTGATGTCGGCAGGAATATACTTTGCACTCTACATTATCATAGGCAGACCTCTCAAGGCATTCAGGATCGGAGTCGATCGAAAGGCCAATCTGCTGGCTTCTCAGGTGCTTACACTGTTCAGCGTGGATGCGCTTGAAACCCTGATATCATGTGCGATCACCGGTCAGTTCAGGTTTTTCCCGGCTTTTTTATGGAGATATGTTCTGCTCTTTTTTGTGCAGGGTCTGACAGCGTGCCTGCTGATCATACCCATGGTCGATCTCTATCGGCATATTTTTCCCGCTCTCCGTATTTTGGAGATACATAAGGATGCCTCAGGACATAAAAGGGAATTTATGAATGACAGACCGGACAAGTATCACGTGGCAGAATCCATAAGCAGTGACGAAGGTCTGGATGCCATATTCAAAAGGACCGAAACCGGAGACTTTGATGCAGTCCTTATCAACGATATACCTTCGGAGATAAAGAATGACATATTGAAGGAGTGCTTTAACCGTGATATCAGAGTGTATTTTACGCCCAAGATATCCGATATCATTGGTAAAAATTCCGAGGAGATCAATCTGTTTGATACCCCGTTGTATCTGTGCAGAAATAACGGGATCGGGATGGCGCAGCGCGTGATCAAACGAACCTGCGATATCCTTTTTTCGCTTATCGGACTTGTTCTGACGAGCCCGATACTGGTTGGAACTGCGATCGCCATCAAGTCCGAGGACGGAGGCCCTGTATTTTTTAAACAGGAGAGAACTACCATAGGCGGAAGGACCTTTATGATCATCAAATTCCGTTCTATGATAGTCGATGCGGAAAAAGACGGCAGGCCTCATCCGGCCGGTGACAGAGATCCGCGTATCACTAAGGTTGGCAGGGTGATCAGACCTACGCGTATCGATGAACTCCCTCAGTTGATAAATATACTTAAGGGAGAGATGTCCATTGTCGGACCGCGCCCCGAACGTGTCGAGCATATGCGTAAATATACCGGGGAGATCCCGGAATTTGTTTATCGTCTCAAGGTCAAGGGGGGTCTTACCGGTCCGGCTCAGGTTTTCGGCAAATACAATACCGATGCGCTTAATAAACTGAAAATGGATCTGGCGTATATAACCAATTACTCGATCCTATTGGATCTACAGATTCTTTTTGAAACAGTCAAGATACTGGCTCAAAAAGAAAGCACGGAGGGTTTCTCCGAAGAAAAGCAGGAGGAAATGCACGGTGAGTGAATTTAAGGATAAAACGCTTTTGATAACAGGGGGAACAGGCAGCTTCGGACACTGTGTTCTGGAGCATTTTCTGACCGGTGATATAGGAGAGATCAGAATTTTTTCCAGGGATGAAAAGAAACAGGATGACATGCGTCACGAGCTTCAGGCCCATTATCCCGAATACTACGGCAAGGTCAGATTTTTTATCGGCGATGTTCGCAATATTCAAAGCCTCAGAGACTGTATGCCGGGTGTGGATTATATCTTTCACGCTGCCGCTCTCAAGGAGGTTCCCAGCTGTGAGTTTTTTCCGATGGAGGCCGTGCGTACCAACATAGAGGGAACCGATAATCTGATCCATGCAGCTATGGAGAACGGAGTTAAAAGGGTAGTATGTCTTTCCACGGACAAGGCTGCATATCCGATCAACGCCATGGGCATCTCCAAAGCAATGATGGAGCATGTTGTATACGCAAATTCCGAAAGAGCTGCGGACAAGGGAACCATATTAAACTGTACCAGATACGGTAATGTAATGTGCTCCAGGGGCAGTGTTATTCCTCTTTTTATCGATCAGATCAGGGGAGGGCGTCCCATCACCGTTACCGATCCCAATATGACCAGGTTTATGATGAATCTGGACGAGGCCGTGGATCTGGTTATGTTTGCATTTATCCATGGTAATCCCGGTGACCTGTTTATTCAGAAGGCCGATGCTTCATCGATCGGTGATCTGGCAGAAGCCGTTCAGCAGCTTTTTGGCAGGACCGAGGTCAAGGTTATCGGGTCACGGCATGGTGAGAAGCTGTATGAAACCCTGCTTACCCGTGAGGAGCGGCTGCGATCCGAGGATATGGGGGATTATTATCGTGTCGCTGCGGATTCCAGGGATCTGAATTACGATAAGTTTTATGTAGAGGGTGAGGTTCACACTGCCGCCGATGAAGCATATACCAGCCATAATACCGTGCGCCTGGATGTGGAGGGCACAGTGAAAAAGCTGATGACCGCAGCATATGTTCGTGATCTTTTGGAAGGTGAGAACCTGCAGTGATCTTATGATTGAAAATCGTAAACTGCGTATTCTGGTAGTGACAGAATGCTTTTGGCCGGATATATACGCGATCAATGATATAGTCGAAAAAATGGTTCAGCGGGGACATACCGTAACCGTACTTACCGGATTGCCGGATTATACGACTTCCCGGATCCCGCCGGAATATAAGCACGGTCAGAGAAGGCATGAGACTTATAAGGGCGCTGAAGTTTACAGGGTATCCACTATAGCCAGAAGACACGGACCGATCTGGCGAAGCCTGAGTTATCTGTCTTTTGTGATTTCCGGATCTCTGAAAGCTCGCTTTGGAGATTTCAGAGAATTCGATGTGATTTATGTCTGGGAGGTGTCTCCTGTTACAATGGCGGTACCAGCGATCACTCTCAAGAGGCGTTTCGGCAAGCAATTGTTTCTGTATTGTATGGATATTTGGCCCGAATGCGTAAAGGCCATGAATATAAATGAAGGCACGCCTGCATATGGTATTATTCACGCCTGGTCGCGTCGTATATATAATAGATGTGATCATATAGCGGTTTCGTCAAAACCGTTTTTTGAATATCTGACACGGGTAAACGGTGTTCCGCGCCATAAGATGAGTTATCTGCCTCAGTTTGGAGACGGCAGACTGCTTAATATGGATACCGGCAAAAAAGCCGGTTCGGAAACTACGGATCTTCTTTTTGTCGGTAATATGGGTAAGGCTCAGAATCTGGATTGCCTGATCAGGTCATTTGCCGTTTTTAAAGGACGCAGTGATGTCAGACTGCATTTGGTCGGTGGCGGATCCGAGGCGGATAATATCAGGAGGCTGGCGGAAAAACTGGGACTTAATGATAATGTGATCTTCTATGGTCCCAAGCCTTTTGACGAGACATTAAAGATGTATTGTTCCGCAGATGCCTGTGTGCTTACCCTGGATGGGAGCAATCATATAGGCGATACCCTTCCGGGAAAGCTGCAGACCTATATGGCTGCGGGAAAGATGATCCTGGCGGCGGCAAACGGAGCGACACGTGAGATCATAGATGAATCCGAATGCGGGATTTGCGTGGCAGCAGGCGACTGTGAAGCGTTGGGTCATGCCATGGAAGCCTATGTGAATGATAAGGATTCATTTGCTTCCTGCGGAAGCAGAGCACGGGATTATTTCAGAAAGCATTTTATGGAAGAACAGCATTTCGAAACGCTCGAAAACTGTCTGAATGAAATGATCTGATCCAGGGAAACGGGGTACAGGTATGAATATACTCGTGACAGGGGCAAAGGGGTTCCTGGGGCGAAACCTCATAGAGAATCTTAAAAATATCAGGGACGGAAAGGACAGAACCCGACCGGAACTGCATATAGATGAAATCTATGAGTTTGATGTCGATTCCGCATCGGATGAGCTGAGAGACTTTTGCAGCAGGGCAGATTTCGTTTTTAATCTGGCAGGTGTCAATCGCCCCCAAACGCCGGAAGAATATATGAAGGGTAACTTTGGGTTTGCATCCGGGCTGCTTGATATGCTTTCCGAATGCGGCAGTTCTGCTCCGGTGATGCTGTCTTCCTCTATTCAGGCAGAGCTGACCGGACGCTTTGCAAATTCGGAGTATGGCCGGTCGAAGCTCGAAGGAGAGAAACTGTTTTTTGATTACGGAAGGAAACATGCGGTCAGAACTCTTGTATACAGATTTCCCAATATATTCGGGAAATGGTGCAGACCGAATTATAATTCCGTTGTCGCTACGTTCTGTTACAATATCGGTAGGGAACTGGATATACGCATAGATGATCCGGCGACTGAACTGGAGCTGGTCTATATAGATGATGTGGTCTGCGAGCTGCTGGATGCATTGGAGGGGAAGGAGCACAGAAACGGAGAATACTGTTATGTGCCGGTCACATATCATGCTACCCTTGGAGAGATCGCTGATCTGCTTCGAGAGTTTCATAACCAGCCGGGATCATTGATCATGCCGGATATTCCGGACGGCAGCTTCGCCAAAAAGCTTTATTCCACCTATTTATCCTATCTCCCTCCCGAAAAGGCAATTTATGATATTCCTATGTCGGAGGATGAGAGAGGTCATTTTACCGAACTGATCAAATCCCGCAATGCCGGTCAGATCAGCATCAATATATCCAGACCCGGAGTGGTCAAGGGACAGCATTGGCATAATTCAAAATGGGAGATCTTTATAGTGGTTTCCGGTCATGGTCTTATACAGGAGCGCAGACTTGGTATCGATCCGTCTACGGGACTGGAGTATCCCGTTCATGAATTTGAGGTATCCGGAGCAAAGATACAGGCTGTGCAGATGCTTCCGGGATATACACATAATATCATCAATCTGTCTGAGACAGAGGATCTGGTGACGGTCATGTGGGCAAATGAAATCTTTGATGAAGCGCATCCGGAAACCTACAGGGAGATAGTTGACCGGACGCACAGACAGGAGTGAAGGACGGACACTGTATGAAATTATTGCTTATCAATTCGGTCTGCGGTTACGGATCCACCGGTCGTTTGTGTGTTGATATAGCGAAGACATATGAGCAGGACGGATATGAGGTAAAAATTGCATACGGCAGAAGTGATAATGTGCCGGAGGACTGCAGAAAATATGCTGTACGGATTGGCAGCTCCAGGGATGTATATCTGCATATGGCAGGGACGCGGCTTACTGACAGACATGGTCTGTATTCTGCCGGGGCTACCCGCAGATTTTTGGAATGGGCTGATGAATTTGATCCCGATCTTTTGTGGCTGCATAATATTCACGGATACTATCTGAATTATGAACTGTTATTTGAATGGATCAAAGCCAGACCACAGATGCCGGTAAAATGGACCTTGCATGACTGCTGGGCCTTTACCGGTCACTGCGCATATTATACCTATGTGGGTTGTGACAGATGGCTGATAAATGATGATCCGAGATTTGGAGATGTAAAGACAGGCGGATGCGGTCACTGCCCTCAGAGAGGTACATATCCCAGGAGTATCTTTACGGATAACAGTGCCGTGAATTACCTGACAAAAAAGAAAGCCTTTACCGGTGTCGGGAATCTTTCGATCATTACACCTTCAGTATGGCTTAAGAACCAGGTGAGGCAGAGCTTTTTGGCGGAATATCCGGTTCAGGTGGTGTATAATCGTATAGATACCGCGGTATTCAGACAGAGTATTTCGGATTTCAGAGCTGTACATGATATCAAAAAGAATGACTATATGATGCTTGGCGTTGCGAATGTATGGGAGAAGCGCAAGGGACTGGATGATCTTATTGAGCTTCACAGAAGACTGGTGGCAGAAAGTTACTCAAAACGGGGCTTTTGCATTGTACTGGTCGGACTGAACGACAAACAGCTTAAACAGCTTCCGGATGGTATGATCGGCATCAAAAGACTGGGGGATCCCAGAGAACTGGCCAGGATCTATACGGCTGCCGACGTTGTGCTGAACCCTACTTATGAAGACAACTACCCCTCCGTTATTCTGGAGGCGGAGGCGTGCGGGACTCCGGTTATCACATATGATACCGGCGGCTGTGCCGAGGCTGTTCATATATCAGGAAGCAAAGTGATCCCCCGGGGTGTCGATAATCTCGAAAAAGAAGTACTTCACAGATTAATATAGTCTGTGAACCGTTCCGTATCGGAGTTAGTATGGAAATTGCAATACGGGCTATTCCCACAACCTTAAAACTATTATGGTATAAGCTGGTTTACGGACGAAGACTGAACGTGCCTTTCCCCCAATCCTGGGGGAAAGGTACTCATATACATATTGAGGGTCCGGGGTCACGGCTGACCATAGGAAAGAAAAATGTTACACGCGAAAACGTGGTTATGAGAGTTCAGAACGGGAAGCTTGAGATAGGTGATAAGTGTTTTTTTAATTTAAATGTCAGTATTACCTGTCTGGAAAGCATCCGTCTGGGAGCAGGGTGTCAGTTCGGCAATAATGTGGTAATTGTGGATCACGATCATAACTACAAAAAGGCAGGAGCTGATCCCCTTGTCTCGTCTCCGGTGATCATCGGACAGAACGTATGGATAGGAGCCAATTCAGTGATCCTTAGGGGAGCAGAGATAGGTGATGGGGCGGTTATCGCCGCGGGCAGTGTTGTAAAAGGAAAAGTACCATCCGGATGTGTATATTATCAGAAAAGGGAAAGTGTCTGCGCTCCCGTATTGTCCGAGATCCGAAAATGAACAGATTCGAATGGTGAAATAAACAAAAATGACTGATCTGAATCCTGATGTCAGCGTATACATGCTGACATATTTTCATGAAAAATATATAAGACAGGCCATAGATGCCGTGCTTGCTCAAAAGACACATTACAGTTTTGAGATCGTTATTTCCGATGATCATTCCGAGGACGGAACTGTTGATATTCTTCGTGAGTATGAGGCCGGCTATCCTGACATCATACGTATAAACGTCAATGAAACCAATCTGGGTATACCCGGCAACATTTATAAAGCCAGATGTATGTGCCGGGGGAGATATGTCGCAGTGTGCTCGGGGGATGATTACTGGATCCGGGACGATAAACTCGAAACCCAGGTATCATTTATGGATGCGCATCCTGATTATGCAGCGGTATGCAACCGTGTAGAACTGAGAATGGATGGAGGCGATACCGCTTATGATGTGGTTCCGCACGAAGATTCACGTGTAAACAGGCTTTATACCCTGGATGACTATGAGAAATGCCGCCGTGTGGGCTTACATGGCTGCGTGATGCGCAATTTCTTCCTTACGGAGGAAGGCAGGGAATATTTTGGAGAAGCTTCGCGAATAAGCCGTTATGTTGATGATGCTGTAGATGAACTGTTGCTGCTTATGCGCGGACCTATTTATGTGATGGATTTTGCCTCCGATGCACACAGGGTTGTCCCATCCGACAGCGAACACAAAAACTATAATTCAAGATATACCAGACTGGAAAAGTTCACTCAGCATATCGAGCTGCTCAATGGCCTTAATGAGAGATGGGGTGACAGGATAGATTTTTCGTATCACTACGCTGAGCATTATGCTGTGGGCAGACTGGGAATGCTTGTTGACCGTTCACAGAGAGGAGACTACAGATCCGTAGTAGAAACTATTCCCCAAAAATTCAAAAGACCATGGTATAAAAGCATATATATCAAGTCCCTGCCGTATATCATCAGGACTGTATTGGGCAGATTAAAGAGAAGATGATCTCAGAAAAGAATTATAAGAATTATATATCGCTTGGCTACTTCTGCTCGGTGGCAATGGAACTGGAACGGATCGGCCTGCGCAGTGCCTCGTATCCGTTTGACTGGCTGGTTACTCCGGAGTTTAGTCATGTTCTGGAGATGATCGAGACAGGTTTTTCGGGTTTTCTGGATAAGGACCGCCTGTCACTCAAACAGGGAACATCCAAAATATACGTTAATTCGGCTACGGGTTTTTCCTTTGTACATGATTTTGATGATAAACGTTCGCTGTCCGAACAGCTCGCGTCCGTGGACGATAAATTCCGGCGCAGGATCGACCGCTTTTACAGAGATATAGAGAAGCCTACAATGTTTATCAGATATATTTCCGACGAGACATATCTGCCGGACGGAAGGTCGGAGGATATTGGCTGGATAGAGGATAACTACGCACATATTCTGGATGTGATCCGATCGTATAATTCCGAAAATGATATTATCTGGATAGCGAATTCATCCCTGAGTTCAGAGATTATTCCCGATCTGTACACAGTGGAAAAGGATGAAAACGATACTGTAGCACGCCGGCCTTTGGACAAAAACACCGAGCTTTGCAAACTGCTGACAGAGGTGTATTACCCGGAGAGAGAAGTTAATCTGGATATTTACATGCATAAGCAGCGTAAGAAGAAGGGGATTATAAACCGGATCTTTAACAGATTCACAGGCAATTGACATCAAATTTGGTCAAAACGTATAATTTTTCAATTTATTTTGTAAATTCTGTTAATCAAGGCGGTCTTGTATCCGATAAATAATTTGTAGTATCATATAAGAGTACACATGGATGTGTGCCAATTTTATAAGGAGGTGATTTTATGAGCGTAAACGGAGTTACGGGAGCCTCTGATCTGTACAGTGCTTATTCTGCACAGAACACGGCAACCACACCCCAGACAACTGCAACCGAGAATGCATCGGCTTCTTCTCAGACTGATAGCAGCGGCGTAGTATACGAAAAATCGGATACAGCTGCAGCCAAACAGGCTACATATGCTAATCCGGCACTTGTATCTCAGCTCAAGAGTGATGCAGAGAGCCGTGCCGCACAGCTTCAGAGCCTGGTTGAGAAGATGATGAATCAACAGGGCAAAGCAGGCAGTATCTGGGATGCATTACGCACCGGTCAGTTGGAGGTTGATCCGGCTACCCGTGCGCAGGCGGAAGAGGATGTGTCCGAGGACGGCTACTGGGGCGTAAATAAGACATCTGACAGGATACTGGATTTCGCACAGGCTTTGGCAGGGGATGATCCTGACAAGCTTGAAGAGATGCGTGAGGCATTCAAAAAGGGATATGATCAGGCACAGAAGACCTGGGGCGGAGAACTGCCCGAGATCAGTCAGAAGACTTATGACGCTGTCATGAGTAAGTTTGACGATCTGATCGGCTCATTACAAGGCTGAATTTTGTAAACTGCTATCAGGGATATGAAACGGCACAGGGCTAATGCTCTGTGCCTGTTTTTTTCCCTACCGGCCCCTGTTTGTGTTATACTGTTTATATTGCATTAATGAAATATGATAAATCAGTACCTTGCCGGGAATTATAGTTTAAGGAGGAATCATTATGCCGGATAATAACAAATGGCGATGCAGAGCAGAGGATCTGAAGGGAACCCGTACTGAGGAAAATTTAAAGGCGGCATTTGCCGGTGAATCGGAAGCACGAAATAAATATACTTTTTTTGCTTCCAAGGCCAAAAAGGAAGGCTATGTTCAGATCTCCAATATTTTTGCGGAGACTGCAGCCAATGAAAAGGAACACGCAGAGATATGGTACAAGATACTGACGGGTATTGGCAGCACTGTCGATTGCCTTAAGGAAGCCGCTGAGGGTGAGTCATATGAATGGCAGGAAATGTATCCCGGTTTTGCAAAGACCGCCAGAGAAGAAGGCTTTGATGAGATCGCTGAGCTTTTTGAGGGAGTTGCGGCCATAGAAAAGGAGCATGAAGAAAGATATCGCAGGCTTCTCAAAAACATAGAAGACAAGATCGTTTTTTCAAGGGACGGAGATGCCGTCTGGCAGTGTTCAAACTGCGGACATATTGTTGTCGGACCGGCGGCTCCGGAGGTTTGCCCCGTGTGCAATCATGCTCAGGCATATTTCCAGCTGAAGGCAGAGAATTACTGATCGATTGGAGGTAGACATGGAAGCTGTCAGAGATAGGGTTATCGGTATAATGGCTGAGGTGCTTAAGGTCAGTACTGATGTTTTGCAGGATGATGTAGCCATCGGAGACATACCGGAGTGGGATTCGCTTCATCATATTCAGCTTGTTTCGGCAATAGAAAAGGCTTTTGATTTCAGATTCACTCCGGACGTGATGATGGATCTTGAAGATGTGGAAGATATAGTTAATGCTGTTGAATTAAGAGTGAACCAATAGCGTGAGGATACAACGATGCCATCGGTATTAGAGAAAATATACCGTTTCGGAAGTGACAACCCTGACAAGATCGCACTGCTGAACGGCAAGGATAGTAAGACATACGGACAGATGATTTCCGATATCGTGAGATCGGCACAGATGCTGTCGCAGAAATTCGGAATCAATAAAGGCGATCGGGTCATACTTGCCGCAGACAAGCAGCTGGAATTTGTTTCGGCATATTTTGCATGTCACCTGTTGGAGGCAGTTGCCCTTCCCATAGCACCGGATACAAATCCGACCAGATATGATCTGATCAAATCCAGGGTTGCCCCGAGTCTTGTTATAGGTTTTCCGGAAACCGATACCGGGCTTCAGACGGTGGGACTGGACAGATTTATTTTTGATGATGCTCCCGACCCCACGCACAGCTTCACGTTTCCCGATCCGGAGGCACTGGCCGATATTATATTTACCACAGGCACAACCGGACAGCCTAAGGGAGTCACGCTTTCCCACAAAAACATTGCCGCTGCGGCTCTTAATATTAATACATTCATAGGCAACGATACTGAAGACGTAGAGATGCTGGCTCTTCCGATCTCTCATTCGTTTGGACTCGGCCGGATGAGATGCGCTCTTTCGAACGGACAGACCGTGATCATGCTTGGCAGCTTTGCAAATGTCAAGCGCTTCTTCCGTTTTATGTCGGAGTATGGTGTTAATGGGTTTGGAATGGTGCCTGCAAGCTGGGCACTTTTAAAAAAATTGAGCGGTGACGAGTTAGGACGATACAGTGACCAGCTGCATTATATAGAGATAGGCTCCGCACCTATGCCGATCTCTGAGAAGAAGAACCTCATCAGCCTTCTCCCTCATACCAGGATATGTATGCATTACGGACTGACGGAGGCATCCAGAAGCGCATTTATGGAATTCAACAGTGAATCGGATCGCCTTGATACTGTTGGAAGACAGTCTCCGAATATGCTGATTACCATCCGTGATGATGAAGGTAATGAAGTTCCCGATGGAGAAGAGGGGGAGATCTGCGTGGAAGGCGATGCTGTTACCGGTGGTTATCTGGGTCTGCCGCACGATGATTATTTCTGGGGGGATGTATTCAGAACGGGAGACTGGGGTGTTCGTGACGGAGACGGATACATCAGGCTTAAAAGCCGACGCAAGGAATTGATCAACGTGGGAGGCAAAAAGGTCAGTCCGATCGAAGTTGAAGACGTATTGAAAACCATTGATTTTATAGATGACTGTGTATGTGTGGGAATTCCCGATCCCGAAGCCATATTGGGAGAAGTGGTAAAGGCGTTTATCATAACCGGAGAACCGGAACGCATAGATAAAGAGGCCATAGACGTTATGATCGGCGGCAGGCTGGAAGGATACAAGCATCCGGTTGAGTATGCGGTCATAGATGAGATCCCAAAGACATCCTCAGGCAAGATACAGAGACTTCTGCTGAAGTAATACAAAGGAACAGATATGTGGCAACCACAAGGCTTTTATAATCAATATGTACTGAGGACTCCTGTTCTGCTTTCGGGACATGAATCCATACGTGGTCTGTATAATTATCCGGCTTCAAGAATAGCTGTGATCCACGGAGAGTCATTTACTTATCAGGATGAGTTTACGGCAGCTTTTTCCGATAAGGACATCCGGTTTCGCAAGCGCAGCTGGAAGGGAGAACCTGATCTTGACGGTTTAAAGGAAACGATAGGATGGCTTGAAGCTTATAATCCTGATCTGATAATAGCGGTTGGGGGCGGATCCGTGATCGACGGCTGTAAAATATGCCGTCTTTTTTATGAGGTTCCGTATTATGAGCATGGTAATACGCGTCTGAATGGCGGGATATTCAATACCGGCTTTGTCGCGATTCCCACCACGGTCGGCAGTGGTGCCGAGGTTTCTTCGGCAGCGGTATTTCTTGATCACGAGAATCACAGAAAGGATATGATTGTTCTTCATGAACTGTTGCCTGATGTAGTTGTTTATGACAGTCGGTATGTGATGAATTCTTCTGACAGATTATTGATCTCATCTGCACTGGATGCCATGGCGCATATACTGGAGGGTTATGTGTCGAATATTGATAACAGTGTAATGGATGTGGCTGCCGAAGAAGGTATGGTTCTGCTGCGTGAAAACCTGAAGTTGATATTAAGGGAGAATGAATCGCCGGATCCCGGCAGACTTCAATATGCCGGTTTTTTGGGAGGTATCGTACAAAACCATTGCATAGTTGGGGCAGCACATGCGGTTGCGCATCAGCTGACGGATCACGGCTATTCTCATTCGGAAGCGGTTGCGCTGCTGCTTCCTGCGGTGATCAGGATGAATTCGTCGGATACAAAAACAACAGAAAAGTATGGCAGGATAGCTGTGAAATCCGGGTTTGATGACATAGATGACATGACTGCCTTTATAGAGCAGCTGCTTCATTTCTCCGGAATAGATGAGCGACGGGAACCTCTTGCAGATCTTTTGCGGGATCTGATGCAAGATGAGGCGGTACGTGAAAATATCAAAAATGATCGAGGTGGAAAAGGGAACCCGGTAGAAATCACAGACGAGTACATTGAACAGTTGATCGGGAGTATTTGATATGGGTTTATTGACGGATGAACTGATTAAAAATCCGCCGTTTGAATATAACAAAACGGAGAAGGAGCCCGGAGGAGGCTTTTATACGGCACTGATTGAAGAGCTGTGCTTTCATTATAACAACAACCCTATGTATCAAAGGTTTTGTACTAACAAAGACTTTGATCCCGGGAAGTTTAACGGATCTCTCAGCGAGATCCCACCGGTTCATGTCAGTGTATTTAAAGAGCTGGGCAGAAAACTCAACAGTGTTCCGACAGGTGATATCAAACTGACTCTTCAGTCTTCGGCAACCTCGGGAACACCGAGCAGCGTTCCTGTGGATTCGGTCACGTCCAGAAGACAGGCCAGAACGATGATCAGGGTGGTAAGCGAGTATATAGGAAATGAGAGAAGACCCTTCCTGATCATGGATGTTGACCCGGCCTCCGGCTTCAGAGAGATACTCGGAGCCAGATATGCTGCGGTCAGCGGATATCTGAATTTTGCCTCGGATGCGGCGTATTTTCTTAAGATTGATGATAATAATACATATTACTTTGATACAGAAGGGATCCGGGATTATGTATCGTCGCTTAAAGGCGAAAGCGCCGTTGTTTTCGGATTTACCTATATTTTGTATTCCGAAGTGATAAAACCGCTTATTGACAAGGGCATTAAAATTGCACTGCCCGAGGGATCTAAGGTGATCCATATAGGTGGTTGGAAAAAACTTGAGAGCGAGAAGATAAGCAAGGAAGAGTTTAATTCACTTGCAGCGGAATTATTTGGAATAGAACCCTCTGATATCATAGATATTTATGGCTTTACCGAACAGATGGGACTTAATTATCCTGATTGTCCGTGCGGGTGTAAACACACTCCGCTGTATTCGGAGATCATAGTCAGGGATCCCGTGACCGGGGAGGTTTTGCCGGCCGGTCAGGAAGGTCTGCTCGAGTTTGTTACTCCAATACCCCATTCCTATCCGGGAAATGCGGTATTGACGGATGATATTGGTGCGGTTGTTTCGGGGCAATGTAAATATGGCAGATCGGGAACCCGTTTCAAGGTGATCGGCAGGTTGAAGAAGGCTGAGATACGGGGATGCGGTGATATTCTTTCCGGAAAGCTGAAATTTGCAGACAGCAGTGTATCAGCAGGTAGCCGTAACGAAAACAATGCTTTCAGATCATATTACATGGGAGAAATACATTCCGGTGAAAATGCGGCTCAGGAGTTAAAGGATCTCGAAAGGAAATTAAGGGAAAGGCTTGAATGGATCAGAAGACAGCCGATAGATGCGTTGATCGGTCTGATAGGCAGGGTTTCGTCGAAGTGGAGCGAAAAATCCGGATCCTTTGCTGATTCTCAGGCTCAGGGACTGACATTTCTTTCGTCATGGTGTTCATCCGAAAATCTGACCCGGATAGCTGATATCGGCCTTCGCGGCAATCGCAAACACGCAGATGGTTTTATTGCTGCGGACGATAATTCAGTGCATCAGATGCGAACCATGTCGAAGGGACTTGTCTGCCACTGGCTGGCAGGCAATGTGCAGGCACTCGGAATGTTTGTGCTGGTGCAGAGCATATTGTCAAAGAATGTTAATCTTCTGAGGGTTTCATCGAGGGATAAAGGGGCGTTCAGGTCACTTTTGGAGGCTTTTTCCGGTGTCGATTTTACTACACCGGGTGGATATGTGATTTCGGGCGATGATCTGCTTTCTGCTATAGCTGTTGTGTCGTTTGATCATGGTGACCGGGAAGCGGGTCGAACCATGTCGGAGATGGCAGATGTAAGGATAGCCTGGGGAGGTGCCGATGCTGTAAGAGCAGTTTCGGCTTATCCGTCAAAATATGACTGCACTGATATTATAATGGGGCCCAAGCTCTCTATGGCGGTTGTGTCATGCGAGTCGCTCACGGATCTGCGTAAGGCTCAGAAGCTGGCCAGAAGGATAGCAGTTGATGCCAGTGTTTTTGATCAGACCGGATGTGCATCCGCTCACAACATCTTTGTGGAAAAGGGAGCCGGGATCAGTCCGCTGGATTTCGCAGGATTACTGGGTGAGGGAATGCGCAGGGTGGCTGCTCAGATCCCTAAGGATGCAATGACTCCCGAGGAATTTGCGGCGGTTCACTCCGCCAGGGGACTGTATGATTTTAAAGGACGTGTTTTCGGTGATGACGACTCCGTGTGGACTGTTCTGTATGATGATGCGGCAGAGCTCAGTTCTCCTATATATTCAAGAGTGGTTTTTGTTCATCCGGTGGAAAAGCTGGATGATGCTCTGCAGTTTATCACGGATGATATACAGACGATAGGCTTATCCGCGACCGGAGCAAAAGCGGAGGATTTTGCTACAGCTGCGGCCGAGCGGGGAGCGGTAAGGTTCCCGGTATGCGGTAAGATGCTTAATTTCGAATCTCCATGGGACGGAATGTTTATAATGGAAAGAATGGTAAAGTGGATCACGCTTGGAGGACCGATGGTATGATATATGATCAAATAATAAAGGGCAGATATGTGAGCCTGAGATCTATGGATGAGTCGGATGCCCGGTTCTCACTGGATATCAGGCAGGATAAGGAAAAGACAAAATATCTTCATCCTGTTGATAATGATATCGATAAGCAGACTGCCTGGATCAAAAGACAGATGGAAACACCCGGGGATTATTTTTTTGTGGCTGAGACTGCGGACGGAGACAAGGTAGGAACGATTGGAGTATATGGAATAGAAGGCAATCTGGGACACCTTGGCAGACTCCTGATGGTGGGCAATCCGTTTCAGTCATTTGAGGCTACCATGCTGGCAATGAAATTTGCATATGAGATTTTAGGGCTTGATGAACTGTACGGAGATGTACATGTAGATAATACTGCATCGATCCATATCAGCGGAGCTATGGGATTCCATTTCAAGGAGCCTGTCTATGAGGAGGAGCTTGATCGATGGGTTAAATATTGCACCTCCTATCGGAGTGAATTTCCTGAGTATGAAGCAAAGATCAGTCAGATGATCTACAGGGATTGATCGAATTTGGTGAAAAGTATGAAAAGCAGAACGCTGAAGATAATATTGATAATACTGACAGTTGTGCTGAGTTTTGCATGTTTTCTGGGATATCCTTTGTATAACTGGTACAGGAAGACGTATGACGCAACATTTACGATACTGGTGTTTACGGTACAGTCTCCAATGAAGGGAGCTAATCTGGGAGTAGTAAAGGGGGCGATCAAGTCCTGTATTCCCGGTGGATTTCTCTGGCTTTTGTTTATGGCTGTCTTTTTTTATGTTCTTCATAAAAAGCCGGAAGGAAAGATCAGTACATACCTGAGCTGTTTTGCGCCTGCTGTATGCGGAATCGGACTGATCGTTCTGCTGATATTGGCAAACAAGACCCTGGAGTTTACCGATTATATTAAATTCAGATACTCTGAGACATATTTTATTGAGGAACACTACGTAGAACCGGATGTAAGCAAGATCAAAGCCAAGGATAAACCCAGAAATCTGATCTATATCTATATGGAGAGTGTTGAGACTGCATATGCATCCGAAGATGTCGGTGGCAGGCAGCCGGATGTCAACTACATTCCGAATCTTACTGAAATAGCCGATGAGAATATTTCCTTTTCAAATACCGACAAGCTGGGAGGATTTTATAACTGCGCCCATACCGGATGGACCTCTGCTGCCTTATTCTCGACACAGTCGGGAGTACCCTTTATGACTCCGGTGGGAGGCGGCGGAATATGGGAGAATTTCGGAGCTTTGATCACCATTGGGGACATATTGGCTGATAAGGGCTTCAAACAGGAATTCATATGCGGATCGGATGCTGAATTCGGTGGCAGAAGGGCGTTATTTTCTACCCATGGTGACGCTAAGATAATGGACTATCCGGCGGCCGTTGATGCAGGCTATGTAGATGAAGATCATTATGTATGGTGGGGCTTTGAAGACTTTATGCTATATGATATTGCACAGCAGGAGCTTGAAGAACTGGCTTCCGGTGACCAACCGTTTAATCTTACGCTTCTTACGGTTGATACTCATGATGACGGTGGCTATATCTGCGAGTTATGTACGGATGATTATCCGGTTCAGATCGCGAATGTTATAAGCTGTGCAGACAGGCAGGTTGCTGAATTTGTTGAATGGTGCAGCGAGCAAAGCTGGTATGATGATACTGTGATCGTTATTCAGGGAGATCATCCCGCCAGAACCAAATATCTTCTTGAAGGAATACCCGCAAACGAGAGGACTACGTATAATTGCTTTATCAATACGGTGTTTGATAAATCCGGCGTAAGCTTCAGCAACAGGGCTTTTGTAGCCATGGATATGATGCCAACGGTTCTGACCGCCATAGGCTTCGAAGTGCCCGGAGACAGACTCGGATTGGGAACAGATCTTTTCTCAGATACACAGACCCTGACGGAAGAGTATGGTTTTGACTATATAGATTCCGAACTGGAAAAGCATTCGCAGTGGTTTCTGGATAATATCGTATGGGGCGATATGTCAGAGTAAAACGATCTCAGTCAATGACAATCTTCTCGCGTTTTATCCATTCGGTTTCGGTATTGTTGGTATATTTTACGGAGGTAAACAGGGTTTATGATTAATACAACCGGAAAAAACAGAAAGCCCGGTCATATTATAGGATTTGTTTTTTTTAGCCTGGCAGTTATACTGCTTGTTCTGTTGATCAGACTTGCAGACTGGTACAGAGAAGCCTTTGCGGAGATGGCCTTCTCTATAGTTGTCTACCAGCTTACTACCCCACTTACGGGAACTTCCCAGGAAATAATGAATGAAGTATTCAGAAGCGTATTTATAGCCGGTTCGATAATATCGGCGTTGATCCTTGTTCCAATCGGAATTTTAAAATTCAAGTTTTATGATAGAGATATTGTCATCAGATCGGATAAGGATGGCACGCGTAAAACCGTCGTCCTAAAGGCCGCCCATATTAAAATCATTTACGGATGTACATGTGCCATCGTCTTGATCACTCTTGTATCAATGCTTGCATCCAGGGCGAAGGCGATAGGCGTTCCGCAATATTTACGTGAGATCTCACAAAGCTCGACCATTTATGAGGACGAATACGTAGAGACAAAAAACGTTGATATAACGTTTCCCGAAAAAAAGAGAAATCTGCTTCTAATTTATGTTGAGAGCATGGAGTCTTCATTCGCGGATACTGAGAGCGGAGGGATTTTAGAATATAACAGCATCCCGGAACTGACGGATCTCGCTGAAAAGAACATTAATTTTTCAAGTTCGGACAAGATGGGAGGTTTTCATGTATATGGTATAGGCTTTACTATGGCAGGCTTGCTGGCATCCACTTCCGGGATTAATTACAAGGTTCCGGTAACCGATACTTATCAACAAATGTTCGCAGGTTTTTTACCCGGAGTCACTTCACTTGGAGATGTTTTGAAAAAGAACGGATATACCAATTATTTCCAATGCGGATCCATGGCGGAATTCGCCGGAAGGGATACATATCTGATGGAACATGGAGACTATCAGATCAAGGATTTGACATATGCTCGGGAGAAGGGATATGTGCCGGAGGATTATAACAACGGTTTCTGGGGATATGAGGATCTGTACCTCTATGAAATCGCAAAAAGAGAGCTAACCGATATCGCATCTCTTGATGAGCCTTTTAATTATACGATGCTTACGGTTGACACTCATACACCGGCAGGATATGTGTGCGAATTTTGCCCTGATAAGTTTGAGGACCAATATGCTAATGTGTTAGCTTGTGCCAGTAAACAACTGTATGATTTCATAAAGTGGGCTGAACTTCAGGACTGGTATGAAAACACGACGATACTTGTCATGGGCGATCACACCACAATGGCTGATTATTATCGAGTTGGAAAAAACAAATTGGATTTTGATGCATACTCACGTGAAGTATATAATTGCTTTATTAACTGTGCGGATGGTCTTGATACCACGCACGTTAAGAACAGGGAGTTCTCTACCTGCGACATCTTCCCTACCATACTGGCAGCCATGGGAGTTCAAATAGACGGAGATCGACTTGGACTGGGTACAAATCTGTTTTCGGGAATGCCTACGATACCCGAAAGGATTGGGAGAGATGTATTCTATGAGGAGTTACAGAAAAATTCCAAATTCTATACTAAACATTTCATAGAAGGTAAGTGATATAAGGTCAGTTTTAAGATTTATTGGGTAGGCCGGTCACGGAATAGTCCCGCTATGCAGCTCTTCTTACAGAAGCATACTCCGAAGGATATGACTCCGGCATAGCCTTCTTCAAGGATCCCGTCCTCGTAGCGTTTATCACGGATCTGGCCGAAGGCTTCCTGCAGGCCGTCATCCATTTCGTTGAATTTCTTACGCACCTTTATCTCGAAGATATATGCAGGATCCTTTCTTCCGTCCGGATAAAGGATTATATCCGGTCGTCCGTCGCCTGCTTCACGGTTGGATCTTGCGGCATAATCCGGCATTCCGAGCAACAGGGACAGCATATACCCGTGGTAGAAGCTTTCGCTGCTGTCGAATGTGCTTATGGATTTTTTAAAGAGTTCCTGCATTATATCCGCGATAGAGTCGGCATCCTTATTTCTGATCGCATTGTACAGTGCTGTGCGATCTGTGGATTTAACTATTTTGTCAAACCATTCACTGATCTGATTATCGTAGATACTTGCTACCTCCTGATTGGGGATACACATAGTCATATAGATATCCCTTCCTGCCTGTCTCTCCGAGACCTTCTTCATATATCCGGTGAAGAACAGGAAATTCCACAGATTATCCTCCGAATCATGGATATCCCCATAGGTGATGTCCTCGTGGATCCTTTTCTCTATGGTGCCGCCGGCGATAAGGCCTTCCAGCTCTCTTTTGACATCTTCA
>JAFUAB010000015.1 GCA_017460885.1 Lachnospiraceae bacterium
AAATTAGAAGGATAGTGGGTAGCCCCCATAGGGGGCAGCCGGTAACAGTGGTATTGCGAAGCCCCGCCTTAGGCGGAACCGGTACAATGCAGCGGAGCTGCAAATAATAAACCCCCATTTGAAATGGGGGTTGCTAACTTTAACGAAAATCGAGCTGATCGTTATCGATCATAAGTATCGAACTCCGACAACGCCAAAGCCTGCTGATATGGAAGCGAAGAGGTATATAGAAAAGAAGATAGAAGAAGACCGGAAATAGAAATCGAAAAAAGAGTAAGAAGAGGACTGAGAACAGAAATTGGAAAGAATAAGATAATAAGAAAGCGGGAAAAGAGAGATGAGAAGACTGAAAAAAGCATTGGTAATAATGACAACAGCGGCTTTGACGATCACGTCATTGCCGGTAGATGCCCTGGCCGCACCTCTAAAGAACGTGAATGCCGGTGTGTACGTTGAGGATGAAGCGTCTACAGGAACAAAGGATGAAATAGAGATCATTGATGATGAGAGCAGTCCGGTAGTAGATGCGGATATGCTGGGAAGTTACGGAACTTATTTTGAAGCAGATCCGGATACATCCGATAATGATGAGCTGCTGGCAGGATATCTTGAGGCTCAGGTCAGGAAACAGCAGTATGTGAACGGTATGATCGATGAAGGTGAGACCGATGGCACAGATGCGGATGACGTAGCCGTAAAGAGAGCGGATCAGCTTGGATTTACAGGCAATGAGAAGGTGGTTTATGAGTATCTGGCCAGGATGATACCGGAGATAGCTGCAGGTAATATTACCGATACAGTGTTAAATATTCCCGTTAAGGAACTTAACGGAGGTAAGCTTTCATATACCGCCTCTGAGCTCGGTCTCAGCACTCTAACCAGCGGAAATAGTATAACAGATGAGGCATCAACTGCATTTTTTGCCAAATTCAGTTCGGATATCAAGTCTGTCGTGGACGCTCTTCTGGTCGATTATCCTTATGACCTGTATTGGTTTGACAAAACAAAAGGATACAGATACGGAATCAGCGGCGGGTGTTCTTCCGACGGAACGCATATTTATGTCAGTGATGACGCAAGCTACAGTATCAGTATGTATGTTTCGGCCGATTACGCCGCCCGGACCGGATACGTGGGGACTACCGAAACCGATAGAGAATTGATAGAAGCTGTAAATCAGACTATTCCCAATGCGCAGGCGGTCGTTGATGCCGCTGCAGCTGTGGGCAGTACCGATTACAGCAAGCTTGTCTATTACAGGGACTGGATATCGAACAATGTTGCATACAATACGGATGCCGCAACCGGGAATCCAAGCTATGGCAATCCCTGGCAGCTGATCTACGTTTTTGACGGAAATTCAAGTACCAACGTGGTCTGCGAAGGGTATTCCAAGGCTTTTAAGCTGCTTTGTGACCTGACACAGTTTTCACATCCGTATACCGGAGCGTATATCGTGTCCGGGCGTATGACCGGAGGAACCGGAGCCGGCAATCATATGTGGAATATCGTCCGTATGGATGATGGTAAATATTATCTTGTTGATGTTACCAATTATGATTCAAATTCCGTCGCTCGTTCATCGCTGTTCCTTGGAAGTTATACAGGCAGGAAGGAGTTGACAGGAACAGTTAATTATACTAATGGAACATCTGTGTCATATCCGACGGTTCAATATGATTACGCGGTAGATAACGGCGGAACGTTGACGTATGTCTACGATTACGAGACAGTGCAGCTTTACTCAGATGATGAACTTACACTTTCAAGTGAATCCTACTCCGTTGGACAACAGGTTGATATTCCACAATATAAAGTAACTTTTATTACAAATAACGGGACAACAATAGAACCGGAGATGATGTCTGAGTCGAATTCATATGTACTTCCTACTGACTTGAAAAGAACGGGATATACCTTTAAAGGTTGGTATACGAATGCATCTTTTGGTGAAAGCTATAAGTGCGAATCCTCAATAGTGGTCAGTTCGAACATCACTCTTTACGCCAGCTGGACTCCGATCAATTATACGGTCGCATTTAACGGCAACGGCGGAACCGGAACAATGGATCCGATGTCATTTGCCTATGATGAGTCAAAGAGCCTGACTGTGAATAATTATAACAGAGAGGGTTACACCTTTGCCGGATGGAATACCAGGGCTAACGGCTCCGGAACCGATCATACGGATGCGGCAGAGGTATCAAATCTGACCGCTGTTGAGGGCGCCGAGATCACCCTTTATGCTCAGTGGACTCCCATAACCTATTACGTAAAATACGATCCCAACACCGGTTCGGGATCCATGGCTGACAGTGATCATGTTTACGGCGAGAGTTCGCTTCTCAGTGAAAATACGTTTACCAAAGAAGGATATTCTTTTGCCGGATGGAATACCTGGGAAAACGGGAACGGCGATACATATAAGGATGAGGCCGCTGTCAGGGATCTGGTAAAAACAGCAGGCGGTTCGGTCATCCTTTATGCGCAGTGGACGCCCATAACCTATTCGGTAATATATGATGCCAATGAAGGTACGGGCACTATGTCTGCCTCCGAGATTAGATATGATGAGACCATCGCTTTGAGACTGAATGGTTTTGAACGTGATGGATATAAGTTTGCAGGCTGGAATACCAAAGCAGACGGTAGCGGTACGGCATACGCGGACGGAGAAGAGATCGGTAACCTGACAGCGGTAAATGGCGAAGAGATCACTCTCTATGCGATCTGGGAAGAACTGCCGGACGATTCCGGTATCCTTAGGGTCAGTGTTGTTGGTAAGACATCCTTTGAATACACGGGTGAGATGATCAACCCGGAGATCTCGGTAGCTTTTACTGATAAAGCCGGAAACGAGACGAACCTTACGGCAAATGATGATTATACGCTTACCATCACTGATAATACCAACGCGGGTACAGCACATATTAGGGTTGTACCGAAGGGTGAATATGAGAACAGGGCTGATGAGGCAGCTGCGGAGTTTACCATCACTCCTTTGAGTCTGTCCGATCCCACCAGAGTGGAAATAAAGGATATCACACTTGCGGTAAAGGACGAAGTACAAAAGGGTACAACAAAGGTTACTTATAAAATAGGTGGTAAGATCGTTGAGCTGGTTGAGGATAAGGATTTCACATATGATCATTCTCAGGTCGGGGCCGGACCCGGCGAATATACGGTGACGATAACCGGAAAAGGCAACTACACCGGAACGGCTTCCTTTACGCAAAAGGTTGTTGAGGACGCATCGGTGGATGAGTCCGATCTTCCGTCTTCTTTCCAGATGAAAAACGTGACCGTGCTTCTTCCGGACAATACGGTTTACGAATATGCGGGATCGGAGATCCGGCTTGAGGGTTACTCACTTAATCTCGGCAGTAATCTGCTCAAGGAAGATCGCGATTATACCGTAACTTACAAGAACAACGCAAAAGCCGGCAAGGCCACGATCACTTTTACCGGAAAGGGAAGATGCAGCGGCAAGGTCAGCAAAACCTTCACGATAAGCAAAGGAAATATAAGTGATATTGTTTTTGCGGCCACCGGGGCTGCGGAGACGGCAGACTTTGATTATACCAAAGGCGGGGTAAAGCCCGATGTGATCGTTAGAAACAGCGCCGGTATCGAGCTTAGGGAGGGTACCGATTATAGCCTCAAATATAGCAACAATACCAAAAGCAATGTTGCTGCATCGGTTAAGATCACCGGAAAAGGGAATTATACCGGAGGCACAACTCTCAATTACAATATCAAACCTAATACGATCACAGCCGAAAGTGCGGATAAGATCAGTGCGATCGCCACGGATCTAGTATTTTCCGGAAAAGGTGCCAAGGCGGTAACCTCCGTAACGGTCACCGATCTGACAACGGGCAAAAAGCTGGCTGCAAATACGGATTACAACAAGTCGATCGAATATTCTTTTGTAAACGATACAACATACAGGGACGCAAAGGGCAATTCCGTTACAGTCACTGCGGGAACCCCGATAAGTGCAACCGAAAAATATATACTGGATGTCGGCACGCTGCTTAAGGCTCATATCACATTCAGGGAGCCCTATTATTCGGGTTCCGCGGACGCATATTACAGGATCGTGCAGGCAAGCATGGCCAAGGCTTCGGTCAAGGCGAATACGGTGTTTGTTGATGAAGCGGCTGCGGCAGCAGGCGACAGCTCTTATCTCGATAACAAGATAGTGGTTACCGCAGGAGGAGTTATTATTCCCCGTATCGATGCGGACGGTGATGCCAACTTTGAGATCCTTAATTATGCATATAATGAAAAAACCCGAAAGGTAACATTTACGATCCACGGTCTGGGCAACTACGGCGGAACCAAAAACGTCACCATCACGGCGGCCAAACCGGGCAAAAATCATATTGTTACCTTTAATCCCAACGGTGCTACCTCCGGTAAGATGAGCGATAAGAAGATGACTGTGGGAAAATCGTATAAGCTGACAAAGAACGGATATACCAGGAAGGGCTATCAGTTCGCCGGCTGGAGCGATAAGCCCGACGGAGAAGTGGTCTTTACTGACGGATCGGATTATCCGGGTGGTGCATCAGTAGTAGATGCGGAACTTCTGAATACGGTTCGGGTGCTTTATGCCAGGTGGGTGATCAAAGGATACAGTATAACTTATGTTCTCGGGGCAGATGATGTGACCAACGATGGAAATCTGAGCGTATATACGATCGAAGATGTGGCAGAATCCGATCTTGCACTGTTCGCTCCCGTCAGAGAGGGATATACGTTCGTCGGATGGTATACTGATGCCAAATGCAGTGTTAAGAATGCCATCACCGCGATACCGAAGGGAAGCACCTCTGATTACGTATTATATGCCAAGTGGAAGACCAATATGAACCCCGCGGATTCCTTTACCTCAGAGGTTCCGGTGCCGACAGGCGATTACATTGATGTTACCGATTATGCTGTACAATACAGCGGAAAAACCGATATGGAGGAGCGTGTTGATGAACGTTCATCGTATGAATTTGACGAGATCAGGAACGCTGTTCCCGATGACGGTAAAGATGACTATAAGGCTCTGCGTGCAGCTGTTATCGTAGCGGGTAAGCTTTATGAGGACCGGGGCTCCAATGACCTTGTAACCGTATATGTTCCGGCCGGAACATATAACATCGAGATAAACGATTTGCATCCCTGGGGCCTTCAGCTTGAGGGCGGAGTAAGTCTGGTAATGGATAATGATGCGATCCTGAAGTTTACGGTTGCGAATGGTTTTGATCAATGGTTCTATCCGATAAGTATTGCGGATATGCATGACGGGCATATAGAGAACGTAAGCATACGGGGCGGACAGGTATATGGTGTCAGGGACACTTTTAAGGGTTCAAACAACAAATATGATGGTCATGGGATAGGGGTTGTGGGAGCAACGCATGTTACGATCTCGGATATGCAGATTTATGACAATTACGGAGATGGTATCTATCTCGGAACCAAAATGGAGAACAGTGATTTCTTCGGTTGCAGCGATATTAAGATCAAAAACTGTGATATCTACGGAAATCGCAGAAATAATATTTCTATAGTGGATGCAGATGATCTGATCATTGATCACTGCAATATCTATAATGCCAACGGTGCGTATCCCGAGTGCGGAGTGATAATCGAGCCCAACTTTGAATCCGGCAGGTCAAAAGATGATGCGATATGCAAGAATGTGACCATCAGCAATTGTTATATGGCGGCCTGGGATATGGAAGTACATTACTATAGCGGAGCATACGTGACCTGCATGAGCCTGTATACCAATTATAATCCGCTGGATAAAAACTACTGTGTCGTCGACGGGCTTAATATCAGCGGATGTACCTTTGACGGGTACGTAGGGATTTATTCCGGAAAACATGTTACAATTTCCAATGACAATGTATTTAACGGAAAAACATACGGAGTGGATTGAAACGGTCGATGAGACCGACGAGGAGGATATGAAGAAGAATGAGTGAAGTAACAGAACTGTTTGCCAAAAATGTGTTTACGCTCGGCAAGATGAAGGAGCGTCTGCCGAAAAACGTCTACAAAGAGGTTGTACAGGTCATGGAAAAGGGCGGTGAGCTCTCCATGGATTCCGCAAATGTGGTGGCCAAGGCCATGAAGGACTGGGCGGAGGAAAACGGTGCCACGCATTATACACACTGGTTTCAGCCATTGACCGGTATTACCGCCGAAAAGCATGACGCGTTCGTTTCCCTTGCGGATGAAGACGGTCATATGATCACAGAGTTTTCCGGTAAGGAGCTGATAAAGGGCGAGCCCGACGCATCGTCCTTTCCGTCCGGAGGCTTAAGGGCGACCTTCGAGGCCAGAGGCTATACGGCATGGGACATCACTTCTCCGGCTTTTCTTAAAGAGTCCGCATGCGGCGTGATACTCTGCATTCCCACCGCATTCTGTTCATATACCGGTGAAGCTCTGGACAAAAAGACACCGCTGCTTCGTTCCATGGAGGCGCTGAGCGAGCAGGCGATCAGGATCGTCAGGCTTTTCGGTAATAAAGAGGCTACCAGGGTTACACCCATGGTCGGGCCGGAGCAGGAATACTTTCTCGTGGATACCGACCTGTATCTGCAGAGGTCCGATCTGATGTTTGCGGGGCGCACCCTTTTCGGGGCACCGGCACCCAAGGGTCAGGAGATGGAGGATCATTATTTCGGAGTTATCCGTGAAAGGGTCGGCTCCTTTATGAAGGACTTAAATATCGAGCTCTGGAAGCTGGGCGTTACGGCCAAAACACAGCACAATGAGGTCGCTCCGGCACAGCATGAGCTTGCGCCCATATTCGATACGGCAAACATCGCGGTCGATCACAATCAGCTGGTAATGGAGACCATGAAAAGGGTTGCGATCCAGCACAGTATGAGATGCCTTTTGCATGAGAAGCCTTATGCGGGGGTCAACGGTTCGGGTAAGCATAATAACTGGTCGATCAATACCGATAACGGCATAAATATGCTTGATCCGGGTGATACGCCAAATGAAAACCTGCAGTTTCTGCTGGTACTGGCCTGCATCATGAAGGCAGTGGATACCCATGCGGATCTGCTGAGGCAGTCGGCTTCGGACGTGGGCAACGATCACAGACTGGGGGCAAACGAGGCTCCGCCGGCGATCATTTCCATGTTCCTGGGAACGCAGCTTGAGGATGTGGTCAAGCAGCTCGTTGAGACGGGGGTGGCCAACAGCTCGATCCAGGGCGGCAAGCTGGAGACCGGTGTTTCCACACTTCCCGATCTTGTTAAGGACGCAACGGACCGCAACAGAACCTCGCCGTTTGCTTTTACGGGCAACAAATTTGAATTCCGTATGGTGGGAAGCTCCGATTCCATAGCCAGTCCGAACACGATCCTCAATGCAATAGTTGCAGAGGCCTTTGATGAGGCGGCTACGGAGCTTGAAGCTGCGGACAACTTTGAGGAAGCCCTGCACGATCTGATCAAAAGATATATGACTAAGCATCAGCGCATAATTTTTAACGGAGACGGTTATGCGGATGCCTGGGTAAGGGAGGCCGAGAGACGCGGTCTGCCGAATATCAGATCCATGATCGAGGCAGCCTGTGCGCTGACCACGGACAAGAGCGTGGCGCTTTTTGAAAAGTACGGGATATTCACCCGGACCGAGCTTGAATCCCGTGAGGAGATCATCTACGAGACCTATGCAAAGACCATCAATATAGAGGCGCTGACAATGATCGATATGGCCGGAAAGCAGATAATTCCCGCTGTTGTGAGATATGCGCGTACGCTGGCCGATACTGTTAACGCTGTCAAGGCAGCAGGCGCAAGCGCCGAGGCCGAGATCGATCTGCTGAATCAGGTTTCCGAGTGCCTGACCATTGCCCAGAGGGCCTACAGTGAACTGAAATACAGACTCAATGAGGCCGCCGTTATCTCCGATGCCAAGGAGCAGGCCTTCTACTATAAGGATTCCGTGGTTGTCGCAATGGATGCGCTCCGTGCTCCCTGTGACGAGCTCGAAATGATCGTCGACAAGGACGTGTGGCCGATTCCGACGTATGGAGAGTTGATGTTCGAAGTGTGATCAGTGATTCAGGATTATATCCTGAATCACTGATCACCCCGTCATGCTAACGCATGACGGCCGCCGCTTCGCACTTCCCGCTGGTCGTGCTTAGCTGGCTGTAGTGAACACTGTCATGCTAACGCATGACGGCCGCCGCTTCGCACTTCCCGCTGGTCGTGCTCAGCTGGCTGTTGTGATGTTGTGAACACCGCTTTGCAAAAAGTAACGATTAAAATAAAAAAGTGCTTGATTTTTGAGTGCGAATCCGTTATAATTTACTTTCGTCAGTACGAATTCTGTACCAATAAACAGTTTGAAGTTCTGATAAAATAAATACGAAGCGTTCGCTTCAAATAGCGGTATCGCCAAATGGTAAGGCAACGGACTCTGACTCCGTCATTTCAAGGTTCGAATCCTTGTACCGCTGCTGATAAAACTCCTGATTCTCACGAATCGGGAGTTTTGTTTTTACCAGTATTTATGCGGGTTTGTGGGAATCAGAAAAATGGGATTCCTTCTTTTTACTGCTTAATTCTGACAGGACAAATCAGGAAGAAATTACTTCGAAAATCGGTAAAATAGGTCAATTTTCTAAAAGATAGGTCAATTCATAGGTCAATTTCAGGTCAATCGAATTGGACTTATTCGTCATTTTGCACAATGAAATTTCATAGAGAAATAATGTCTATGATGGACTTAGTTTTACATGTATGTGCCCGTCACGGAATTCCTTTGTAATGATTGTATTATCCTGGCAGATGGAAAGGCGTGCCTGTTCAAGATTTTCATCCATTCGGGAATATGCTTCCTGTTCGGCAGGCTTAGTGTATTGTGTGCGCTCTTCATCTATTTTTTTCTGAAGATCCCGGGTTCTCACATAGTCTGCCAGTTTTTTCTGCATTGAGGGATGCTCAAAAGAAATCCGTATGGTCTTCGGGTCAGGAAGTCCGTCTTCATCATATTCTGCGATAAAATCCATATCGGTCTGTTCATCCATTTTAGTAAGCAGGGACATTACGTCAGAGACTGTCTCAATGTCAAAGTCTGTAAAGATATTTATGCTTACTCCAAGGGCATTAGCGATTTTCATAAGCATTTGAGGCTTGGGATTCATCATGTCCCGTTCCAGTTTCTTTACTGTGCTTAACCCGATTCCGGACAGACTTGAGAATTGAGCCTGCGTAATTCCCAGTGTTGTTCTGTAGTATTTTATTTTTTCTCCTAGAGTCATTCAGATATCCTCTCAAATTGATATGTATTGAGTGAGCTCGTGTAAGCCCACACAAATCATCATAGCATAGATGTTCCGTTTTGAGCGCTGTCTGTTCAAAAAATTGAACTAAATTTGAATTATCTATTGACAGTTCATAAATATGAACCTTATAATACCATCAATATAGTTCATAAAAGTGAACAAACGAATTATGATGTTTTTTTTAGTAAGAAAAAGAAAACATAGAAAGATTGCCGCAAAAAAGGCAATATTTGGGGAAATTCGCGGCGCGAAGTGCCCATAGATAGAAAAGAAGGATCAACGTTCCTGTCAGGACAGTCGAAAGTTTTCTTCTGATCCGATTTTTAAGGAACAAACGGAAAAGTAAGGTTAATAGAATCAGGCTGAAGAATTGGGATCGATCCGACAATCGGACAAACGGAAAAGGGAGGAGGATTCATATGAACAGTACGACCATTATTTCAGACAAGGATGATTATTCGGTTTTGTCAGCAAGGGAGCTGGCGGAGAGGCTGCACATCGGGCGCGACAAGGCGTATGCGCTGATCAAGAGCAAAAGCTTTCCATCGATCAAGCTGGGCGGACGATATATAGTTACCGCGAAGGCACTGAACGAGTGGCTGGATCAGTATCAGTACAAGACGTTTGCAATGTAGAGAGGAGTCGTGACGGATGGACGGCAGGGCAGCTAAAGGCCAGGGATCCTTCAGGGAGAATCCCGATGGGACAATTACATACAGAAAAGGCGTCGGACTTAAGGATGACGGTAGGAGGAAGACGCTGACCGTGACCGGGGCTAACCGTGCTGTCTGCATGAGACTGATGAAGGAAAAGGAAAGCGCCTGGATAGCAAAGAAGAACCGCGCTTCTTTTTCCGGAAAGGACACCGTTGAGGATCTGTGTACCAGACATCTGGAGTCTCAGATTGATAATGGAGAGCTTAAGCCAAAGTCCGTAGACCGGAGAGAAGGTACGATCAAAAATCAGATTGCCGGGTATCCGTTGGGACACATGCAGATTCAGACAGTTGTTTCTATCGATATAGAAGCACATATAAGCAATCTGATCAAAGAAGGGCTGTCGGTATCTTCCATAACCAAGGCTCTGGATGTCATAAACGCTGCCTATGAATGGGGCATGTCACGCGGAGAACTGAAGGATAACCCGGTTCTTCCTGTCAAAAAGGGCATCAAAAGGCGATTGTCCAAGCTGGAGACAAAGGAAGCCGAGGACGCGGACGTGATCGTACTCTCAATAGAAGAGGAGCAGAGATTTGAGGACGAGTGCCGCAAAAGGTTCAGTAATGGGAGGCATAAATATCCCGGAGGCCCGTTTGGAAGCCTGTTATTGCATACGGGCATGAGGATAGGCGAGCTTATCAGCCTAAGATGGAGCGATTATGACAGAGAATCGAGCCTGCTCTCCATCAGTAAGAGTACCTCTGTAATCAGAAACCGTAACAAAAGAGACGGAGAAAACAATTATATCAGCGTCCAGGGCACAACCAAGAATCAGAAAGCCAGGCTTATCCAACTGACGGAACAAGCCAGGGCTGATCTTGAGAGCATCAGACAGAGGATGCCCGGAAGACCAAACGACCTGATATGCAGGACCCGCAACGGCAACCCATATACGGCTACCATGATGGAGCATTGCATGAGCACCATATATAAGCATTTGGATTTTGACGGTCAGGTTAGCGGGCTTCATGTATTGCGGAGGACATTCGCCACGAGGATGTATGAAAACGGAGCAGGCGTAAAGGAGATAGCCGCGTATATCGGGGATCTGGAATCTACAACAATGCAGTATTATATTGCGGCACGCAGGAAAATAACCGTAGGAACGACGACTAAACAGGTCGTTCCGGTGCCCGGCGCTAAAGGCAACGGAGTGAAATCTGTTTGATGAAAGGTACACTATGGCAATACTGAAGAACAAAACTCAGAACAATTATATGTCCGTATCAAGACAGGTTACAAGGGACAAAAACCTGTCATTAACGGATCGGGGATTACTGATCACGCTTCTGTCCCTGCCGGATGGATGGAATCTGTCGAACAGAGGCCTGCAAGCTATTCTTCCGGATGGAAGAGATCGGATTGCAAAGGCCATGAATCGCCTGATCGAACTGGGATACGTGACCAGAGAACAGAAACGCATCGGAAACAGATATGGCTGCAATCAGATTGAAGTCCATGATATGCCACAGGAGACAGGCGAATCTCAGAAAACGGCTTTTCAGGCCACGGAGAATCAGTTCACGGAAACGCCGTGCACGGAAACCCCGCAGCAATTAACTAAGAATAATAATACAAAACATAACCATACAAGAGTAAAAGAGTGCAGCAAGACTGACTCACTCACGGATCCCGAGTATGAAGATCTGGTAAAGGAATTCGGCAGGGCAGAAGTGGATTATCAGCTTAAACGGATATCCGAAAATCATTATCAAGGCTGCAGGAACTATAAAACGGTCAGACAATGGTGCGAGGAACGCAGATCCCGAACTCAAATAAAGGCACCCGGCAGAAGAAATGCATTTAGCGAATTTGAACAGAATACGGACATAGATTTTGAGGAACTGGAAAAGAAAATAATATGCAACATATAACGGTGACATTGATTTGATCTAAAGGAGGAACGTGATGGACAAGAACATTACACTGGGCAAGGAACTAACGGAAGAAGGGACAACATATCGGAGACCGTCAGGAAGGTTGCCGGGGATTACTGCTCCGAGGTCATAAAGAAGATCCATAGTTATGGATTCAAGGAAGACCTGATGAAACTGTACGTAATCGGCGGTGGCGGCAGGATACTGAAGTATTTCTCCGAGTTCTGGAAAACCCCCGGCGTGATAGTCATTGATGACATCTGTGCTAACGCCAAAGGATATGCATTCCTCTCCAAACAGCGGGAACTGAAGAAGTGAGGTCAGGATCATGGCTGGAAATTACCGATGCACCAACGTCAAATTTAACATGGATGACGTCCGGCAGCGAAAAGCATATCAGATACTACAAAAGATTAAGGGCAGGTATTCGTATGGGGTGATCATTGCGGATGCTTTGATCAGGACATACCGGGATGCAGACAGACCCTCCAATGAGATAGATGGCGACGGAACGATCATACCGAATAATTATTTTTCCATAAACTCATCGGGTCTTGACAGGTTCGCTGAACTGATAGTCGAAAAGATGATGTCAACTGACACGATGAAGGATTTAGTCGAGAATATGGACGACCTGACTGACGATATGATCTGCTTCTACGGATACGGCCGTACGGAGGAAGGGCTAAAGCGACAGGAAGAGGCTTCTGTCGCAGGTGATTGTGATGTAGAAAGCAAGGTTAGGGCTGAAGCGGACGTCATTGGAGAAGCATCAGAGGGAACTGCCATAAATGCTGACGCGAATGATGAGATTGAACCGGCGGAGATTACCGATGCTATGCTCAGCTTTGCATGCGGCTAAAAGGGTACCGGATTAGGAACCATGGATCAGAGCAGCTCCGATTTATGGAACCGAATTGGGAGCCGGGTACCGGATCCGGCACCCTCAAACAGATCCGGAGCATGAAAAACGGTACCGATTTCGGCACCCACAAGCAGCTAACCAATCAATTCTGTGTTCCCGGTTGGTATCGGTGGTTCTCAGCATGGATGCTCCGATTCCGAGGAAATCGCAAGTCCTGTAAACGGCCTTGCTGTATCCCTCTCCACCGTCACATCCAGCATCGCCCCACACCTTGTTCGGTCTGTAAACGACCTCACAAGGCAGACCACTAACTACCCGCAACCGACCGCCGAAGCTTCTAAATCGGCTCTGGGTAGTTAGGCAAGTTTCGCAATGTGGCAAGCCACATTGCACCGCTTGCAGATAAGCCTGACGGCTTATCCGCTTCGCTAAACTTGCCAGGGGCTCTGCCCCTTGGATCCTCGGCAAGGGCTGCGCCCTCTGCACACCCCCTGCCACCCGCCAATCTATGAAAGGAGACGCGCACCATGCGAAAAAGACCACATAACGTATATGTTCGCATGAATGATGATGAGTATGCGCATTTCCTCTCATTAGTAAAGGCGGCGGGCGTCAGTCAGCAGGCGTATGCTCTGGAAGCCTGCCTTAATTCAAGGGTTACTTCCTCTGAGGACAGGGCTTTACTTATAAGCATGAATGCGACGCTTGCTGACATGGACAGGCAGCTTCGGGGGCTTGGAACTAACGTAAACCAGCTTGCCCACGTGGCAAATGGTACCGGAGCCCTTCCGGCAGAGGATGAGCTGCGGAGCATCGGAACCGACGTATTCAAGATAAAGGCAAAGGTGAATGACATATGGTGTGGGACGGCGAATTGACAGCGGAGGTTATGGCGAATTGATTTCGGTGGTTTTGCCTCCCCGACTGTGCAGTTGGATCGGTGACGGCGTATTTCCGGCGGCATGACGGCGCTTTTACCGCGGATTTATCTCAGCAGAGGATATGTCCCCTTATGAGATAAGGCTGCGGTTACCCACAGCCTCGTACATTGAAAACAGCATACCTTATCCAAGATTCTGATTGTTGGCGGCAGCAAGGATCACGTCGACGTCGATGCATTTCTTGTCCTGCTGGGAGCCGATGACTAAGGCGTCGGACATGATGTTGTCGATCAATCTGGGATTGCCATGAGTCTGACCCACGACGGCGTTTAAAGCTGATTCGTCGATGATGGCCTTGGAACTTCCCGCACAGTTTAACTTGTGAAGTATGTATTCGATGGCTTCAGAGTCGGACAGTCCCTGGTAGTTATAGTGAACGGTGATGCGCTGACGCAGTGCTTCATGCGGCTGGGTTCTTAAGATTGCATTAAGGTGTGATTCACCGCAAAGTATGAGAGTGAAACAGTTAACCGAGTCATATCCGTAGTTCATGAGCATCTTGATGTCATTTAAGATCCCGGTGGACAGATACTGCGCCTCATCGATAGCAAGAAGCAGAGGCTGACGCTTCTCGTGATACAGGTAATAGATCTGCTCCTGTATGGCCTTGAACATGACGGTCTTGCCGCCCCTGTCCTTAACTCCGAGAATGAGGCATAACTGCTTGTAGAAGTCAGCAACGCTTATGGTGGATAGACAGACGTACTCCATGTGATACAGATTCGGATTGAGGGTTGAGGCGAAGCATTTCAGGCAGAAGGATTTCCCCATGCCGGGGCTGGCAGTGAATAAACCGATCCCACGGGTATCCTTAAGGAAATTGAGCCTGGACGTCATCTCATCGAAATCCTTTGAACGGAAGCAGTCCTTCTCCGGAAGTTGTTGCTTATCGAAGGGGTTGAATGCCAGCGAATAATACGAATTAAACATGTGAGCCTCCTAACTTCGAATAATCAAGAGAAGGACCATTGTTGCGCTTCACGTGGCAGTTTTCATTCTTGTTGGTAACACGGATCGGATATCTTTCATTGTCGTAGATGATCACGGCGGAATCCATCTCTCCGGGCCTGAACCTGATCTCGACCTTCTGATCGATGAACTGCATGGGGACATCATAGGATACCTTGTCGATGGAAATGGTGGAGTCCTTACGAACCTTTCTGGTTACGCGGTTTAAGAAACACTCATCAAGCCACTCTCTTGATCTGGGGATACGGATGGAATCTTTTGAAGCCTGATATCTATCAAAAGGGGTGCATCCGATGCCGGAATGCTGGATGGTGTTGTATGAGCGTATGTATTCCCTGAACATTTCATTGAACTGTTCGAGAGAATGAATGGTCTCCGTGTCCAGTCCGTATAACCAGCGTTCTTTCGTGGTACGCCAGAAACGCTCGATCTTGGCCTTGCTTGCCCCGTCACGAACCTTTGTGTGAAGAAGCACCGTTCCGACTGCACCGCAGATGAGGGATAACTGCTCATTTGAGTATGGCGCACCATTGTCAGCATAAAGCTTTGTGGGTATGCCGTACGTTGCTATGGCATCCTTGAAGACCTTTTGGAAATTTGCTGCGGAGTCGGCGTAGAACAACCCTGCTCCTACGATCAGCC
>JAFUAB010000016.1 GCA_017460885.1 Lachnospiraceae bacterium
CCAAATCCTACAGCTATCAGCTGATCCACATCGGGTACATCAGGTACATGGGGTACATTCCACGAGTTTGGACTGTACCCGATGGATAAATACCTCTCATGGGGTACATGGGGTACACTATTTTTAGACCACGAGTTTACGGTTATCTGAAACTGTCCATCTATATTCAATACTCGTTGCCCACTCTCGGGTCAATCGACGGAAGCCTGCAGGCTTCGTATTTGGAAAAGGAACCTGTTGCCGCATGTGATAACTGTACGGCGTCTCTGATGATATCGGGCAGGTAGTCGTCCCATTTGACTTCCATAATGCATATGCCCTGTGCTGCCGGAACCGTAATACATTCCGTATTCAAAAAATCTGTGCTGCCAAGTCCCGTCCGGATATTGTAATCCAGGGTCACTCTCACATTTCCGGGGCCGAATATAAACGGTTCTCTGGTGTAATCCACTATTGTTTTGGGAGCAAGTCCCTCCGAAACCATCCTGGTATGAAGCTCCCGTATCAGTTCGGAATCCGCTTCCCTCATCCAGTCCAGTCTGCCGTCTACGATAGACTGTGCCTGCTCTTCGGTGAGAGCGGCCGATATCTTAGTACCGAGTCCTCCCGTTTTGCATTTCTTTTCCAGATGTATAACGGATTTATCACCGTTATAATATCTGATCCTGAATTTGGCTCTGCGGCTGACGCCGTTCTGTTTTTCTATAAGCGCCTTGTCAGCCGGTGTATCGAAATAAAGGCTTCGTATCAGGTATCTTCCGCCCTCGGCGTGCGGATCCGGTCTTGCCACCGCTCGCAGCCGTTGTCGTATCGCGATCATATCGGCTGTTGAAATATCGTGCTTTAATTCATGTCTGAATCTGATCGAACTCAAAGCTTTTTCCTCCATATCTGTCTTTCCTTGAATTGTAACCAAAAGCAATAAAGCCTGTAACTGTTTCGTCCGTATGAATTATCGTGATCAGTAATGTAATGATTGGGAGTATAGCGGTTGAAAGTGAAAGAAAAATGTAAAAAATGTGAAAAAAATGTGTTTTCGTATCGATGTCGTCCGGGGAACAGTCACCGTAAAACGATCATTTCACTGAACCGGCAGGAATCTGCGTACCGCTTCCTTGTCCACATTTTCCCCGATGATTATTATCACATTTTCGGATTCCTCTGTTTCGCTGATCCCGAGAAATGCTTCTGACGTGGCATTGATCTCCAGCCAGCCGCGGTCTGTGGTATTCATATAGCCCTTGATCCTGAAAATATGTCCGCACCTGTCATCAGTAAAGATACCGCGTATCCGCGAGACAAGATCTTCATGATCAAGCTCAAGATGATACACAAAGAGAGACTCATAATGACCTGTATCCATGACCGGCATCTTAATATGAGAGAATCGTTTATATCCGCACTCCGCAAGTCCTGCCAGATCTGCATCATTCAGATCATTCAGATCCGCCGGAAAGATATCCTCCGTATCAATGACTCTTTTACATTTGAATTCCGTAAGACAGTTATTGAGCAGATCCAGATCCCGTTTTATGGTCTCACTGCCGACACGACCCTCTTCACCGTCCAAAGCCGATCCTATGCCATCCCGGGCCATCATATCCATCTTGCTCAATATGATCCGTCCGGCACAGGCGGTCTGGGAACACATCAGATACCGGGATTCCCCGGAAAGATCCCCGATCCCTGCGTCTACGATCGTAATGACGGCTCCCATCTCATACATCCTGTCAAGAGGTTCTTCATACAACAGATCAAAAAGCTCGTCAACATCAAAAATCCCGGAAGGCTCTATTATCACCCTGTCATATCCGTTCATCGCCAATGCAATAAGCTTGGTCTTCATACGGCGTCTGTGTGTGTCCTGAGTATCGCCGCCGACAACCATCTCAATCCCGCAATTATCCCCCAGTATATCCGAAAGAAGGACACGATCCACGTTTATTGCCCCAAAATCATTTTCGAGGATTCCTATACGTTCACCGCGTCCAATAAGGTATTCCGCATATTTTTTTATAAAGGTTGTTTTGCCGGATCCGAGAAACCCGGTTATGAGATCGATCTTATGCATTTACTTTTTAATCTTGTATGTGACGTTTTTGATACCGGCGTATTCGCCCCTGCCCTTGAGTATCACGGTGGCTGTTCCGGGCTTACCGTTATTGACATAGCCTATAATCTTATAATTTGCCGGGTCAACGTCTGTCGTTATCAGATTCCTTCCCTCCCTGACGGTATTTTTCAAAATGATGATGTCTTTGTCCGGGCATACGGGCATTCCGGCATACCTGATCGCAAAACGGCTCTGCGGGATCTCAATGTCATCGTCCCGGAAGAACACCTTTGATGAATTGATCTTTTTTTCGGGATCCACAACATTGAATGACAGCTGCATCCTGCCATCATAAAAGCCTTCACCCTCCACAAATACCGTCACGATGCTTCCGACAGCGGGTGTATCACTCTCCGCCTCCCAGTCTCCGGCAAAAATACGATAATCGGTTCCGGGCGTCAAAGCCTTACCGTTCTTATCATATATCGTGACAGTATTCTTCTGATAAGCGTTCGTTCTCGCGGAATAGGCAAAATCATCGACAACCGGAAGCAGGTTACGGATATCCTGTTTGGAAACATTTACGGATATCACGGCCGAATCTTTATAATAATTGCCTTTTCCTTTTATCGTAATGGTTCCGGTCATCGTCTTGAGATCGATCTTTGAGGATACGCTGCAATCCTTCTTTCCGAGCCTGATCCCGTTCCTGTAAACATTGATTGCAGGTTTGAGCCCGCCCTTAACATATTCAAGATCAACGCTCCCTCTTCCTTTCTGTACCACAATGCTTCTGCCGTCTATCTCCACATCCAGATCACACTGTGACAGGCTTTCCGGATCCGGAAGGATCTTAAATGTCAATTTTTTAACGCCGTAAACATTAAGTCCCGTAGCCTTTACAAGCACGGAAGCAGTGCTGGGAGCGGTATTCCTGCTGTACAGAACTTCATAGTCCTCTCCCTCCGTAAGACCCTCCGCCGTGACTTTGGGCATCAGCGGCTCTCCGGTATATTTATGTGTGGTGTATTCCAGTACCACGGTTTCTTTTGCTATGTTCAAGGCGGTATTCTTATCAACTATATACTCATAAGTGTCATATTCACCCGTATAGTTTCCTTCTCCCCTGATGACCAGTCCCCATTTGCCGGGAAGGGTATAGGCATCCGCACTTTCGATGCTTTCCGTGTATTCCACTTCAAAATCAACTCCGGCTTTAAGCTTCTTTCCGGCGTAGGTAACCTTGGGAACCAGCAGCTGTTCAACGGGCACACCGCTCTTCATTTTGACAAAAACAGTCGTACTGTCTACCACGGCTTCCGAGATATCGGCCGGACGGATCTTGAATCCCTGCGAAACCGTACCGGAATAATCTCCCTTCAGCCTGACAGTGACAAGGGGATCTGCGGTGCTGACATTTACGTTATCCTTATAGGCAAATGTATAATCCTTTTCACGGTCAAGGAGCACCGAGCCGTAATATACGTTAGGTTCGGGCATAAGCTTCGCACCGGTATAATACTGATCCTCAATATTCCCGATCCATATGCTGTTCATGCTGTATCTGCCTGTATCGACATCATACACATCCACATCTGATCTGACGGTTACGGTAATCGAACTGCTTGCGCCGGGAGTGATCTCATCCGGCGATTCCGCCTGTGCCGTGATCACTACGGTACCCTTACTTCTGGCCTCTACCAGACCGCTGTTGGGTTCCACAGTGGCAATCTTCTCATTGCTGCTGCTCCATTTTATCTTTTTGCCAAGAGCATTCTCCGGATATGCCGCAGCCAGTAGCTGCAGCGTTTCTCCGGCGGATATCCTTTCTCCCCTGCTATCGGTCACAGGAGCGGAAAGTTCGGCATCTCCGGGAGTTATATTAATATAATCCACATATGAACGCTGTCTGACCGTTACGGAATAGGTAGCCTTCCTGACAACGGTACCATCGTGTATCGCACTTACAGTGATTATCGCATTGCCCTTTTTAAGGCCCTCGATCTCACCGCTGACGGGGTCGACAGAAACCACACTGGAAGTTCTTGATTCCCATACAAATCTGGTGTCGGTATAATTTACCGGGGTCACGCTGTATCTCAGATATTTGGTATCTCCGGCATAGATACTGATGGCATCTTCTATCGGTTTCAACCCGGTCACCTTGATGTAAGCTCCCCCGACATCAACAGTGATCGCACAGGTCTGACCGCTTCCCTCATCCGATACCGTAACCGTCGCCCTTCCGGCGGAATGAGGAATGAATGTAAGCGTTTTACCGGAAATAAGAGCCTCCGCCACTTCTGTGTTGTCGGAATACGCATTCAGAGAAACCTTCTCCGGAATGATATCGTAGGGAAGGATTGAAACATTCATGGTCGATTGCTTACCCTCTTCAATCGTGATACTTGACATATCGGGTATCAGCGCCGTCACCTCCCAGACAACCGTTACCGTAACAGAAACCGACTTTTCACCGTAAGTATCGGTAAGCGTGATCACGGCCGTGCCTTCATCCAGAGTAGTCAAAAAGCCGTCGGAATTAACCTTAACCACACTCTCATTATCGGATTTCCAGACAAAATCCACGGGAATGGAGCTGTCCTCATTTATCAGGATACCTGACCGGTCATATGCTGCCGGTCTCAGCAGTCTTTTGGCTCCGAGAGAAAGTCTGATCTCCGACAGTTCACTCTGTTCCTCATCCAGAACAGCCAGACGGGAAGCTGTTGCCAGTACTTCAAGGGTATAATAAGCGTTATACTCGCTGTTTCCGACTTTGATCCGGGCATTGACCGTTACATTACCCGGTTTGATCAGCTTCAGAGATGCCGTTGTCGAACCGTTTCCGGTCACCTCCGCGATCTCCTCATCACTGCTGATCCATGTGACAGAGGCGGTCTGCTCCTCGTTTAGCTCATATGCGGGCAGAACGGTATCGAGTTTCAATACATATCCGCTGTGACCGGCATAGAATATCTCCGTATCAGAGCTTATAACAATCCCGGTAAATCTATAAGAAACAGTCAGAAGATAACGTGCATTTACGATTCCCGAGCCGGTCAGATCACTGTCAACCGGAATACCGTCCTTTACAATACGATCGGTTATCTCTACCGGTTCCTCTGTAGCTTTTTTGATCTCTGCAACGCCGTTTTCATCAACGGACACAATATTCTGTTCTTCGGGAACACTGCGCAGCACCCGGTATTCGGATCCCTCAGGCAATGTGATAAGATACGGATAGGCGTAAGTATCCGGTGCGTCTTTATTATCCAGTTCAAAAGAGACCTCCTCGTCACCGGCGACAGAGTACACCTCAAATCTGACGGAAGCAAACATGGAATCATTGTCCGGATCGGATACCTTTATTACCGCGGTTCCGACATGATCATCCAGGATGGTAATATTCACGCTCAGTTTTCCGTCATCATCTGTCTGTGAATCAACAGTGGAAAGCACAGCCATATGCTCGTCTGCTGTCTCATCATTGACCTCGGTCACAGACCACTTAAGTTCTCTGTCTGCTATGGGGGCTCCGTTTTCATCTTTTATAACAGCTACAAGCTCGGTCCCAAAATCCCCACCGTCCTTTTGTATGAGTCTGCGGGTCACCGAATCATCTGCCGTCATCAGCTCTATAGTGTCGATAACTGCCGGAATGACCGGATCAGGATCCTCTTCGACAGGCGGATCGTCGGGGTCGGAGATATCATCACCGGGTGTAGTCCCGGAATCGTCGGACGGTGTATCACCGGCATCATCGGTATCAGCCTTAACACCATCTGCAGTCGTCTCATGCTGACTGGTATGATCCGTATATGTCGCGGCATGCCGGATCAAACTTCCCGAAGCAGCCGAAACATATGCAGGATCAGCCAAAACAAGAAGTATGACCAGGAGCAGTGACTGTATTCTGATAACCGTCTTCTTCATATCTTCCTCCGAGTAAAAAATCAATTAGATGCACTTCCAAACTTAATTATACATGCACTTCCAAACTTAATTATACATGCACTTCCAAACTTAATTATACATTGACACTCCCCCGATAGTAAACGATTTTAATACAGAAATGAGGCGGCCCGGCTTATGTCGGACCACCCCACCTCTTTAGTGTATTTTAGGGGTTATAGGATATTGTCATCATTTGGTTATCCTAAAGTTCACTACCCTTATTCCGGAGTAAGCTCCCTCGCCCTGAATAATGACGGATGCAGTTCCCACCTTATTATTATTCAGGTAGCTTATGATGCTATAGTCAGTAGACTTCAGGGCTACAGCTTTCTTTCCGCTTCCGACCGTAAGGTTGATATCGGATTCATCCAATTCTACTGCGGATCCGTCATACTTAACAGGAGACACCTTAACCTTTGCGGTTCCGATTTTCTGTTCCTTGGTCTCTACTACGTCGAAGCTTACGATAGCGTAGCTGTCTTCGTATCCGCCCTTGCCTTTAACCGTTACGTATACCGTGTCGCCTGCTTCGGGCACTTCGGGATTCGTTGACCAGTCAAGCGTGTAATCCTTATTTGCCTTAAGCGTCTTCCCGTTTTCTCCTATGACGGTGATCTTGTTCTTCTGGTACGCATTCTTCTTGTTTGATGCAACGAATGCGTCGGCTACAAACATCTGATCTGCTATGTCTAGAGGAACTATGTTGTAAGAAACTTTTACCTTTCCCTTATAATAATTGCCTTTTCCCTTGATCGTTATCGTGCCGGTCTTTCCATCCTTTGCCACCTTATTGGTCACCGAGTAATCCGATGAAGCCAGGCCGGGAATGCTTACCATGGGCTTTACGCCGCTTGCATTATACTCAATCTGAGGCGTGCCATCCTGTTTGTCATCGGTTACCTTTACGACGTTTCCGTTTACGCTTACGCCAAAATCCTTGATTGTGGCTATGTCAATGGGATTCTTGGTCACCTTAAATGAAACGACTTTGGAGCCATAGCAGTTTGTGCCGGCACTCGTGATCCTGACCTTATTGGTTCCCACCAGGCCAAATCCGCTGACGTACTCTGCCTTGAATTCACCCTCCTTAAGTCCGGTAACCGTGATCTTGCTCAGGTCAATCGTATCGCCATACTTGTATGACTTCTCCAGTCCCTTGACCTCAGCCTTGGCCAGGTTAACGGCGCTGACGGAGTCGATAAGGACTTCCTTGATTTCCTTGCTGCCCGTGAAGTTGCCTTTGCCGGTGATCACGATCTTATATTCACCTGCCCTGGCATATGCGCCTTCAGCATCTACTTCATTTCCATCAGCATCCGTCTTTGTCTTATCAGGATAGCTGAGTTCATAATCCTTACCTTCCTTCAGCAGTGTCTGACCAACTCTCACTTCCGGCTTCAGATACTGAGTTGCGTTCTTTCCGGTCTTTACCAAAGCATATATGTCGGATGCGCTGCCATCATTTATTGAAGCCTGAGCAATGCTGAAGTTCCTGCTGACTGATCCTGAATAGTTACCCGTCAGCTTCACGTTTACGGCAGGCGCCTTTTTGTCAAAGGTCGTTCCACTGTAATCATAAGCGTTTATGTTATTTGAGTAGGTAACCGTATAATCAACGCCCTCTGTCAGAAGAGTGTCGTCATAGTATACGTTTGGCAGCGGCTTGAGGCCGGATCCCGTATAGGTCAATCCGGTACCGTCTATGGCTCCGATCCAGGCTGCACCCTCCTCATAGGACGCCGCATCACTATCGGGGATTGCGGTAACCGTCACGTTAACGGATTTGGTGATCTCCTTATCTCCGCTCTTTACCGTAGCCGTGATCACCGCTTCTCCGGCGCTCTTGGCCGTTACAAGGCCATCATTCACCGTAGCCACAGATTCCTTGCTGGACGACCAGGTTACGGCAGTGGCAGTAGCAGATTCGGGATAAACCTTTGCACTCAGCAGATAGCTCTCTGCCTTGATTCCATATTTGGAGTTGCCTGCAGTAAGCACCAGGTCACCCGAGTTAATCGTCAGAGTGGTAGCCGCGGGCTTAACTACGATAGTCGATTCTCCGGAGACCGGATCCTCTTTGCCACCTATGTGCGTTGCCGTCAGCTTGATGACGGTCTTTCCGGCTGCAAGTGCGGTCACGTTGCCGTCCTGATCCACGGTTGCCACCTCGGGATTGGAAGAAGTCCACGTAAATGCCGTGTCAGTTACATTCTTGGGATTCAGGACATATTCAACGGCGATCTTATCCCCTACTTCAAGCTCCTTTTTAGCAGGGGTCAGCGTAATATCCTTTACTGCCTGATACTTTCCGCCAACAGTGACGCTTATGTCCTTTGATGCTCCGGCTACCATATCCTTAACCGTTATTTTGGCCTCACCGTTAGCATGACCGGTTATCGTCAGCACGCCATTATTGATCTCGGCCGTGGCAATGCCGGAATCGCTTGACTCTGCCACAAGTTTCGCATAAGCTCCGGCGGGTTCTACTGCCACTTTTACCGTATTCTGAGGCAAACGCTCCGTCTGGCCTTCCCCAACTTCACCAATGGTCACGCTGGTTGCCGAAGCGCGAAGGCTGTCTGCCGTAGGGAGCATCTTCACATTCGTGAAATCCACTTCGTATGCATACTCTACCACATCCTTCTCATCGACTGCATCACTGGCCGCATACCTGACGTAGAGCATGTCCTTTCCGTCCGTCATGTTCTTTACGTTAAAGTAAAAAGTGTCATGCGTTTTCCTGCCTTCAGCATTAAATAAATGATTGTCAGGGTTGCTGTTATAGACTATCTCTCCTTCAACTGCATGCTGCTTATATGACGTAACCACATTTTCCTGAACTGGTATTGCTACCCCGACCCAGTATCCCATTCCGGCTCCATCGCCGGCCTGATGATAAACCAGGTCTTCTGCAGTGACCCTGATCACGTTGGTTCCGTCAGCGGTGGTCTCAGCCGAAGCCGAATACGTTCCTGCCTTTACCAGTTCCCCATCAGCACTTACGTCGGCGGTATCATGCAGGGTTGCTACGTTTATTCCTTCGTTAATATCGCTGATAAGAGGAAGCGGATTGTCAAAGGTGACGCCGCTCATGTCTACAACATAGGTAACGCATTTTGTTTCAGTGCCATTTGAATACTGTGCATAAACGTATCCGGTATAGAATGGCGTTGCTGCATACTTTCCAAAATAGAACGTATCGTATGTCTTTCCATTTTCAGCCTGACTGCTTTCGGCTTCTTCATATTCAAGCTTAGACAAGTCCGTTTCCGTAGTGGCTTTTGTCGAAACGAAATACTTGACCGAAACGCCCTGAGAAGGCTGAGGAATTCCAACTCCAAGCCAATATGCCTTAAGTCCGTCTGCATTCTTATGGCTCTTTAATTCCGATCCTGATACGGTAACGTCAATGACGTTGTTTTCTTCACCTGCCTGACCGGATACTGCATAATCTTTAATAATATCTTCCGCAGCTATGACCTTTTCAGAATCAGATTCATTGTCTTTAAGATTGGCTTTGATGACATTCTTTAATTCATCTACCGTAGGCAGTGCAACAGTCTGCTGCTCTGCCGGGGACTCAACGGACGATTCCGTCGTATCGCCCTCTCCCGTAGTTCCTCCGCTCTCACCTGTGCTGCTTCCGCTCTCACCTGTGCTGCTTCCGCTCTCACCTGCGCTGCTTCCGCTCTCGCCCGTACCGCTTTCACCTTCGCCGGTTTCGCTTTCACTTCCGGTGGTTCCGTTTTCACTTCCGGTGGTGCCGCTTTCATTCTCTGAAGACGTATCCGAATTCTCCCCAAGGCTGATTATCTCATCATCGATGTTCAGGTCATAATCAACGTCATCGGCCTGACCCTCATCCATTACCGGGATCTCCTCAGCAGGCGCTGCTGCTACCACGACTGCATCCGAGAGGCTCATTACCGCCGCCAGTGAAACTGCCAAAAAACTAACGCTCTTCCTTTTCATTGTTTTCCCTCCTGTTAACTTCCCTGTCTGCATTACGGCTCCTCTGTCTTTCCCTAATCTGCCGTAATCTACATCCTTGTATTGTTTCTGTTCCTTTACCCCTGAGAGAGTCCGGCCGGGGTGGACCTCTCACTCTCTTGTTATTATTATTCGGAAAACCCTTCGGGAAAAAACGGGGTGAGAACAAAAAAAGAATCAAATATCTTCAGCATAGTCCATAGTCAATTTCAACAAAATGTAAAGGACACGGGCTCAAACCATTGTAAGTTTTGAGTCCGTGTCCTGTATGAGATGGGATATTTACGCAGCCGATATCTGTCGATATGAGTCCGCAAACGATATCACGTCATGATCTGTTCCCGCATCACAGCTTAACCCCGTCGGTCTTTATTATGAATTTCACACTGCTGCTGTGATCATCCGATACTCCCGAGAAGCTGTTATAGTTTTCGCCTGCTTCCCTGATCGCTTCAAGTCTGTCGAAATAGTCACCAAGATCCCTGTCGAACGCATCATATATCTTTTTTATGCCTTCCTCATCCAGTTTGATAACTCCATCCCTTAGTTCAACCACACCTGCATCCAGATCCACTGTTCCGTTGTACAACTCCGTGGTACCGTCATATAATTTACCTGCTCCGTCATACAGTTTGGCCGTTCCGTCACGCAGATCACCGGCTCCGTTATACAGTTCACCGCTTCCGCTGTACAGTGATCCGGCGCCGTCATACAGCCTGCCGGTGCCCTCATACAGAGATCCTGCACCGTCGTACAGCTTACCTGTTCCTTCATACAAGGTTCCTGCTCCGTCATACAATTTACCTGCTCCGTCTCTCAGATCATTCACTCCGTTTACCAGCTTGCTGTTATTGGATACCAGCGCTCCGGTACCTGCATACAGCTCATTTGCCCCGGTCGAGAGCTGTCCGATCCCGGCATCCAGTGAATTGATGCCGTTTCCTATCTCAGCAAGTCCTCCCGCCAGTGCAGTGGATCCCGATGCTACCGCGGCAGCTCCTGACTGAAGCGCTGACAGCTGAGCCTGTGTCTCCGGAGAGGCGAGTGAGGAAAGAGGGCTGAGCATACTGCTCATCTGTGACAATACCGTATAAACAGCTCCGCAGGTCGCCTTTACGGTCTGGAATTTTTCATCTATCCCTATGTATCCGTTTGCTGTGGCTTTCTCCGTATCCGTCATACCGAGTTTTTCAACCACCACCTTCTCGATCACCTTCGTTTCAGCGGCTTCCTCCTTATCTGTCTGATCGGGCTCTGCCGTACTGCCCTCTGCGGTCTCCTCGGCTGCATCCGTATCTGCCGACACTGTATCAGTATCCTGAACATCTCCGTCCGGGCTGCCCTCAATGGTACTTTCCTTTGCTCCGGCCGATGACGTCTGTGTATCATCAGACCAAGACTCTCCGGTTCCTGTCTCCGATGCCTCCGTCATGCTGCCTTCCGATCCCTGATCCTCATTCGTATCCTGCTCAGATACCGGTTCCTCATCCCGCGTGATCTCACCTCTGATAAGAGTTCCCTGCTCCGCGGGATCTGCTTCACTGCCGTAAACAGGCATCTCATATACTCCGCTCTCCGAGAGAACCATATCCTTCATCATTGCCGGCAGACTTCCGGTCAGAGCTGCGGATCCCAGGGAACCGTAAGCAGCCTTATACTGTGCATAGCCGCCTACCAGAGAAGCCAGGGAATCCAGATCAGTCCCCAGATATTGGGAGAGCACCGCGTTAAAGCCCTCTTCGGAATCTGCGCCGGTTCCAAGAACACCGGCCTTAAATGCCGAGGCAGGCACCGATCCGTTCTCTACGCCATCCATTACGGAATATATCACGCCCATATCTGCAGCCACCCGGTTAAGCTGTGCCAGCTGATCTGCCCCCGACGAAAGTGCTCCGAGCTGCGCGATCAGAGCATTTACACCATCGCTTACCTGACCGGCTCCGTCTGCCAGAGCCTTACTGCTGCCTGCTATATCATTGTCGTTAAAGCCCTTCTTCAAAGCTGCGGATCCGTTCTTAACCTGTTCGATCCCTCCGGAAAGTGTTTTGGCACCATCATTGATCTTTGATGCACCATCCGTATAATCCTTAACCCCGCTTGCCAGGGTTCCTGTACCGTCATATAGTGTTTTGGTTCCGTCGGTAAGCTCCTTCGCTCCATCCTTAAGCTCACGGGATCCGTCATACAGAGTTTTTGCACCATCATTCAGTTCACGGGTTCCGTCATAAAGCGATTTGGCTCCGTCATGCAGTTCTCCGGCTCCGTCAGCCAGCTTCCCGGCACCGTCCTTCAGATCTCTGCTGCCGTCATACAGTTCCTTTGTACCGTCATTTAATTCCTTCGCTCCATCCTTAAGCTTAGCGGTTCCGTCCTTCAGTTCTCCGGCTCCGTCAACGAGCTTATTCGAACCGTCGTTTAATTCCTCCATGTCGGATTTGATCTTATCCACTGCGTCGCCATCCGACAGCTCTGACAGACCGAGAGAGGACACTATATCCGAGCTGGCCATGGTCATGGTCATACCAAGCTCAAAATCCGTAGTATAGGCGCTTATTTCAAAATGATCTGGAATATTCACATCCTCAGGATCGATATCGAGATCCTCCAGATCCCCGTCTCCGAGACTCAGACTGTCCTTAAATCCCGGAAGAGCCAGTCCCATTACGATGTAATTGTTTGCATCCGATATAACCTTGCCGTTGTCTACACTGACGTTGGTGAATTTATCCGAGTCAAGCATCAATCCGGATATTACGGCAAAGGGAGTATATACATCATATTCCTTATCATTGACATTGATCTTTTGTGTGGAATTATTGGTATAATCGAATCTGATGGTCACATTTCCGCTTTTGCCCGCAAGCTCCGAGGGCTCTACAGGCTGACCGTCCAGAGTATATGATATCTTTACATTTACAGGAAGCTCACTCTCGGAATGTCCCTGATAATAGATATCCGCACCTTCCGCATCCCAGGTGATATTACCGTTGTCATCCAGTGAATATGTCTCCCTGCCTTTCACATTGACAATATCCTTAAGATCTGTTGTATCTGTCAGGGTGGCGCTGCCCTCCGGATTCTTGAGCCAGTCACTGACTATGATCTCTCTGGTCGCACCGTTTGCATCGGATGTGACGTATACGGTTTCTATCTTATCCTCTCCCGAAAGATCGGGATTATAGCCCGCGCTCCTGTTCATAAGAACGGACAGCTGATCCTCTTCCTCAGTTTCCGATACGCTCACATCGGTCTGAGCTTCCTCATATACTATCGGAGCATTGCCGCATCCGACCAGTGAAGCTCCCATTATAACACTCATCATTATTGCAAGAGTTCTGTTCAAAGATTTGATTTTCATATCGCTGTTTCCTCCGTTTATCCGAATCGTTTATATCTGAATAAATTCTGATCGATCCGGTATTTCCACGTATTCACGCAAGCTTCAGATTAATGCCCGCCTTGTTTTTGTTATCACCCGTTTTTCGTCCGGCATCCGCTTCTTTTGCGGCTTCCATACCTATCGTGGTTCTCAGGATCACCGCATCGAACATCATATACATTGCCGGCAGTACAAGTATTACGACCACCATACTTATGAGAGCTCCTCTGGCCATCAGATTGCACAGTGAACCGATCATATCTATGCTGGACGTGAGCCCGACTCCGAAGGTTGCGGCAAAGAAGCTCAAAGCACTTACTATCACGGATTTCATGCTTGTGGACAGGGCTACTCTGGTCGCTTCCTTACGACTGAGTCCTCCGTTTCTTTCCTTCAGATATCTCGTAGTCATCAATATCGCATAGTCAACGGTTGCTCCAAGCTGGATCGTACCTATGACCACCGATGATATAAACGGGATCGTGGTTCCCGTATAATACGAGATCCCCATATTTATAAAGATCGCAAACTCTATGACCGCAACCAGTATCACCGGCAGTGATATGGATTTAAGCACAACCAGAATGATAAGGAAGACCAGTCCGATAGACACAAAGCTTACGACCTTGAAATCGTGATCCGTGATCGTGATCAGATCCTTGGTACAGGGCGACTCTCCGACCACCATTGCCGTGGGGTCGATCCCCTTTACTATAGAGCTTATGCTGTCGATCTGTGCATTGATCTCGTCGGAAGCGATCTTGTAATCGGTAGTCACAAGCATCAGCTTCCAGTTATCACTCTCCAGTGAATCCAGCATATCTTCGGGAATAAACTCACGAGGAAACATCGGGCCGAGTATCGAATCAACTCCAAGCACCGTAAGCACACCGTCCACCTTTTTGATCTCGGAAACCATCTGCGTCGTGGATGCCGTATCCAGATCCCTGTCAACCAGCAGCATATAGGCCGAATTCATCTCAAACTTTTCATCCAGCTCGTGATTGGCCTGAACGCTCTCCAGCGTATCCGGCAAAGTCTCCGACAGATCGTAGTACACTGCCACATGATCATTGCCGTAAATTGCAAGCGGCAGTATTATCAGGAAGATTATAAGTATCGGTATGTAGTGCCCGGTTGTAAACCGCGGTATCTTCTCAAACTCCTTCATTAACGGTCTGTGCTTTGTCTTTTCGATCACTCTGTCAAATACCAGGATCATGGACGGGAGGATCGTTACACACCCGATAACTCCGAAAACAACTCCCTTTGCCATAACCCGTCCGATATCCAGTCCGAGTGTAAAGCTCATAAAGAACAATGCTATAAATCCGGCTACAGTGGTAATGGATGAACCAAGTACGGATCTGAAGGTATCGCTGATCGCCATTGCCATCGCACTGTTTTTGTCTTCCGGATTCTGCTGCAGCTGTTCCTGGTAGCTGTGCCAAAGAAAGATCGAGTAGTCCAGGGTAACCCCCAGCTGCAGCACTGCGCTCAGGGCCTGGGTAACAAACGATATCTCCCCAAAGAACACATTTGTACCCATGTTATATACGATAGCCATACCGATACTCAGCAAAAAGAAAAGTGGTATCAGGAAGGAATCCATTGTCAGTGAAAGAACGATGACTGCCAGTAATACGGCTATACCGACATAGATCGGTGTTTCCCTCTCCGCCATATTCTTGGTATCGGTGACTATCGCACTCATACCGGAAAGAAAGCACTGCTTATCGGAGATCCGGCGAATCTCTTCCACCGCGTCCATGGTCTCGTCCGCGGAGGTGCCTTCATCAAACGTGACAAACATCAGCGTGGCGTCGTCACTGTTAAAAGCTTCATAGACTTCATCGGGAAGCATCTCCATCGGAACCGAGATGTCCAGGATCGTATCGTACCAGATCACATCCGATACGTGGTCAACCTTCCCGACCCTGCTTTTCAGTGCAACGATGTCCTGTTCCTCCATACCTTCCACAATATAGATACAGTAGGCACCGGTGCCAAACTCATCCAGAAGTATCTCCTGTCCCCGCATGGTCTCTATCTCGTCGGGCAGATAGGTCAGCACGTCGTAATTAACACGTGTCTTCAGGTATCCTATCGCCGAGGGAATGAGAAGGATGACAGAGAGTATCAGGATCAGATATCTGGATTTCACAATTGCTTTTGATAATCTGTTCATAATATCCCACCTCTTTAACAAAGCCTTGATCAAAGGATCTGTCTACCAAAATGACTATTGGTCATTTATTTTATTTAATGGTATACTACAAAAATGACCATTGGTCAATAACAAAAATAATATTTTATATTATGTTTATATTTGATAAGATAAAATATATTTAGAAAAGAAAAGACGGCATACCGGATACAAGGCCTGCCGTGTATTTTATCGGGAACAGAATCTGCAATATGGGCAAAACGGAAGACAATAAGAAAAAAAAATACGAGTCGCTTCTCAACACCGCACTTGAATTATTTACAGCCAAAGGCATCAACAACACATCGATCTCCGATATCGTAGACCATGCCGGAGTAGCCAAGGGAACCTTTTATCTATACTTTAAGGATAAATACGACATCCGATCCAAGCTGATCATGCACAGATCCAGCCGTCTGTTTATTGATGCGCATAAAGCACTGAGCCAGACCGATATCACAGACTTTTCCGAAAAACTGATTTTTATAGTTGATCATATCCTTGATGAACTTAACGAAAACAGGGGGCTTCTTACCCTGCTGTATAAAGATCTCAGTTGGGCCGTTCTTAAGAAAAACATGACAATACGTCATTTTGATGATGATGTGAATTTCTATGAGGATGTTTATCAAAAAATGATCCTTGACTCCGGAATAGAGTTCAAGGATCCTGAAATAATGATGGCAATGATATTTGAGCTCGTCGGGTCAAGCGGCTACAGTTCCATAATCTATGGAGAGCCTGTCCCGCTCGAAGCTCTTAAGCCTCATCTCGCCGATGCGATACGTGCGATCATAAAGCTGCACTTGCCGGCATGATATTAACAGATGTTACTTCAAAGCATCAAGAGTCTTAAGCAACAAAGGGAAGTACTCTGCACACCTCTGTGTAAAATCCGTCCTGCTATCATCCGAAGCGTTAAGCTGCTCAGCCATATCCATAAGCTCGCGGAGCTTCGCCTCAGACTGCCTGAGTTCATGATATGCATCAACGATCTTATCGATCTCGCCCTGTGAAAGTACGCGTCTGGATGAAGCGGGTTCTATCATCTTACCTGCGTCCAAAGCGTTCTCTATATCCTCCTGTTCCTGCTGGGAAATATTTTCTTTGCTCATAGCCTTACTCCTATCGTAGTGAATGATTTAGGAAATGTAGCAGAATTACTTAGACATTTCACGCAGTATGCTTTTTCGATATCAAAGAAGAAAACGTAGCCGTAGCGGGCTACGGCGAGGCTTTCTGATGCGGATATCGGGAAAGCAGACAAGCGAAATGGCTAAGTTAATTCGCTACAGTTCCTTAGACATCATGGGCAGGAATCTGCTCACATAATTAGAATACCAACCAAACGTATTTTAGTCAATCTCTCCTTGAACTGTTTTACCCTGGCTGTTTTACACTGATATGAAACAGAACCCGGAAGGAGGTCCGGGCTCTGTTCATATAAGGGTTAATCATGAAATGTATGAGAGTATTGTCAGTGACACTTGCCTGCCATCGGACAGCATCCGCATTCGCCCCCGCATGAGCAGGATCCTTTTTTTCGGGTCTTAAGCAGACTCCTTATGGTTAATCCTACTATCACGATCAAAACCAGGGATACTATTATGTTTCCAAGATTTGCTGTGATCCAGGCAATCATTTTACAACCACCTTCTCCGTAAGTTTGGAAGCTTCTTCATATTTACGTATGAACAGCATATATATTATGCCGGCCGTCAGTGCAAGTGCTACGATCAGCCCAAGTACATGAACCGATCCGGTAAATGCGCTGCCGAACTGGTAAATGATGAGCGCGATCACGTACGCGAATACGCACTGATAACCGATCGCGAACCATGTCCACTTGCGGTTGTTCATCTCTCTCCTGATGGCACCGATGGCAGCGAAACACGGAGCGCAGAGCAGATTGAATACCAGGAAGCTGTATGCTGAAAGCTTCGTCAGTCCTTCGAAATCCAGTACACCGAATACACCGACAACCTCTTCCTTGGCAACCAGACCCATGATCGTAGCGATCGTAGCCTTGATATTGTTGAATCCGAGAGGAGCGAATATCCAGGAGATGGCTCCGCCGATCTTGCCCAATATGCTGTCTTCAAGCTCAAGCTCGGTCGAGAATCCGAATGCACCGTCTGCCCAACCGAAGCATGAACCGGCCCAAATCACGATCGAGGAGATCAAAATGATCGTACCTGCTTTTTTGATGAATGACCAGCCTCTCTCCCACATTGACCTGAGCAGATTGCCGATGGTAGGCCAGTGATATGCGGGGAGTTCCATTACGAAGGGAGCAGGCTCACCTGCAAACATCTTCGTCTTCTTAAGCATGACGCCCGAGATGATGACAGCGGCGATCCCGACGAAGTAAGCACTGGGAGCAACCCACCATGCACCATGGAAAAGTGCTGCGGCGATCATTGCTATGATCGGAAGCTTGGCTCCGCAGGGGATAAACGTTGTGGTCATGATCGTCATACGACGGTCTCTTTCGTTCTCAATGGTACGCGAGGCCATGACGCCGGGAACTCCGCATCCGGTGCCTATCAGCATGGGAATAAAGGATTTACCGGAAAGACCGAATCTTCTGAACACACGGTCAAGCACAAATGCAACACGGGCCATGTATCCGCATGCTTCGAGGAATGCCAGCAGCAGGAACAGCACCAGCATCTGGGGAACAAATCCAAGTACGGCGCCGACACCTCCGATTATACCGTCTACGATCAGGCTGTGAAGCCATTCAGCGCATCCGATCGAATCAAGCAGGTTGTCAAAGATCACCGGCACACCGGGAACCCATACGCCGTAATCGGCAGGATCCGGAACTCCCCCTGCCTCTTCACCGAGTGCAGTTTCATATATGTCGGATATATCATATCCCGCTTCGGCAAGAGAATCCGCATAAAAGCCGTATGCTTCGTCAAATCCTCCGAAATCCCCGTCCTCTATTGCTCCGAGAATATCATCGGCTCCGACCACGCCGCTTTCAGATGCTCCGGTAACACGTGATACCATCTCGTCGGTCCACACATTTGCGGCAGCATATTCTGTCATTGCATCATCATATTCAGCGCTGCCGATACCGAACAGATGCCAGCCGTCACCGAAGAGTCCGTCGTTTGCCCAGTCCGTAACCCATGTTCCTACAGTAGATACAGAGATATAATAAACAAGGAACATGATAACTACGAATATCGGCAGGGCCAGTATTCTGTTTGTAACGATCTTATCTATCTTATCAGATGTGGTCAGGTTACCGGCTCCGGCCTTTTTATAGCATCCCTTTATAACAGAAGCGATGTAAACATATCTTTCATTGGTTATGATACTCTCGGCATCATCATCAAGCTCCTTCTCCGCAGCCTGTATATCCTGCTCGACGTGATCAAGCTTATCCTTGGGAACTTTCAGTTGCTCAAGCACCTTATCATCACGTTCAAACACCTTGATAGCATACCATCTCTGCTGTTCATCGGGCATGTCATGTATGATGGCTTCCTCGATGTGGGCAATGGCGTGTTCAACAGGTCCCGAGAACGTATGCATGGGAACCCTTTTGCCTGCCTTGGCTGCGGCAACCGCCGCCTTGGCCGCATCCATGACCTTGTCGCCCTTTAATGCGGATATCTCGATTATCTCACAGCCGAGCTGTTTCGCCAGATCCTTTGTGTTGAGTTTGTCGCCGTTCTTACGTACGACATCCATCATGTTGATAGCGATGACCACGGGAATACCAAGCTCTATCAGCTGAGTGGTCAGATAGAGATTTCTCTCCAGATTGGTTCCGTCCACAATGTTGAGTATCGCATCAGGGCGCTCACCTATCAGATAATTTCTTGCTACCACTTCCTCCAATGTATAGGGAGAAAGGGAATAAATGCCGGGCAGGTCGACGATCGTCACGTCTTCATGCTGCTTCAGCTTTCCTTCTTTCTTTTCCACCGTTACGCCGGGCCAGTTTCCGACGAACTGATTTGAGCCGGTAAGCGAATTGAACAATGTGGTTTTTCCACAGTTCGGGTTACCGGCCAGCGCGATCTTCAAGCCCATTACTTATTACCTCCCTTTGTCACTTCGATCATCTCCGCATCGGCCTTTCTGATGGATAATTCGTAACCTCTGACGGTTACCTCCACCGGGTCTCCGAGCGGTGCCACCTTGCGGACGTAGATTTCTACGCCCTTGGTGATACCCATGTCCATGATCCTTCTCTTGATGGCACCCTCGCCATGAAGCTTGACCACAGTCACGGTTTCTCCGATTTTGACGTCTTTAAGCGTACTCATTCATAATCCTCCTCTTATATCATGACCTTTCGGGCCATTTCCTCATTCAGGGCTATCCTGGACTCCTTCACCTTAACGATAACATTGCCATCCAGCACACTGATAAGGGTTACTGAGCCTCCGGGGGTAATTCCCAGATTTTCAAGATGTCTCTTTACGCCGGGATTGCCCCCCACCTTTCTGACAATGGACTCCTCCCCCGGCGTAGCATAAGTGAGCGGTATCATTCTCTGCCTCCATTTCGGTATTCATCTTATTATGCTAATCATATGCTAATATTTTTAACATAAGGTAGTTTACTATAACTAACTGATAATGTCAATACTTAACGACGAAAACCAAATCTGCATAATAACCGAAAAAGCCCCCGCTGCTCATTTGCAGCGAGGGCAATTACTAAATTCTTTGACTGTAGTTCAAAGCATTGTGGATTCAAGTTATGCCATTAAGCCTTGCGATGAGTGAGACGCCGCGCGGGCGGTCAGCCTTCTATCGCAATAGTCTTGCTGGTTTCGATCTTCTTGGGATCAACCTTGGGGATGACCACGGTCAGGATACCATCCTTAAAGTTTGCCTTAATATCTTCCTCAGTAACGGCATCGCCTACGTAGAAGCTTCTGCGGCAGGATCCGGTATAACGCTCCCTGCGGATGTACTTGCCGGTCTTCTCGTCCTTCTCGTCGTGGTTCTCGTTCTTGGTGGCTTCGATAGTCATGTAGCCGTTCTCAAGCTTGGCCGTAACATCCTCCCTGGCATATCCGGGAAGCTCCATCTCGAGCCGGTAATCCGTATCGGACTCCTTGATATCCGTACTCATCAGTCTGCCGGGATGTGCTGCCGGGTGCTTGGGCTCTGCTGCGGGCCTTCTGTCGAACCAATCATCGTCAAAGAAATCTCCGAACAAATTGTTTGTTAAAATACTGGGCATCAACATAATATTTTCCTCCTCTTACTTTTACATTTTCTGTTCTGAAAAGCCCGTTCTTAGTGGCCGTTTCGGCCTGTCATTGGGGAAAACTGATTTTTTGATTTTCCTTTGGGCTTTTCGCTCTTCATGATTATGTTATACACCCATTGTTAGCACTCGTCAATAGTGAGTGCTAACAACTTTTTATAAACTTTCTTAAGGAAAAATAAACTTGAAAAACCTGGGGTTATGGTCTTAAAAGTTTCACCCTGGCTTGTTTTTGGTAAAACGCAACGCCATAACAGAGTATCTGTTCATATCCATAAAGCCCTTCCGCATATTTCTCCGTAACGATCTGGTTAATTGCATCATCACAATCCTTATCAAGATCAGCTTGCCTTTCAGACTTCTTTGCCTCAATTATAATGACCCTGCGGTTATCATCATCCTTTAGCAGTATGTCCGGTCTGCCAAGACCTTTTTCTTTATTGGACTCCACTTCATAACCTATTCCGACAAATGCTCCGGCAAGAAAAGCGTGGTAGTAGTCTTCATGATAATCATTGTAGCTTATTGTTTTCCAGAGAAGCTCCGAAACAATCCGGCCCGCTTCATCTGCATCCTTATTCCAGAACGCATCCATCATGCTTTTCTGCATATTGGTATCTATCGTTTCTTTGAATAGCTTAACAACCGTATCTTCGAAAATAGACGCTATCTCCCTGTTAGGGATCTTAAGGCTCACCGTTTCTCCTTCTTCTCCGGCATCTGCCTTAGTTATATACCCCGTCATAAGCAGAACGCTCCACAGATTATCCTCTGATGAATGCAAAGTATCATAAGTCAGCTCATCCGTGATCGTCTGCATGATCGTTCCACCGTTCATCAGTACTTCAAATTTGCCCTTAACCTTAAAGTCCGTCCTCTTTACGAATGTCAGCAGGATTCCGTTATGACTGGTGTTTTTCCAATAATTCTTAGGCTTTGCATCCGGGTATTTCCGAAGCTCGGAAAGGAAATTTATCACATCCCATGGACAATAAACGAAACTGTTTCCAAATACATAACCGTCATACCATTCCTTGATAGTGCTTCTCCGCGACGTCCGGTCAGCCGCCACAAGCATACGGTCAATCTCCTCACCGGTAAAACCAAAATACTGAGAAAAATTTTTGTCTATCACCGAATAGGATGCAAAATTATTGGTGCCCGTAAAGATACTTTCCTTTGCAATCCGAAGGCATCCGGTGATCACCGAAAACTGAAGAAACTCATTATCTTTAAGTGCTGTACTCATAATCCCCCTGATGACATCAAGCATCTTGGAGTAATACCCATTCCCTGAGGTATCCTTTTCACTCGCTTTGGCAAGAGGGACGTCATATTCATCAATCAAGAGAATAACTTTCCTGCCATAAACGGCATTCATCATACGCATAATTGTTTTAAGTGAATTCTTAACGTCTGCAGTTGTGCTTTTTTCAGATTGTAACCTATCTAAGGTTTCGCAATCATACTTGTTTACATGTTCGGCATTTGCCAAATCGGACAAATCTTTACTGATATCTGCGAGCCGTACCTTAAGCATTTCATATGCGCCGTCAAAATCTTCTGCTTCAACATCTTTAAATGAAACAAATAAAACCGGATACTGATTCATCCAATCCTTGCAGAAATTACCATGTTCCGTTATGGCAAGCCCTTTAAATATGTTCTCACTATCTTTGCGTATGCTGAAGAAATTCTCCATCATGCTCATCATAAGCGTTTTACCAAACCTGCGTGGTCTGGTAAAAAGTGTAACTTTGTTATCCGTATCGTTAACAAGTTCATATATCAGTTCCGTTTTATCAACATAGTAATTACCTGATTCTCTGAGTTCTTCAAAATCAGATTTTCCTACGCCCACCGTAAAAACCATACAATAACCTCCTCCCGATTTAAGATACTGTTGCAAAATAACTTGATCATTTGTCTCGGATAAATGTCCATCTGCTTCTTCAGAAAACCTCGGCGTAGCCCAGTACAGCGAGGATTTCTAACGGAGCAGTCAAGGAAGCAGACAAGCAAAATTAAAAGTTATTCTGTAACAGATCCTTAATTCGTTTACTATAACTATATCACGAAACATATGAACATACGCGACCATCGGGCAAAAAATGTCATTTATGGATCCCGAAAAGGGTGATGCCCCTCCAGGGAATTGGAGAGGCATCGGGGAAAATAAGGGATAAAAAGGAATGTGATAAAAGCTTTTTAATTGGAGTACCTTTGGGAAACGCTGATCAAGGCATTTCCTTAGCTCCGCTCACGTTGAGCGCAAGCCCTTACTCCATGTCGTCCGGCTCAGGATCCTCACCCTGGCGGCGTTTCTTTCTGGACAGAGTCCATGCTCCAAGCATGCCGCCGGCTGCACTCATCATGCCAAGCAATCCACCCATGCTGCTTGCGTCGCCCGTACCGGGTGAACGCCTTGCGCCGAGCACTGCTCCTCCGGGTGTACGTCTTGCACCAAGAACCGCTGCTGCTCCCGCGAGCGGAACCTGTCCATCTCTTATTATAACACGATCTGTGTCTGTGTCAGTATCTGTATCTGTGTCGGTATCAGTGTCTGTATCGGTATCCGTATCCGTATCGGTGTCCGTATCGGTATCAGTGTCCGTATCGGTGTCTGTATCGGTATCTGTGTCCGTATCCGTATCAGTGTCGGTGTCCGTATCGGTATCAGTGTCCGTGTCTGTATCCGTATCGGTATCCGTATCTGTGTCCGTATCTGTATCGGTATCGGTGTCGGTATCCGTATCTGTATCGGTGTCCGTATCTGTGTCCGTATCGCCTTCTTTAATATATGTTCTCTTTACTTCGGACCAGGGATATTTCTCAGTCTCAGTAATACGCTCAAAGCTGACTGAATATGTGACGTCAGCAGTAAGCTTCTTTTCCGTTTCAGAATCAGATGTAGAAACTGCAGTTCCAAGTATAGTTTCCGAAGAGGAGGCTTCTGCAACAGAATAGCCTATCGTAGTGCTTGAAATATCCGCGCTTGCGCTTCCGCTCATTTCAGCATTTGTTTGCGATGAGGATTCTGCAATTCCGGGAGTATAAGTAACGGTACCCGAAGCCTCTCCATACATGGTTGTCGTAGAGGTTACAGAAGCAGTAGCTATTGCCTCTTTCTCACTGGAAACAATAATGGATTCTACGGATTTGATTGCTGATGATTCCGAATCCCATTCCTTGTATCCGGAATAATGCCATTCTGATCCATGCACTTCAACAAACTTGGCTATTCCCTGACCACCATGTATTCCTGCTATCTGATATAAATCTGCGCTTGGACAAATTATTGTTCCCGCTACACATCCCGCAAACTCTACACCACCTTCATATGCATGATATGTAGTTCCACTTTCATCTGTGTTTACATCAACAAAATTGAAAACTACCTGCTGAGATATCCTGGTAGAATCAATACCGTCAGACCCCTGTCCGTTTACCAAATACTTATATAACAGTACTCTCGATTCTTCCGCGGATACATTGGATGTATCAACGTTTATAACCAGGACTTTATCATCGCCAACAATAAGTTTTAAGCCCTTTCCTCCTGCATCCTCTGTAACATACGCCTTTGTTTTAGTCTTCGAATCTGTAAATGCCAGAACATATTTTTCAACCCATGAATCAGTCACCCAATCATACGATGAAACAGCTTCAACACTACAGTTAACATAAACAACATCATATCCAGATTCTGAAGATTTCTGTGTTGATGACGTATCAACCGTGATAACTCTGTTCTGTTCATCTCCGGACACCGTAACTGTTGCCAGTTCAGATGTATCTGCAGTTCTTGCAGTTTCTGCCAGAGATTCCGACAAACTGGACGCATTGTCAAGTATGCTCTGAACAGATTGCGCATCAGCCTCCTTGGTTACTGAAAATGCATCGCCATTACAAGGATCATCTACTATTGTAAGCGTTACAACAGTACCATCTTCGTGAGTAAACCGGATATCATATTTATTATTGTCATACCTTTCAGATATCACTGCATTCTCATTGTTAACGACAATGGACTTAATGACCCCCTTGGTATGAAGAGTCATCGTTTCCGTAATATCTTCTATAATGATACTGTCATTTGTTGCACCGGATCCAGCCTTGTAAATTTTATTATCTGTCTGACCAATCTGTGTGTTCGTATGTATGATCAAACCTGTCTGAAAATTAGTCTCTGATTCATCCGTAGATATAGATCCGGCCGTGATCCCATAATCAGCCATCAAAACCTTGATTGCAGAAAGATCGCTGTCATCTCCGTAGTAAACTGCGCTTTCGCTATAGTAATGTATTTTTGAAGAAACAAAAACATTATCTCCGTCTTTAGTTACTATAATGGTCTGCTCACCGGTTCCTTTCTCATCCGTGATCTTATTTACATAGGAGCCGGCTTCCATATCAAAATACTCATACAGTTCCTCATCCCCCGATTGAACATAGGTACTTGCGTTTCCATTCTCCAATGCTGCTTTTAACTTAGCTGCCAGATCATCCGAAGCGGTCTGAACATCACCATCTTCATCTGTATAAGTTACCGTAGTGGTTCCGTCATCTTTCTTGGCAACAACCACATTTTTATAATCGGTTCCGTTTATCTTTACACTGTAGGTCGTTTCCGCATTTTCCATTGCCTTTGCTGCCAATGCCTGCGCGTATGCGGTCGTCGTGTCAATGGTAACATCCTCGTTACCCTTCATAAACCTGACATTGGTTCCGTCATAAACTGCAGTCAGGCCATCATATAAAGAAGCCTCTGAAGCACGTTCAGAATCAATTATATAAGACTTACCATCAATAATCACTGTATACGTAGCCTCAGCTGAAGCAGTTGCATCAGCTTTAGCCAGTTCAACGAGTTTCATCACAAACTCATTTTCTGTATTAACATCTTCCTTATTGTAGGTTACGGTCTCTCCATCAGTTGAGGTAACGATCAGCCCCTCAAGCAATTCCGCGGTAGCTCCATCAACATCATACTCTGTTCCGTCAATTGTTACTTTGTATTTAACACTCTGTTTCGCCAGATCTGCTAATTCCTTACCATATCCCGTAGAGTCATCCACTCCCTCTTTGCTGAATGTTACGTCTTTACCGTTTGTCGACGTTGCAACCAGACCATTAAATAATTCAGCAACAGGCTGATCTACTGAATATGTTTTACTGCCGATCGTAATGGTGTATGTAGTACCAGCCTCAGCAGATGCAGTTGCATTAGTTTTAGCCAGTTCAGCGAGTTTCTTCACATACTCATTTTCCGGGTTAACACCATCCTTGCTGTAGGTCACGGTCTTCCCATCAGTAGAAGTAACGGTAAGTCCATCAAGCATGTCAGCAATATTTATATCCTCAACCGAATACTCCTGTCCGCCTATCTTTACGGTATATGTAATCACCGCGTTTTTGACAGCCTCTGCTTTCAATGCATTTGCATAATCGGTATTTGCAACCTGGGGCGTAACATTGGTGTCACCTTTATAAAACGTGACTGAATCGCCATCATATACGGCTCTCAATCCATCATATAATTCTACATCTTTATCAGTAACTCCCTCTGTATAAGTATTACCGTCAACGGTAATGCTGTATGATTGCGTAGTCTTTGCGTCCTTCTTGGCATTCTCCATCAGAGTCTTAACATAGTCATTGGTCTGATCAACCGTAACGCTTTCTCCGTCCTTGGTAAAGGTATAACCATTTCCATCGTATGTAACGTTAAGTCCGTCATAAAACTCCGCATCTCCCTGTTTTACGTCTTTGTAAGTTTTATCGCCAACGTTAATGCTGTAAGTCGTTTCCTTTTCGACACCCTCACCTTCCGAAGCTACCTTGACGATCTCATACAACTTGTCGTTAGAATCAAGAACTTTTCCATTCTGAGTAATGGTACCGTCAGATTTAACAACGAACACATCACCATCAGAAACTCCCATTCCGGTAACATCCTGACCAAAAGCATTCACAGTCTCGGTAATCTTGCTGACAGATACGGTCTTTGATTCTATAACGTTGCCCTTAGCGTCGGTAACGATGCTTGTCTGAGGGCCACGGGTCTGTTCAGCCGTAATATTGGCCACGATCTGATCTGCAAGTTCTTTACTGTCAGTCGTCACCGTAGTCGTCGATGTGGTTACGGATTCCTCGTAGGGAGCCCATTCGCCCGGAGCATCCTTGGACTCATAGTGTCCCGTAGTGGTAGTCTCTGTATATGTACTGACAATATCAGTTTGCTCATTGCCCTCACTATCAAGAACAGGTGTGCCGGTTTCATCAACCAGAACAGCTTCCTTTGGCGTACCCTCTTCTACATCAGTAATATCAGTATTATCGACTTCCTTATTGAAATACTCGGGATTCTCCACATCATATGTGGTAGTCTCGGTGGTAACGGTCGTGGTTGATTCATAGTCTGTTCCGGACTCCTCATATTCAGTGGTAGTGGTGACAGTTTCATAATAATCTCCGGACTCAGTCTCTACCGAGGGTTCTCCGACCGGGTCGCCATAATCTCCGTCCGTGGCATCACCAGCCTCATCCGTTATCGAAGCTGCTGTATTTTCAACCTCGTCATCATGACTATTATTTATATCACTGGAAATATCATTGTCCTGCGGGAGAGCATCCCCTTCCTCCGCCTGCGCGGTGATCGCACTCCCGGCAAATACCATTGCTCCCGTCATAAAGCAGAAAAGGCCTTCGCGAATACATTTCGGTATGTTCTTTGTCTTCATGTGCTCCTCCTTTTGACATGTACGGATCTTGCCCGTCCGCAATTATCCTGTTCTCTTTTCCCCGTACTTTCCTAAAAGACCGTGCCGTCATCCTTCCCCTGAATGCGGCTCCTTCACTATTGTAATTCGTAGTTCCACTTAAAAATTTGGAGGTATTTATAGTAAACTTCAAAGTGTTTTTTTCGTTCACTATAAAATATCAGCAAAACCTCCGAAAGCTTTACGAAAACGTTTAAGTGAAGGCTCGCAAAAATCTCATATAATATATAAGACCCATTTTACTTTAAAATGGGTCCGGATTGATAGGTGTCCGAACCAATAAAGATTGTACAAAAAAGTATACAATCCCTTATCAAGGCGATCCACTCTACTCTCAGTATAACTTTTCCTTATAATCTCACTCAGTCAAGGCTTCCCTGTGTCATGTACTTATAAATCTCATCATATCGTTTATAAAACGCGATATATGCACCGCAGAAATGCTGGACGTCATCGATCCGAACCCGGTATCCGTCATGTCGTACAAAGAATGCTCCTCTGAAGAAGTACGGTTTCTTGAAATACATCACATACTCCGGATACCCGTACCCGTTGAGCATATGTCTGGCTCTGTAGAATATCGTCTCAGCCACCTTGCGGATATCGAAATCCTTAAGGATCGGAAGATCCATTTTACTTTCTGCCACGCGCCTGTATGTCTCATATCCGGCCATCAGCAGTTCCAGATACGTATGATAGCTGGTAGGCTGCTTGTGTATCGTTTCCAGATTTACCCATATATTCCTGAGGGCGAAATCATAATATTTCGGGTCCGGATCCAGCAGGGTCAGTTCATTGACGGCATAAGCAACCCAATGATCCCTGAATCCCTCATAACCGTTCTCGATGAAATGATCCACCGCTCTTCTGGCAGCCTCAAGCCACAGCTCCGATCCCGTCATAGCGGCAAGACGGCACAGTGCAAAGGTTGCTTCACCGTCATAATATACGGTTCTGTATTCCTCCTTTACATCCAGGGTATTCGGATCGAGTACATGTACATAGCTGCCGTCGGGGTTCATCATCCCGAGGATCCCACGCCCGAGTTCCTCACAGATCGGAATATATTCATCTGTTTCATATATCTTCATGAACTGGGTAAGTGTTATTATTGCAACTCCGTTACCTCCCAGTTTGATCTCGTCCGATGCAGCCTCCACCAGATAAGATATCCCGTTATCGTAATGAGCGATCTCACAAAGCATATATTTAATGGCGCTCAGCGTACTCCGATACAGATTCTTATCACTGACAACCTGCGATGCGCATACCAGACTCCATATAGTAGATGTATGACGCAGTATGTTATATCCGGGTATCAGCTTGTGAAAGATAGGATAGTATCCGTAGTTAAACGAGCCCTCCGGATGCATCTGACTGATCAGATATCTGACACTGCTGCCGACAACACCTCTGATATCATGAGGTGTGATCTCGTCTATGATACGTCTGCCGCAGTCATAACCCTCTCTGTAAAGGGAGTAGATCTCATCCCTGTCATCGCAAAAATACCCTGCACAGTCAAAAAGAAGAAGCATGGACGGAGTTTTAAGAATGACGTCGTCGTCCCTGACCATAGTGTATTTATTGAATGTGCGCAGATCAAAAAGCTTTTCCTTGTAATTCAGCAGTCTGTTGCCGTTTATCTCACCCTCGGTATAAGCATACTGATAATGTCTGTCCATGGAGATACCGCGTCTGAAAAACTCGTTGTATGACGAGAACATGATATCAACGGCCTCTCTGATAGCCATCTCTTCGGATCTGATAACGATCTCCAGCTTGACCCATTTAGGTTCAATGTCGTTTTTCTTAACTCCCTTTATAGCTTTGGAACATGCCAGAGCCACTGCTTCCTCGAGGGTCACTCCGGAGGCATGGAATACCGTTGCCCTCTCCCTGGTGTTGCAGACACTGATAAATACCGCAAACCTTTTTGATCCGGGCTCGCCGACCAGATCCTGCGATATCTCCTTTTCATATTCTTCGATGGAAATGGTTCCGAAACAATAGTCTGTAAGTTTGCGAAGCTTACCTGTCAGTTCTTTGTCATACCCTTTTGCCATAAGTATTCTCCATTAGATAAAAAAGTAACTATCCGGGACATCCGCCGGAGCCGGTCGGCCCGCCGGGATTTTATGTCCAGAATAGTTACTATGATATCAAAACGTCAGATTCTTTTCAACGAAACGTATAGTAAACGACGAAAAGTATTTATACTTTTCGTCGTTTACTGCGCCGGATTTGCTATGCGAAGCATTGATTTCCCCTGCAAATCCGTGCGCATCCTGCCGGAGGCTTTATAGTGAACGTCAAAATATTTTTGACGTTCACTATAAGTTATTAGTTTGTTGTCACATTCGGGTCTGCCCCCAGAGTAACATCCATATCTTTGGTCTCATAATTATTGGAAGCCTGAGCCACGGTCAGCGTAACAGTTTCTCCGATGCTGTAGGTTGACAGATACTCCTTCAGGTCAGCGGCGGACGAAACGGTCTTGCCGTTAATGGCCGTGATAACGTCTTCCTTCTGTAAGCCTGCTTTTTCAGCACCCGATCCGGGATTGACGGCCGATATATAGATACCTGTCGGAAGACCGTAAGTCATGCTGATCTCTTCTGTCACATCTACAATGCTTACTCCCAGATATCCTCTCTGACTGAGTTCTACCGTCTCTCTGGTCTCCTGGTTCATCATGCTCTCAACCTCGTCCATGATATCGGAGATCGGTATCGCGTATCCTACGGAGTCAACCTGTGATCCGCCGATCTTGGCTGAATTGATGCCTACCAGCTCGCCGTTCATATTGAACAGTGCTCCGCCGGAGTTACCGGGGTTGATGGCCGCGTCTGTCTGGATATACGTATTACTATCCGTATTTCCGTATGAATCCGTTGCTCCGATCTGTCTGTCCAGAGCAGATACGATACCTGTTGTGACAGACTGTCCGTATCCGAGTGCGTTACCTATGGCTACAACCTGCTCACCAAGCATCAGATCATCGGAGCTTCCCACCTTTGCAAGTGTGACCATATCCAGTGTTTCATCGGACAGCTCATCTATCGGGATGGATATCACCGCGATGTCTCTCGATGAATCATAATCTTTGACCACGGCATTGATGATATCCACGTCATCGGCATTTTCGCTCATATCTTCGTCCCAGCTGAATACCACCGAAAGTGTTTTATAATCCTCCACAACATGGTAATTTGTAAGGATCAGCAGTTCATCATCTGTTTTGGCGATCACTACACCGCTGCCGGCACTCTGCGTATCCTGCTTGAAATTACCCCAGAAGCTTCGTATCTCTGTCACACCGTAATTTGTGATGGCAACCACACTCGAGAGATTGTTCTGTACTACATCCGCTACCGTCATGGTACCGGCTGATGTACCTGCCGCGCTCTCAGCTACCGCATCCTTGATTCCCTGATGATCATCGCTCTTATTGAGTTCAATGCGATCGGGTACTGTCGTAACCGCAGAGCTGTTTTTTGCCGAGGCATCCGTTACCGACTTTTCCACTGCAGCTATTCTGCTGTTGAGGAAGGCATATGATATGGCGCTTCCTCCGAGTATACCTGCCATCAGGATCGCAGCTGCTCCGAGTACCAGGCCGAATCTGCCCTTTTTCTCCCCTTTTTCCTTTTTCTTCTTTTTGGTTGTATCGGCAGTGTAACCGTATCTGTTATATCCGGTATTGTTATTGTTCGGATCGTTATAGGTACTTCCGTAGGAGCTTCCGCTCTGTGATGATGTATATGATGTTCCTCCGGTATAACCTGCTCCGGTCTGACCGGTATAGGAACCGCTTCCGGCTGTCCGTGAATATGTATTAGACTGACTGCTGCCGTATGCACTTCCCGTCGTTCCCGAATATGTGTTTCCGGCTGACTGGCTGTACGTATTGCTCCGGGCTCCGCTGTAGGGAGTTCCGCCCGTACCGTTATAAGTGTTTCCGGAATTGCCGTATGATCTGTTGTATGTTCCTCCGGTGTATCCCGAGAATCCCGTTCCGCCGGACGAATAATATCCGTTTGGAGTAGTTGCGGGCCTGCTGCCTGTCAGATCGGTATATCTGGGGTTGGCAGCCTCCTGTGTCGGAGCTGTGGCGGAAGTTACATCCTGCGTCGGAACTGCCGCGGAAGCAGCCTCCTGCATCGGGGTCGTGTTATCGGTTACTGCTTCGGCAGTTACCTTCTCCTCGGTCTTAACCGACTCATTATCATCAGTTGTATTGTCTGTTCCTGCGATCGTAAATCCGTAATCGTTATCATACATGATCTTTTCCTCCTCTGTTCCTTCTTTTCTCATCACCGAGACGCCCGGTTGTGATCCTCGTCTCTCTGCCCTTTCGGCTTGTGATGATCATATGATACGGTGGATTTATGATTAAAATGTGCAGGAAATGTGTTTTTTCTGTGTCCTGAAACGGATCTCAGTCGTAAATTCCGTAAACATCCTTTTGCATAATCACTCTGCCACAAAAACGATTAACGATATTTGTGAATTATTACCCTGTTTTTTTTCTTTTTAAAATATGGCGTGTTTCTACTATTATAAAGTATAATTTAAATATCTGTACATCTTTGGTCAGGCATAAATATTTTGCTGTAGATATCGGACGGTTGGTTTATGTCCTTTTGACCATTAACATTTCCCACAGCAAGGAGGTAATCTATGCAGAAAAGAAAGCAAAGCATCAAGGCAAAGATGCTGTTGGGTATCCTGCCGATTTTTGCGGGTGCCCTGATCATCATGATGATCATCAGTGCCGTAAAGAGTAACGCGATAATAATGGAGCAGGCGGAAGCTACCGCTACCCAGACTCTTCAAGCAGCCGTCAACAATATGGACGGAGAGCTTCAGGAGGTTCGCCGTACAGCCATCAATATTTCCCGGGCGGTCAGCGCAACCTATAAGACCTCCGACATGGAAGCCATGAAGGCTATGCTGTGCGGCATCATTTCAGATAACAGTATGGTACTGGGAAGCGGACTCTGGTTCGAGCCCTATGCATATGATGCATCGGAAGAATATATCGGACCTTACTGGTATAAGGACGGTTCCTCAATAGTTGAAACCTGGGATTACAGTAATGCCGATTATGACTATTTTGTACAGGAGTACTATACCAACGCAAAGGCTATCACATCCATGCAGGCCGTGATCACGGATCCATACTATGACGAGACCTCGGGATGCATAATGGCCAGCTGCTCGGCTCCTATATTCGATGATGGCGGCATCTATATCGGATGTGTTACCGTGGATATCGAACTCTCATCCATTGAGGAAGCCACCGCAGCGATCAGCATGGGCCGCACCGGATCCGCCATGCTGACAACCTCAAGCGGTACCTACCTGTATGCTGCAGATGCCTCCAAGGCAGAAACCGGACAGAATATCACCAATGATCCAAATTCATCTCTGGCTACTCTGGGCAGTCAGGTCATAAACGCCTCCTCCGGAGAAAGCTCTTATAAGGAAGACAGTGAATCCTATAAGGTATTCTTCTCATCCGTTCCGGAGGTTGACTGGCGTCTGATCCTGCAGATCACAGAATCGGAGCTTAAGGAAGATGTGGACAGCCTGATGCGTGTCAGCATACTGGTTCTCGTTGCCGCACTGATACTCGGTGCAGTCAGCATCTTTATGATAATCAACGGAATAACCAAACAGCTCAGTGAAGTCACCGCATTCTCCGGCGAACTCGCCAACGGCAACTTTACGATCAACAATCTTGTCGTCAAGAGCAACGACGAGGTCGGCCAGATGTCCGATTCGCTCAATAATATGTATGCCAATAACAAGGAGATCATACAGCGCATATCAGATGAATCCGGAGAGATCAATGAAGCCTCCACGACACTGAGTGCAATGAGTGATCAGCTCAATGCCGAATTCGCCAAGATCCGTGACAATATGGTCATAGTAAATGATGCGATGATGAGTACCGGAGCCGCTACCGAAGAGGTCAGCGCATCCGTTACCGAGGTCAACACATCGGTTCAGCATCTTGCCGAAGAGACAGAGCAGACCTCCCGTGAAGTAGCCAGGATCAAGGCAAGAGCCAAAGAAATAATGGAGAACAGTCTGAAATCCCACGACGACGCGATCTCCATTGCGCAGCAGCGAAGCCGGGAAGTGGAGGAAGCAAGCTCCAAGGCAGAGATCGTACACGAGATCGGAAACCTTGCGGAGGCCATATCCAATATCGCAGATCAGATCAACCTGCTGTCTCTTAATGCCTCCATAGAAGCCGCCAGGGCAGGAGAAGCAGGACGCGGATTTGCGGTGGTTGCTGCAGAGATCAACAAACTGGCTGTAGATACTGCGGAAGCAGTTAAGCAGATCCAAGATACCGTTGGTTCCATTGAAGAGGCCTTCGGCGATCTGAGCAGCAGCTCGGGCAAGCTGCTTGAATTCGTGACAGACAGAGTCACACCGGATTATCAGAGCTTTGTGGAATTCGGAAAAACATACGGTGATGATGCCGAGCTGTTCGGCGAGCTGGCTATCCGTATCGACGATATGACTGAGAACATTCGCAATTCAATGGTAGAGGTAAACGGTGCCGTAGCAGCGATCGCCGAGTCTACCCAGGCTACATCAACCCGTTCGTCAGATGTAACGGAATCCGTAGGAAACGTATCCGATGTAGTGGATAGCGTGGCAGATCTGTCCGCCAAACAGCAAAGCACGGCAGACAGTCTGCTTCAGATGGTTCAGAGATTTAAACTTAAATAAAGAACTATGATCAGGTAAGCTCACGCAGAGCAGCCAGATGGGTGATAAACTGCTGCGCAGTCCTTCCGGACAGCCCGCCATGTGCCATCTCCCATCTGACTGCTTCTTTTTTGAGTTCTTCTTCATCCATATCAATACCGGCTCTGCGTGCAAGCGTCACAACGATATTTTCAAATTCCTTAGGCATGGGCTTCATATACCCGATGGTGATACCGAATCTGTCTACCAGTGACAGCTTCTCCTCTACCGTATCGGAGTGATGTATATCATCCTGATTGGTATGGTCGTCCTTGTCGTTCCATGTTTCCTTGATCAGATGTCTTCTGTTGGACGTAGCATAGATAAGCACGTTATCGGGTCTGGTCTCCAGGCCGCCCTCGATGACGGCTTTCAGATACTTATACTCAATCTCGTTTTCTTCGAAAGAAAGATCGTCCATATAGATGATGAATTTGTAGTTTCTGTTTTTGACAGTGGAAATTATCCGAGAAAGATACTTAAACTGGTGCTTGTAGATCTCCACCATTCTGAGACCCCGGTCATAATACCTGTTGATCAGAGCCTTGATACTGGTTGATTTTCCGGTGCCGCTGTCTCCGAACAAAAGCACATTATTGGCTCTGCTGCCGTTTACAAAGGCCTCTGTATTCTCGATCAGTTTCTGTTTCTGCAGCTCGTATCCCACCAGGTCATCAAGTGTAACCACGTCCAGATTATTTATGGCCGTAAAATCTATATCTCCGAAATCGTTCTCCTCTATCCTGAACGCCTTGTTAAGTCCGAAGGAGCCTACGCCGAAGTCATGATAAAACCCGGTGACTACCGTGTAGAAGGAATCCGCATCCTCTGTCTGTTCCAGCTGTTTTGAAAGGGCCCGGACCTTTTCACTGACGTTCCAGTTATAGATCTTTTTATTTTTTTTAACGGCATGATAATCCTTAAGGATCGAAAAGCAGTTTACTCTCAGCTTGTCTTCGACATCGCTGAAATCATAGAAAAAAATATTTCGTATCCTGGAGAAGTCATTTTTAACAATAGTCGTTACGGTCCCCTCTTTGATCATGCTCTTTTCGCATACCAGCGAAAACGGATTTTCGCTCATCATCAAAAAGAACGCGATATAATTATGCCACAGATCATTGTCAAAGCCGTAATCCGTCGCAAGGACAAGCAGACGCTTCAGCTGTACCTTGATGTCCCTGATGACCTTTTCTCGATTATAATCTCCGGTCCCGATCACCTCAAAGATCTCACCAAGCCTGCTCAGTATGCTGTCTTCGTCAAGACTCCCGTACATAAATAACTCTGATATCTCTCTGTTCATTTTCATATACTTCCCGTTATAATATTCACCAATGATATCCCGAGTCGTCAAATCGCCTTTACCGCATACATCATCCCGGGGATTTCATAATCCTCGCGATCATTTTCGGTCAGATGCTCTATGAGAGAGATCGAATCGCCGGTCTGATCCGTGAACACCAGATTACTGCCGGTCTTCTCCTTTTCAATGATCACATCATAAAAAACACAGATAATGTCACTCAGTACACGCGGCGAAGAACCGTTTACGAGATAATTTATGTGCAGATCACCGTTATCCAGCTCGGATACGAACATTCCTCCTGTCACATTTCCGTCTTCAATATGGACGATACTGTAATCAAGCGAGATATCCTTGAGGTATGACATATCGATCCCCTCGGAATCAAAAAACTCATTGACAGATTCCATGGTATCCTTACCCATGATGCTTCTCGTCTTACCGTTATACGTGAAGCTCTCGTTGAGTGAATCCATTTCACGTCCGTATATAATATCCTCGAGCGGGACCCGGTAAAGCCTGCTCTCGACTCCTACCAGAAAATCTCTTCCGGCCAGAAACGAATCCAGCCCTTCATCATCGGACCGAAAGTTGACTTCGATCCGGTCAAATCCCATATCACTGACCAGCTCTGATATGTTTTCCAGCAAAAAGGAAGCAGCTCCCGTTTCCCTCTTGTCAGGATCAGTATATATCCAGTCAATGACGGTTGCCTGCCCGCTGACTCCAACAGCACATATACTGCATGCGGATCCGTTTTCACCGATCACTCCCAGCTTGACAGTGTTCTCATCATTCATCACTTCAGCGGGACACAGATGACCGAAGCGGTCAGCGTTTTCCCCTGTTATTCTTGTACATTGCATAATCAGTTTCTCCCATATATATTGATCACATATTTTGATCACTTTCTTCGGCCTTCTTTTCGGTCTTCTTTTCTTCTGCCTTCTTTTCGGTTGTCTTCTCTTCAGCTGCATTCTGAAGGATCTGCTCCCCGGCCGGAGCTGTCTGGTGACGCTCCTCCTTCTTTTTAGGAACATATACGGAATTGAATACCACATCATCATACAGCTGAGTCATGGATTCAATACCATTCTGATGCAGGATGGTCTGCTCATTCTTCATCTGTCCGAAATTGGCCTCCCCGGGGCCGCCTGCACCATGATTCTGATCGTTTTTGAACGAATAGGACTTAGTCTGCGCGTCATATTTTAAGTCGAACTGATCTGCTATTTCGTTTTCACGATCCTTCGTGCTTTCCAGCCATACCAGCTCTATCTGTTGACCGACCGAACTGAAAATATCCTCTGCATCGTGAGGGAACGGTTGAAGTTCATCCGGATTGTCAGAGAGGGAATCCCTTACCCAGATCGTGTCATTGCTCAACCCGCCCACAAGCAGGAAATGTCCCTCATACAGCATACCAACGTTTCCCTTCTCAAGAGCTTTGCTCAGAGTCTCAAGGAACCTGCGCTTACAGTACGGGAGACGTCCCTCCTCGCGGCTGATGATCGCGGATCTCACAGCCGTATCGGGAAGCTTGTCCAATATGTAATCGCCGAATATCGTAGGATTGCCGTAGGCAGTTCCCTCATACATCGAATTGATCATTTCCATGCCGCGGTAGTATGTTTCCGGATCCTTAACTCCGGATTGTTTAAATGATGGTATCTCCAGCGGACGGTTCTTGATCATATTCAGATCCGAAATCTTCTTACCGGCATAGGAATTCATAAGGCCGGACATAACACATGCCCAGCAATAGCTGGTATTCTCGCCCTGGCTTTCATATTTCACATACTCGCCATGATTCCTGACAGAAATGACTGATTCATGAGGGATCGGATCAAGTTCATAATATTGACGCCCGGTCTTATCCTTCTGCGCTGCCTCCTGTTTGGCAAACTCGGGAACCCTGGTGGAATAATCTACGGTTCTCTGATCTGCCATGTTTTTTTCTGCTGATCTCTGTCCGGCAGAGAATTCAATGAGAACCGACAGTCCGTCTGTATTTACCCCATAGTATTTAAGTTTTTCGACAAAGTCTTTATCCTGCAGGGCTTCTTCGATATCAAATGCAGAACTTTTCATGCTGACCAATAACTTATCGATCTCCTGATACATCCTCTCGGAATAAGACTTCCGTTTGGAGCCAAAATCCTTCATGTCCAGATAGAAACGGTCAGTGAGTCTGTTTCTGATAATCTCCTGACGTATCTGCTGTGTGACCCTCTTTTCGATATCTATTACTTTTGAACTGCGTAAGCAATCGGCAAAACCCGAGATCAGTTCCGGATCCCGTATGGATTCAAACATCCTGTGTCTTACTTCGCCTATATACAGATTGGATCCCTCCCGTATACTGTCCGGATCTGTCCTGGCTCCATTCTTAAATGATTCATGACCCGATCCCGCCATAAGAGTATCGGTGCTCAATTCATTACGGACCACACCATTGCCAAAGGTCTCATTCCATAATCTGAAGAGACCCTCTGACGCTTCTTTTTTAGCTGCCGCGCGATGTTCTTCCGGAATACCAATTCCGGCAAATTTACGAACGATATCATAGAACTCCTCAGTGCCTTCCGGATATTTCTTTTGACCATCAACCGTCTGAACGCTGTGCAACATGGCGGGATGGAACACGATCAGCTTCCTTAACAGTTCGAGGCTGATCTCCTTTCCAACCTTTTTAGTGGTTTCCATGATCAGATCATCCGAAATGTCATCCAGATATGCATTATAGAAATGAAAAATGCCGACATCCTGAGCCCTGGTCTTTTTGATGTTTTCCTTCTCGGCTCCGGTGTACAGATCCAGTTTTCGGGAATAAAACTTCCCGGCTTCCCCGCTGCCGATAAGATTTTTATCACGTTTGTATTTCAAAGCATTCTTCCAGATCTTACGGCATTCGGTCTGCTTGAGCCCGGGCCCCTGAATATTATTATTATCTCTGGTATGTTCCCACTCAACGAAATGATCCTCATTAAAAGCGAGTTCTTCTCTTCCTTCCGGATCTCCGAAGAACTTTGCAGACATATAATATGGATTCAGATCTCCGTGAATATTCTGATAATAATTTGGTCCCAGCTGATTCATATTGTCAAGCACCGACTGGCTGACCATCCCGTTCTTGACCAGAAGTTCGCCCAAAGTGATCTTCTTCCCATCCGAGATGCAGTTCTTCTCAGCCCTGTCACACAGCTGTGCCAGATCCTGGCTGAATAAATTACGAATTGGCAGCTCCAGCATTCCGGTTCCACCAAGAGATTGCATAAAGCATCCCGTCGGCAGTTCCTCCTCCAGCGTTCCGTATGTTTTCTCGTAACGCTTCACATTATTATATTCCATCATAAACAGCTTCTGTGCCGAATCAAGCCATCGCTTTCTCGCATAAAGCCTCTGTTCCTCGTTGTGAAGATCGATATCAGTCCTCTCGCACAAAAAGAATCCCTCAAAGATCTCCAGGATCTCCTCCTCCGGCATACCTTCTCCGTAGAGCTTGATGGCCGGTATGATCATTCGTGTAGCATCTGTATCAAAAGCCCATTTCTCGTTTGTTACAGGATCTTCAAACAGAAAATTATGTATTGCACTCCCCGTCTTGTCAACAAGAAGCTCTCTCAGTTTTGCTTCCAATTCGGACTCCCGGGCATTATAATTCATCTTGTCACGGGAGGTGACACTGAAGTTTATCACCTGGTAGCGCTGCATCATTTTAAAGAAATTACCTGCATTTTCGGTCCTGTACTTCTCAGCCTCCGGAAACGGCAGATCTGCATTAGCCTCAACTATTTTTTTTGATTGTGAATTCTCGTTAGCGTAGTCAGCGATACCGGTATGCTGTACAAATCTTTCGATCTCCTTATGCGCCTGGTAAGCCTTGGAGGGGTCTACCTTAGTCAGGTCAGGGCGCCCTGTGAGATATGCATTCTGTTTTCCTCTGAGCTCAGCCTGTGCCAGTACTCTCTCTCTATCGGCATCCTGTCTGGACAGCTTCTCTTCTCCGTCAAGTCTTCTGGTGCACAGTGCCACAAGATTGATAAGATCCGCCACACGCTTCTGATCCTCGCTGGCTGCCGAATCCCGGTTTACGGATATCTCTTCCGAACCATGCAGGATATAATAGCTGTCCGTCATAAGCACACGCCTGGCTCTGTAATAATCCGATATGGCAAGCATTCGTTCAAGTCTCTCATTGACCAGATCAAGATCAGACTTGAGCACACCCGGTCTTCTGACCATCAGGCGTTGACGGTATTCGGGATTGGCTTTGATCAGATTTTTGTACGCGATCGCTTTGCGGCTGATAGTTTCAAGATCATAAGCATTTTTTGCAAAATCCTCATCGGATACCACAACAATATCTATATTCGTCTCCAACAGATCCATCGTTACCAGATCCATGATATTGTCACGAGACTTCTGATCGGCATAGCCCTCTGCCATGTAATGATCCATCTCCTCGTTTTCCCCCATAAAGGCACTCAGATCATTCAGTCTCTCATCGCCTATTGCGATACGGGTTTTGAGAGAAATCTTTCTGCGGGCAGATATTTTCTCGTTATCGGCAGTAAGGCTCTGATCTTTCAGATTCTCATAGTTTTCACGCTTTTTGCACACCTCGGATTTCTTACTGTACAAGAGCTTTTCTCTCTCGGAGACGGTGTAATTCTTCTCGCTGAAGGTCCGGTTAAACTGCGATCTGAAGGCACTCTCTGACTGACATACCAGCTTGATCTCGCCGGCCTCATATCCCTCGATCGGGCTTTCGATCCCGGCCAGCCTGTTGTATGTCTCCAGAGTGCGGGACTCCCCGGACAGCCCGTTCTTTTCCCTGACGGATTGTTCATAACGTGCCAGCGGCTGTCCGATATCATAGCCCGCAAGTCCGACATTCATAGCCTTAAGGTCCTTCCATAGTTCTTTCTGAACCTTATTGCGTTCTTTTTTGATCTCGTCCGTTTCCTGTTCTTCGGACTTCTCAATATCCGCAATTTTCCTGTCGTACTCCTCCGGCATCATATGAAGAAGCTCATCAAAGCTCATTCCGAGCCCGGATAATTCAGGCGAGGAAATAACCCTGGCGAATCTCTCATCAAAGAATACGCCGGCGCGGCCTATCAGCTCACATCTGGCCTGAATCTCATCCACATGAACATCTTCAAGCAAAGAGTCTGTCTTATCGTCCTTACATAGTTCTCTGTAATCGGCGATCATTTCGGATGCTTTTTTTGCCAGCTGCGCGATTTCAAAGCAATCATCAAACCTTGTCGGATACTTCTCGTTATTCGCAATGATATCCCTGATCGATGAAAACTCAAACTTGCCGATGTCAAAGGACATTATCTTCTCAAACACCTTTTCGATCGCCTTTGTTCTCTCCTGCCTGGATGCGATATCGTTTTTGTCCTTATTTGCTTCCGCATTGGCTATAAGATCCGCATTCAGATCTTTATGATCCTCAAGATATTTCCGATAGTGATCGGATACCTCCTTAAGCTCTTCGGCGGTAGCGTCCGTGTATAACCCGTTTGCTTTTAAATTCTCATATAGATCCGTAAATGCGTTATTCCGGATATTCGCCTTTGCTCTATCTTTTTTGTGAGCCGAATAACCGGCGGCACGGATAAAATGTATTCTCTCAACTGACTTTGACAATGTCAGCCATTCAGCCTCCGGCATCTCTATTGTCTGTCCGTTCACTTCAAGTGACACGACATCTTCGTTGGGAGCTTCTATCTGCTGAACGAGCCCGTATATATCGTCCGCATTCTCAACATGCCAGTCCTCAAACGTTACGGAACCGTACTGTTCATAAGCTGCCGCCTGCGCAACAGCTGACAGAAATGCATTTGAAGTTCCGGCGCCATAATAAGCGTCAGCCAATTTCAGATATTTATCATCTTTAACATATTTCTTAAAGTCTGATGTGCCTCCGCCTATATTTGCCAGTATCTTCTCCGCACGCAGTTTATTTGCGGCGTTACTGTAAAACACACTGCGATCCTTACTTCCATAATCACTGATATTCAGCTTGAAGACTTCATCTCCCACTTTTTTCCATAGATCTTCCTTCTGTTCAGCGGTACCTGTCTTCATGATATCAATGACCTTGATGATCTCCGAAGCCGGCATACCGGTCAGATAAGGGCTCAGGGTCCTGCCGAAGGATCCTAATCTCGGTCTCCCGGTTCTGTGCGCGTAAGCCGCATCAATCGACTCTATGTATTGCAGGTAATTATTTATATATTCTTCCGAATGACGCATATAATCGGCAATTACAGAATTTTTCTGGTATTCGCGCTCTCTTTTGGCAAGCTCCTCCGCGGGAATATTACCGAGCGCAAGATCCCCATCATTTGCATTCTGAGGATGAGTCAGACCATAGGTTAACCGGATCTCCTTTGCCCTGTCCTTATGCTTCTTTTTATATCTTCTGGAAACAGACTTAAAGAACTTATTCAGGTCGCCTCCGATCCTGACAGGTTCATGTCTCGTATTTACCTCCTTCCTGATGGTATCAAACAGCGATTCTTCCATCTCTTTGTAGGTGGTATCGGTGACAAACGAATCCGGATCCGATAGAACCTTTTTCTCCAGGTGGGCGATCGTTCTTTCGGCCAGAAGAAAGGTTTCCATCTTGGCTCTCAGTTCGATAAGCTCTTCATCAGCCGGAGCCATTCCCTTCTGAACAGCCAGCATGAGAAGATGCTCCATGTCATGCACGCGGTTAAAAATATACTGGTTTTCTTCAAGATGCTCTGCTATATCCCGAATGCTGCCAAAGTGCAGATCCTTGAAATTAAGTGACTTAAACTGACGAAGAGTGTCATCAAAGAGTTGAGGAGTAAATCTGGTGTCATAGTCCTTATCCAGGAATCGCGCGGTGCCGGCGAAATTAAGCATACTCTCGGACATTTTGCCTAATATGTCTCTCTTTTCGTTTCTTGTCGCAAGCAGCTCGGCAGCTCTCTTACCCTGTGCTTTGCCATACTTTTCCGCTGAGGTCAGACCTTTCCTGCGTACAAAATGAAGAGATCTGATTATGGAGACATTCGTCAGATAATCCTTCAGATCCGCATTTTTGGTTTTCCCCCGGAGCACTTCCAGATCCTCATCCGAATAGGAAACATCTTCCTTAGCCATATACTGGTAGAATGGATTCTTCATCAGATTCTTCTGGGCATCAAGATATCTCTTAACCTCGGCAAAGGTTTCAACCTTGGCCTGAAGTTCTGCCATATCCTCGCCTTCCGGCATAAAACCGCCTTCGGAAGCCTCCTCAAGCCAGTGCTTCATATGATCCGCAGATTCACACAGCTGATAGTTCAGTTCCAGATTGGCAACGAATTTCTCATCCGTATCCATTTCGTAAGGAATGTCCCTCATCTGTTTGAACAATTTAACATTCTTAATGAGTTTTTCCTTGTCTATATGGGAATAACCGATCTTTCTGCCTTTTCCCGACTTTTCAAACTCCAGTATATCCCGGGCATTTTTCTGACGCTTCAGCGCATTCTCGGCACGCTTCTTTATGTCGGAGGCAGACATGGTGTCATAACGTTTTCTGTGGATGTTCTCTAACCTTGGGCCTTCAAAATATTGTTTTTCCTCTTCAGACAGCTGCGTATGCAGATCACGGATCATATCTTTGGCCTGTTTAGGAACGATCACAGGGATATTCTCGCTCTTTTTCTTAAGTTCCGCAGCGGTTGCCGGCTTTGTGCGTTTTTTTGTTTCCGACATCCCGGGGTCCAGATTCGGAGCAGTACCGGTTCTTTGTATTTCAGAATCTTTTTCTATGACCACAAAATCGTTTATTGTCTTCTCAGTAAACTTCTGTGTATTGGCTTTTTTAATCTCAAGACCATCCTTAGACATCGTTGATACTCCTTTCGTACGATTCAATATCACATACCCTATATTTTACACTAATTTGCACATATTTTTACAGTAATTTGAAAACAGACCGGATAACTCCGATCTGTTTGACTCATTATTGCAGATTATTGAATATAACTTCTTACATTAAAGCTTTCTCCTGTCTTCTGCTCATCATCGATTATTCCGGGAACCTGCTCTGTAACATATGCATCTCCGGATTCGGCATTGACGTAGAAGCGGTTAATCGAACCCGTATATGAACGATAGAGAACAACGATCTCCCCGGCTTCATTTGTCGAAACATCCCAATAAGCACCTTTATCGGAATCGTCCTGAGAACCCGTAGTGGTCATGTAATAATTTCTGACTGCACTAAGCGCTGTATCTGTCGAGATGGCCCCCGCACTATCTCCCGAGCCGGCAGTATCAACGACTGCTGTGTTTTCTTCCGGTTCGTCAGTATTAACGGCCTCACTGTCATCTGTTGGTCCGGACGGATCAGCTGCTGCGGAGTTCTCTGTTGATCCGGACGAGTCAGCTGCTGCGGAGTTCTCTGTCAGCCCGGTCGACTGTCCACCGGACTCCCTCGGTGGTTCCTGTGATTCCGTCACGCTGTCGATCGGCTCGATAACCGGCGGTGTATTGGCTGCCGGTTCTCCTCCGCACGCGGTCAGGAGCAATGCCGTACCTATTATAAACGTTATCCTTTTAAAGCTGTTTTTCATGTCTGCGTATTTCATGATTTATAATGTGTCCTCCTTATTACGCATCTGCAACATCAGAAAGTATTATATTGAGTGAAACGCTGATTCAATCATATCATATTCACGCTTTTCATCAAGGCCTGCCGAATATGCGTCTTCAAGCGTGATGATAGGTATCTCGTCCTCCGATATGGGCTCAAAGCAACAGACGCGCGTGAAAACACTCTTCATCACTTATCTGTTGTTTGAACCTGCGCATTTGCCTAAGCATCGGATTCTCCTTTTTCAAAAAATCACACTATGTCCGCCGTTTCGGATCCGGACACACTGATCGAACGTTATCGAAGAATACATCCTATACAATGTCCGCCAGCTTGCACCCGGCCACGCTGATCAGATCCTCCGGCGAAAGCTCGATCTGATGGCCGACCTTGCCGGCACTGACGAACATCCTGTCAAAGTCTGCTGCCGTCTCGTGCAAAAAGGTCGGAAACTGCTTTTTCATTCCGATGGGTGAGCATCCCCCGTGAACGTATCCGGTCAGCGGCAACAGCTCCTTTTGTTTGATCATGCTGATCGCCTTTTCGCCCGCAGCCTTGGCTGCCTTCTTGAGGTCAAGCTCCGCGCCGACAGGCACGACGAACACGAAATAAGCACCCGACTTGCCCTGAGTCACCAGCGTCTTAAAGACCTTTTCGGCAGGTTCTCCAAGGATGCCCGCGATCTGCTCGCCGCTCATGGAAGCATCCGGCTCGTACGCATGACTCTCATATGCGATCTTTTTGCCGTCAAGCACGCGCATCACGTTTGTCTTTTCTTCTTTTTTCATGATATTCTCCCCGAATCGCCCGATTCTCCCCCGCGACAGTGCGGCAGCAGCGAACCAATACATTCTATCAAAAAAATGTGACGGCGTTCAATTCTCCCAGAATCAAACATCGGCCCTTGCCCACGCCACGTCCTTAGGGGAAACAGCTTTTGCGGTGCAGTGATAGCATGAGTCAAATCTGATGATAGTTCCATTACGCAGAAATCTCCGTCAGAATTTCGCAAATAGCTCACGCCCTGGGATACGCAAACGTGGCTTATTTCCAAAAAGTTTTTTCAGGATCTTCACATTTACACCCGAAGCATTCAGGGAAAGGCTGCAGAAGACTTCCGATGGTATTGCTTATGGGATAGCCTGTACGCATCGAAACCGGTCATGGACATCTGTGAGAGAAAACGGCTGGGATTATATCATACGACAACAAGTCAGGAAGTCTGCCCCGGCCGAGTTCACGTGTGCCATGATTTTTGCGTCCGTGGCCATAGGAGTCCTTTTCTAAGTCTTAAAAATATGCACAGATGCAGATTTTTAAGGTTAATTTCATGCATCTGTGCATATTTTACCGCCTGCCAAATCCTTCTTCGAGGAGTAATCACCTAGTACATCGAATAATTATTAACTGGCACATATCTCCTCGTTGGATTTGACACCAGCTTCGACTGCCTCAGCAACGCTGACTTCATCCATCTTGTATGTCCAGTGATATACTACAGGCTCACGGTTAACTTCCTCGAAGTAGAGGTATATGCGCCGCTCTAATTCCTCCTTGGATTTAACCCGAATGCCCTTCAACATCTGCTTGGTCATCTTACTGAAGAAGCTTTCTATCATGTTAAGCCATGAGCCATGCTTAGGTGTAAATACAAATACGAAACGCCCCTCTGGTCTTGTGGCAAGATAATTTCGAGTTTCCTTTGACTTATGCGCTGAATGATTGTCACAGACAATACGGATAACATCTCCCTCCGGATATCGGGCATCCAATTTCTTCAGGAGTTCAATGAAGTCGGAACTTTTGTGCGTTTCACTGACATATGGTATTGCTTCTCCTGTAAGTAGATCAAGACCAGCGAGGAGCGATAATGTTCCAAGGCGCTTGTACTCAGCATCACGCATCACGCAACCATTTTGTGGTGTGGGACGTAGGTCATCGCCTGTTGTTGCGATTGCCTGTATTCCAGGTTTTTCATCGCAAGATACGGTATGCACCATGGGTTCATCTTCTGGAATAATGATGTTCCCTTCTTCGTCGAACTGCATGCTAATCTGCTTATATACAAGCAACACATCGTGTTTTTTTGCTTCAAAATCAGGATCACGTTTTTCACAATAATACTTGATTTTGAAGGGCTTAATATCCGAACGCTTTAGGATTTTTTGAACCATAGGTTTTGTTATGGTCTTCAACCTCGGATATCCCGCACTCTCTGCATTCTTCTGTATATGCTGATGCAAGTTTTTCAGCGTCCAAAGCTCCTGTGAGTATCCAAGATCTGCAGGTCTTTGGCAGGCAAGGTCGATAATCCATGCTACGGCATCGTCTGTGATTTCTACTGGACGACCTTTGCGCTGATCATCAAAAAGAGCGCTTTCGGTTCCACCGTCGTTGTACTTTTTGACACAGAGCTGGACTGTTGCGGGGCTAATATCATATATTTGCGCAATCGTTCGTATGGGCGTACCATTACTTCGGTCGAGCAGTATATGTGCTCTGATAACTACTTGCGCCTGTATGGTTCGTTGTTTTATCAGGGAGCGAAGATATTCATAATCTCCCTCTCGGAGGGTTAGGGATGTAGCTTTTCTAGGCATAATAGGTACCTCACTTTCTATCGGTAATCCTATTATATCATGCGAGAGGCATTTGTGCCAGTTATTTAATTAACGATGTACTAGTTTAAGCAATCCTGGTAACCTTACTCATAACCCTCATCATAACCGTTTGCTCCCTTACTCTCCCGGTCTCAAAACCCTTAACCGTATGATACCGGTATCCTTATCACCTCTGATCACGGCATTGTACCAGACGCTGCTGTCCCGTCCAAGCGTTACGTTTCCGATTATATGACTGCCTTTTGCCTGCATAAATATCTCCCTAAGATATGAACCAGTCTACTATTATCAAGCTGCTGCATACAATGAAATCCTTTCCCGTTTTACCCTTTCTCTAAATTCCAAATCACTCCTCATAGCAGAGGTTTGCTCTAACGATCTAATGGTGATAAGATCAATGTTCTTTTTAAAGACATCCTCCAGTTCAGAATATAGTGCACCCAGCTTAATTAGACTGTTAAGTCCGCTTCCAGTGGTATCAACAAGAAAATCTAAGTCACTGGAAGATGTTGCATCTCCTACTATTACTCAAACTTTCCAGACCGCAAGGCGGTGTAAATACTGATAAAGCCTACGCTTTTTAATATATTTTTGGTTATGCTTCTATAAATTTTTATTATAGTACAGCCCAAAAGCTTTATCTACAACAAATGCCATATTAACGATTCCATTTCATTTATATATGTCCCATCAACTATCATACGCCTCACCATCCCTTGCAAAAATATATGGAGCCGAGATGATGTCACCCGGCCCTATTTTATGTCCTGTTAATTCTACTGGGTAACCTGAAGCAGCTTTTTCTCTACTCTGTTTAATACGTCCAGGTAGTATTCATAGTCTGCCGTCGACATATTGCTCGTATCAAGATTATCGATCTTGGAGGCAAATTCCGTATACCTGTTCAGCATCTCCGTATAGTCTGAAAGCATGGATATTGCATTTGCAGGGTTCTCCGCATACTTTTTCATAAAGTCACAGTAGTCGTTCATAAAGGATTCGTATTCATCAAGTGCTGCCTTTAGTTCCGGATCCACTCCGGTGGTAGAGGACAAGACTGTTTTTTTCGATGGATCGGCACCATTCTTTTCTCCGCCACCGAAAGATATCACCGAGGTCTCTGCAGAACCCCCCATAAGCTTGGCAGATTCAATTATCTTATCAAAATCAGCTAGCTTATTCTCTGTTGAATCAACAGTCTCGCACATTACCACGCAGTACACGTCTCCTGTATTTATGTCAAACGATGCCACAAGCAAACCATTCAGATCCATGCCATCCTGATTAACGGTAAACCGGAATTCCTTTCCGGGGAAGCATGCAATCTGCATTTCTTTTACAAATGCTTCATCCTGCCCATTAATATTATCAAGGCCTGCCTCAATCGCGTCAAACAGCATTCTATCCACTGCCGCATCCACTTGTGTCTGATTTGTCTGTAACAGAGCCTGATGTGATGCAATAGCAGTAGCCGTTTCTCCGTCATCATCATACATATTCCTGTAAATAAAATCTATAAATCCGCCCTGATCCTTCGATGTTTCAAAGGCGTATACCAGCATATCCCCCTCTTCATCATCCGGCTCCTGAAAATATCCGGGGATGGTGTATTGGATGTTTCCGATTTCAACCCGTTTTGCGAGGTAGTTTATGTTTGACAGCATATTGCCGGTTTCTTATTACAAAGAAATCGCAACTATCAATGAAGATCATAAGGTTTATATCGTTCAGCACGTTGAAACCTGTAAAATCTATGTAAAGAAGGTTCTTACGGTATACAATACGGCCGTTTTTGAACAATTATTCAGGCATCCGGTAATTCATACTCCACGAATCTACGCCATGTATGAAAAGGATGACGTACTGACTGTAATAGAGGAATACGTCTCCGGGGAAACTCTGCAGGAAATCCTTGACATGGGCGTATCATTTTCCGAACCCGAAGTGATCGATTACGCGATCAAGCTGTGCGATATACTTTCTGAACTGCACGGTCAGTCGCCGTCTATCATACACCGCGACGTCAAGCCCTCAAACATAATGCTTACCGAGGACTCCAGGATCATCCTGCTTGACTTAAACGCCGCAAGGATCAGTCAGGATGAAAAGGAACGCGACACCAGGCTACTTGGTACCGAGGGTTATGCGGCTCCCGAACAGTTTGGATTTGGGAATTCCACCTGTCAGACGGACATTTATGCAGTCGGAAATCTCATAAAAAATCTGCTGGACCCGGATTTCGGTCAGGCAAAGGTCTCTTCCAGGTTGCAGTCGGTGCTGGATAAGTGCCTGCAGATTAATCCAAGGGATCGTTTTGCATCAGCTGAACACCTAAAAAAATGCCTGTCAAAGTGCACATAACATATTTAAGTACCCAGGATGGGACAGGGCGTGTTTAGAAATACATGGATGTATGTATGTAAAGCCTGCTTGGAAGTGCACGGATGCACTTCCAGGCTTCATGCATGGATGTATTTCTTCGTCCAATTATATCAACCATCGCCACGAGATACCCCCACCGTACAGGTGGGAATTTACGAGGTTTCATAAAAAATGCGGTTAATCAACTGTCCAAAATGTGGAATGAGATGTTCTGACCAGTGTCAGACATGTCCGGACTGCGGTTTTGATTTAGAGACATATTTTGAGATAAGCAAATCAAAACAGAAAAAGCATATTGATAAGCAGACATTTATGTTTTTAGGCATTGCTGTAGTAGTTATTACAGCAATTGTTGCCACAGTCAGGATCAAAAAAGATTTCGCTCATGAGTCCATAATTCAGAATGCCGCAATGGGAAGCAGCGAATCCTCCGAGGAAGCAGCAGAGACTGTTAATGATGATTCATTCCCCGAGCTCGGTCTAATCTCTCAGGATTTCAACGAATCACCCGCTGACGAATCCGCCGGCCATCAGCAAAAAGAAGCTGATGCTGATAAAGAAGCAAATAATGATTCCGTAGATGATTCAGAAGAAAAACCAGGGGAAGTCGATGTCTCCGGAGTATATACGGGAGATGATCACGAAGCTCTTGTTTTGGATACCGACGGCATGGCATATTATTATTGCATTCAAAAACAATATACCGACCTGCAATGTCCATGGTACGTAGAAGATGATCGTGTTTACATCGCTCTGGCCAGGCTACATTGCACCATATATGCCGACATAAACGCTGACGAACTGATTTTCAAGTCTGACCGCATTAATTGGAATCCTGAGGTATTTACAAAGGTTAACGTATCTCCGGAGGAGTATCTGACCAGAAAGCTTACGACATATGATCCAAAAGGTACTCTGAATATTGACGGCACCATCACATATCAAAATGAAGGTTTTCAGAATCTGCAGAGTTATGCAGTAACCGGATACTATGCGATTTTTTATAATAGCAAGGCCTCCAATATGAACATTATCGCAATAATGCAGAACGGAAGTCGGTCTATTGACAATTCAGAAGCCTTTAAGAGCATGCTGGATAATGCGTGGTAAGTTGCCCGCATCATAACTGAAACGGCGTCGTATCCTTATATATTTCATCATATCAGAATCCATTATCGGCATCCCTTTCCACTCTTATTCAAGGGTGACAGTTTCCGCATGGATCGTAACCCAGCGCGATGATCTCTTCCCGGGACATATCCACGCCTGACGATTCTTTGCCTTCATCTTGCTCGGGCTACAACTCAAGCCTATTCTCCGTCTCCCTCCAGATAGGATGCAATCTCCTCATCCGTCATCGTTTAGTACCAGGTAGCCCCGGCTGCCACGGCAGTAACTGCCAGCAGTATGTTTCTTTTCAAATGGATTTTATTGTTATTCATTGAGCATAAGGCCGTTATCAGTAAAAATGTGTGCCTTACCTTTCATATCAGAATCCGAGGTTATCATTCACCAGGATCACGTGTATCCTGTCGGCATGCCTGGAATATCTCGTGATCAGGAACTGACAGCAGATCGTGTCGGGTGACTTGCAGTCCATGCACGCGCCGGTCTTGGCACATGGAGTCGTCAGCCCGAAGCGCTGTGCGTTGATGGGCGCAGCCACGTTCCTTGCCCTCTTCATGGCACCGTCTACGTCATCACAGACCTTGTTCATGCCCACGATGAAGATCACCTTTTTCGGACCCTGGGCAATGGCGGACACGCGGTTGGAATTGCCGTCTATGTTGACCATCACGCCGTCATTCGTGATCGCGTTGGCGCTGGAGAGAAAGAAGTCCGCGTCATACGCAAGCAGCATCGCGGCCCTTTTGTCCTCGTACTCATCACGGTCTATGAAGTTGTAGTTGCCGTCCTTGAGTACCTTCACGAGGCCGATCTCATGCGCGCTCATGGCACCGCCCATGGTTACCGAGCTGCCCTCCGGGATCATGTCGAGCGCGATCTTGCACGCCTCCTCCCTGGTAGCCGCATAATAGCCGGTCATGTTCCTGCTCTTTAATCCGGCAATGACCTTCTGCGCCAGCAGTTCATTTCTCCTGGTAATGTTTTCGTTCATGTTAACCCCCTTTATTTACATAGTCTGACAGTCGTTTTTCAGCCGTTTCTGCCTTTCATCAGTCATGTCACCCTTTCACCAGCTTCGAAAACTCGACCGCCTTCCCGACGTCTCCGTCGATCTTAAGCTTGCCGGTGGTGCATCTGCCGCTCATGCCCGATCGCGCCATCCGAGACATCCTCGTCTTCGTCTCCGTGAAGCTGTGCTATGTCTATGAAGTCCTCATTCATAATCAAAGCAACCCGTTCAGGTTCTTCATTCACAAAAACGCCCACCGCTGTGATATCAGGCAAAAGCAGGCTCCTTAGCTTCCTTGCTCTGTCTGTCGTAACATATCTTTTGCTCTTAGGTGCGAACACAAATCCAATATAGTCCGGCCTAAGCTCGTTAGCCGCCTCGATGTCACAGGTTCGTGACAGGCCGCAGAGTTTAATCCTGCTCATACATCACCCCTCAGTTCCGACAGTCTGGCCTTTTTGTCAGACGACCTCATCAGGGTTTCCCCGATCAGTACGGCATCCGCCCCGATCTCACGCAGCACCGACACATCTTCTGCGCTTTGTACCCCGCTTTCAGATACGAACAGCACATCCTCGGGTATCAGCGCCTTAAGTCTGCGGCTGTTATCCGTATCCACTGTAAAATCCCTGAGATTACGGTTATTCACTCCTATGATACGCGCCCCGGCGCTAACCGCCATGCGAACCTCATCCTCATCATGAGCTTCGACAAGTGCCGAAAGTCCCAATTCGTCACATACCCGCAGGTACCTGCCGATCTCATCCTCGGTAAGTATCGAGCAGATGAGCAGCACCGCCGAGGCACCGAGGACCCCGGCCTCATATATCATATATTCATCCACCGTAAAATCCTTACGAAGGCACGGTATTGACACACTTTCCGCGATCTCCCTCAGGTATTCGTCGCTTCCCATGAACCATTTCGGTTCCGTCAGCACGGAAATGCAGTCAGCGCCTGCCGTCTCATATTCTCTCGCGATCTGCAGATAAGGAAAATCGGGAGCGATCAGCCCCTTGGACGGAGAGGCCTTTTTGCATTCGCATATAAATGAGATGCCGGGACCATGCAACGCCTTTTCAAAGGAAAAGTCTTTTTTGGGCATGTTCAGCGCGCGCTGCCGGATCTCCTCCGTCGGGGTTTTCTCTTTGGCGGCCGCAACTCTCTCCCTAGCATGCTCCGACAGGCGGTCAAGTATCGTCATGATCCTGCCTCCGGACGGTTGCTTACCTCTATCAGTTTCTGCAGCGTCTCATATGCCCTGCCGGAGTCGATCAGCTCGGCAGCAAGCGTGATCCCATCCTTCATGCTCTCAGCCTTTCCACCAATGTATAGCGATGCTCCGGCATTCATCAGCACGGCATCTCTCATCGGTCCGGTCTTTCCCTTAAGGATATCGGTCGTGATACCGGCATTCTCCACGGGAGTGCCGCCCTTAAGCTCGTCTTTTGTACAACGCTTAAATCCAAAATCCTCCGGAGTGATGACAAAGGATCTGTACCATCTGTCACGTATCTCACATATCTTAGTAGGTGCGCTCATAGATATCTCATCAAGCTTATCCATGCCATATACCACCATTCCGCGTCTGACTCCCAGACTAACCAGAACCCGGGCAAGGGGTTCTACAAGATAATCATCATACACTCCGAGAAGCTGCATGGACGGCATACCGGGGTTGGTAAGCGGACCAAGAATATTGAATACAGTACGGAATCCAAGCTCCTTGCGGATGGGACCGACATATTTCATCGAAGCATGATACTTCTGGGCAAAGAAGAAGCACATTCCGACTTCATTAAGAAGCTCGATGCACCTGTCCGGACTCTGCTGGATGTTAACACCCAGGGCTTCCAGACAGTCTGCCGTGCCGCACTGTGATGATGCGGCTCTGTTGCCGTGCTTCGCAACCTTCATACCGCCTGCTGCCGCTACCAGTGCAGATGTCGTCGAGATATTGAAGCTGTGGGCATTGTCTCCGCCCGTGCCCACGATCTCAAACAGCTCCATATCCGTTTCCACCCTGGTCGCATGCGCCCTCATGGCAGCAGCACATCCGGCTATCTCATCGGTGGTCTCCGCCCTCGCGCTTTTTGTGGACAGTGCAGCCAGAAATGCAGCGTTTTGCGTAGGTGACGTCTCGCCGCTCATGATCTCGTTCATGACGGCGTAGGCCTCATCATAAGTTAAATCCCCCTTGTTCACGATCTTTACGATTGCTTCCTTGATCATACTTTTCCCCCTCCAAAATGCTGATGAAAATGCGTTTTCTGTCAAAGGAGCAAAAAAACGCCCTTGACAGAGTTTCCCCTCCGTCAAGGACGAATAAACACTTATCCGCGGTGCCACCTTGATTCACGGCATGACCCGTGCACTTAGCGGGATACCATCATATCCCCGGCATTTATACGCCTGCCCACAGTGTCGCAGAATACTCACACCATATCTCAAACAATGCTTTGACTGCGCCCTCAGCGGTCCATTTGACAACTTGTTTCTCACCTGATTCTCAGCATCGCAGGCTCTCTGTAGAGGCATCATTGCCTTTATCTCCGCTTCAACGGTTTAATTATTTAATTGAATGAATTTTACTACCTAATTCCTACTGTGTCAATGGGTTTTTATAAAATCTCTGATCTCCCGATCAGCCTGATCCTGATCCTCAAAGACGATCCCGTGTATGCCAAGAGCGCGAGCGGCCTCCACATTGACGCGGGAATCATCCACGAATATGCATGTCTCAGCTTTCAGACCATATCGTTGAAGCAGACACCTGTATATGTCCGGATCGGGCTTGACCAGCTTTTCCTGCCACGATAGGACATATCCGTCTGCAATATCAAGAAACTTTAATTCCTCGCGACAGTCATTCAGTATTTTCTCCGACCAGTTGGACAGACAATACACTCTTAATCCTTTCGCCTGAAAGCCTCGGATCCAGTCCCCGGCATACGGGCAGACAGTCACAAAACCCCGGGTATCCGTAAAGATATTGCGCAGGATTGCTTCATCCTGCGGATCGTTCCTTACAAAAGCATCTATGACTTTGTCAAAGCTCCATACGCCGCGATCCATTTCAATCCATGCCTCGGTACCGAACATGGCTTTGCCGACACGTCCGGCGGTTTCTTCGTCCAGCCCCTTGTCACGAAAAAACTGCTGATCATTGGATCTGACCAGCACGCCTCCGATATCCAGAATAATGTTTTGAATCATAGACATTTGTTTAACCCGTCAGCTTACGATCAATACAGTTCCTAAGAAAAGAATTGGTTATGTTGCGGAAAAAGTATATAATTTTGTCATAGACGAAATACCTTTTGACATCATTTATATAAACGGAGGCCGATTTGAAAGCCAAAACCTGCGAATACGGGAAATCTTCCGCTGACATAGTTCTGATCCAGCCTGTTGATGACAATGATATGTCCGTCATCGAGAACGAGGTGAACGAGATAAGCCGGCTGACTAACCGGGACTTTCTGCTTATCGCATATCAGATATCGGACTGGAACCGCGAGCTGTCGCCATGGCCGGCGCCACCGGTTTTCGGCAAGGCAGACTTTGGCGGAGCTGCAGGTGAAACCCTGTCCGAGATCATTAACCTATGCGGGAATGCGAACAAGACCTACTATATCGGCGGTTACTCACTGGCAGGACTCTTTGCCCTATGGGCAGCTACTCAGACAGACAGGTTTGCCGGAGTTGCAGCGGCATCGCCATCTGTCTGGTTTCCCGGGTTTATCGACCATCTGAAGGCAAGTGACATAAAGACCGGCAAGGTATACCTGAGTCTGGGCGATAAGGAAGAAAAGTCCAAAAATCCGGTCATGTCGACGGTTGGAGACCGCATACGCGAAGCCGGGGAGATACTCAATGTCAAGGAAGTGGCCTGTAACCTTGAATGGAACGCAGGCAATCATTTCAGAGATTCGGACATCAGGACTGCAAAGGCCTTTGCATGGTTGATGTGAACACAGATGTAATATGCGTGCATCTGTTAACCCAATCCCCGGCACCTTATCAATCCGGATTCACATAGCCCTCCTGTTCAGCCTGTATCCTACCACAGATCCGATTATCCCTCCAAGCACATGGGAAAAATTAGAGATGTTATCCTGCAAAAATACTCCCTCATACACCTGCTGTCCAAGGAATATGATCGCGACCAGAATAAACGTCAGCGGTATCTCTCCCTGTTTGAAGCTTGTAAATGATGTTAAAAGAATAAATGCAAACACTACACCACTGGCTCCGCATAAAGCAACAGACGGAAACAGGATGTAATTTATTACGCCGGTAACCAGAGCGGTCACAAGAATCACCTGAAGGATTCTTTTGGAGCCGTACTTCTCTTCTATCATTGGACCCAGCAATAGAATATAAGATGCGTTGCCAATATAATGCTCCCAGCCTGCATGCCCCAATACATGCGTAAAGAGTCTTAAGTAAGTCAATGGATTAGTCAGCGCCGAGTGGTACGTCATAAACAACAGCTCATTGCTTTTTCCCATTGTAACAAAACCAAGCAGCAAAACCGCAAGGCTGACAAATATAAATCCCAATACTACGGGAGAATTGAAGGTTATCTTTAGTTTTTTCATAGATACAATATTACCACGAAACCGTCAAAATCTCATCAAAATTCACTTCGCGGGTAACGACGCACCTCCTTAAGCAATATTTTTTACACTCTTTGCTGATACTGCCGCTTTCATGGTTTCCTCCGTCCTCAGTTCCCTGTAGGTCTGTATGATCAGAAACAGAGCGATAAGGAACGTCAGCAGATCTGACAGCGGCATGGAATACAGCACACCGTCCAATCCAAATTTAAGCGGCAACAGGAGTGCAAATCCTACCCCGAATACGATCTCCCTTACCATGGACAGGATCGTTGACTCCAAAGCTTTACCCATAGCCTGTAAGAAGATAAAGCAGGCTTTATTTACACAGGCAAAGATCATCATGCAAAGATATACCCTGAATGCCTTGATCGCAAATGCGGTATAATACGCACTTTCATTAGCAGCGCCAAAGATACCGATCAATGCGCCGGGAAACAGTTCGACTATGACAAATGCTACGGCTCCGACCGTTGCCTCTGCTATGAGCAGTGTTGTAAAGAGCTTCTTTACCCTGTCCTTAAGTCCTGCGCCCATATTGTATCCGACAACAGGGATGCATCCCGCAGCCATACCGACCACGATTGAGATCACGATCTGAAAGAACTTCATGACTATACCAACCACTGCCATGGGGATCTGTGCATACTGCTCCTGCCCGAAGATCTCATCCATGGCACCGTATTTTCGGATCATGTTGTTGATGGCTGCCATTGCAGCGACAAGAGATATTTGGGACAGGAAACTGGTTACGCCCAGGACCAATGTCCTCTTCACGATATCGGCATTCAGTCTGTAATCTGCCTTACCCGGCTTTACGATCTTCATATGTACGATGTACCACACCGCAAGCACGGCAGTTGCAACCTGTCCGATCACTGTAGCGACAGCAGCTCCCATCATTCCCCATTTGAATCCGAAGATGAGGATCGGATCCAGTATTATATTGATCACTGCCCCGGCAAGCGTAGAAACCATCGCAAACTTCGGGCTTCCGTCTGCCCTGATCACCGGATTCATGGCCTGCCCGAACATATAGAATGGGATGCCCAGCGTGATATAGAAAAAATACTCCTTGGAATGTCTGAATGTTTCCGCATTTACGGTCCCGCCGAACATGGTCAGTATCCCATCACTGAAGATAAGATACAATGCCATAAGGATCAGGCTGCTTACGATCATCAGCACAACGGAATTGCCTACGCTTTTCTTTGCCTTATCACTTTCCTGTTTTCCCAGGCTTAAAGAAACAAAGGCACAGCACCCGTCCCCGATCATGACTGCTATGGCAAGAGCAATAACAGTCAGTGGGAATACCACCGTATTTGCCGCATTACCATAGGAACCCAGATAACTAGCATTCGCTATGAATATCTGATCTACAATATTGTACAGTGCCCCTACCAGCAGTGATATGATGCAGGGTATGGCATACTTCCGCATCAGACTCCCCACCGGTTCTTCTCCAAGATACCTGTTCTCGTTTCCGTTCATTTTTTCACATCCTCCTCTGCATAAAAATAAGCATGTAACCTTAAGCCGGATTTACGCCAAAGGCCACACGCTTCTGTGCAAAAAACAAGTGGCAATAACTGGATTTACGCAGTTCCTGCCACTCGTCAATTCATAAGATATCACATTTTCGCTTCCTGATTCAAGGGACATTTTTAACAAATTTCCCAAAGGCATATATATGTGCATCCTGGACATAACGTTATGCCGGATCAATACAGAGCTAAAAAGATCAGAAGAGATGCTTTTATTGTCTGATCAGCATTTTGGGGGATAACAGCCTTTGAAGCTGTCAGATGAATTTATTTATTGATCATATTCACATGCATTCTCTCTGTCTGCATACGATCTCACACCAATCCTTTCTTTTTATACCCGCAATCACAATACGGACCGCCGGATGCCAGTGTATATTCTCTGACAAAATCAGAAGCGCCACCCAGTTCACTCATCGTATAGTCCAAGTGGCACATAGCCGGAACCAGATCAAATAATCCATATTCCTTCATAAGGGCGCATATGCCGCATGTATAGAATCTAGCCTCATATCCGCTGCCATCATTATACGGGAGATAATCCATGTTCCATGAATACGGATTCCTGTCACCGGCTCTGAGAGCAGCTGTCTTTTTCATCCCATCAATATCACTGTCGGTGAATTTCTTTTTCCCTCCCATACGACAGAATATCTTCGTAGCCTTATTCGTCATCGCATGTTCATAGTAACGAGTCGCCTCTTCCACCGATGGTCTTCTGTCCATACTGAGAAGAAACGCCGTCAGAAGCGAACAGTTTACTATATTCGTCTTGAATCTGTCTTCCTTTTCAAACTCAGGAAGTTTTTCTATGATTTCTCGGTATCTTGGTCTTGCGGCTTTCGATATCCTCTTCGCATCAGAAGATTTGTAACCAAGATCATTTATAAGCGCCCTCTGAAAGGATTTCTTAAACAACATCCACATTCCTGCAGGCATTCCATTGAATTTCATCTTCTGTTACCTCATCCAGCATTTTTTACGTCGAACAACGTTGCTTATTCAATTATTTCATCAATTCACCGAACACAGCACCAATATCACCATCTATGCATATGCTTCTATCTTCTATTTCTCCGGGGCAGAAAGCTTCACCATAATTTAAGCAGGCATACACAGCTTTTTCATTCGATAATGTCATATGACAGAACGGATACTTTATGATCACAGGTGTGTTTGCACCTACTCCCAGTTCCAGATACAGCACATGAAGGTTTTCATGTCTGCGGATGAAATCCGAATATGCCGCAGAGGCTCTGTGCCACCCTTCATCCTCCACGAAGGAATCATCCGCTCTCAGATTCATTGTTATATCTGAGCCATCATCCGGGCATTTGGGGATCAGTTCCGAGGGAATCTCCATCAGCAGTTTCTTGTCCGTCGGCACCCGGAATATTCCCTGCTCATCTTTTTCGAAGCCCTGTGCCTCCATTGCCTTCATTACCCATTCTTCATTGTCATAGGTCTTCTGAATAGCAGGATTCACGCTCTGGAACAGACCATAGTCACCCTGTGTATAGAACAGTCTTTTCTTATCAAAACCGGCCATTTGAAACTGATGATCCACATTTGTAGTGATGACAAAATAATCCTTATCTTTCACCAGACCTAACAGTTCTTCATATACCGGCTTCGGAGCATCAACATAACGGTTAAAGTATATATGCCTTGCCCACCATGCCCAGCGTGTTTCATCATCCGGGAACGGATAGAATCCACCGGAGTACATATCTCTGATTCCAAATCTTTTTGCAAAATCAAAGAAGTATTTTTCAAACCGTTCTCCACTGTAAGTTAAGCCTGCGGATGTGGACAATCCTGCACCGGCGCCGATCACAATAGCGTCCGCTTCTCTGATCTCCTGCCCGAGCCTGTTTATCTGCTCTTCTCTGCTTTTCCTGCCATAGGACATATTTCGGCTAAAATATCTCACAGCACTCATTTCTCCACTCCGTTCCGGTCCGCACTAAACGCATGTCCACCGGACATGCAGCGCCCTTATTTATCGTTCATCTGTCTTAAAAATTAAAATCTTGAAACCACCTAGGCAATGAGCACTGCCAGACCTACAATTGCGCAGGCAGGAAGACCAATCAGGGTTCCAATTGCATGAGGATAGTCACCAATTACAGCAATAGGATCTTTAAGATCTACCGGGATGACGATAAGAGTAAATAACGCAATTCCAATTAGGCTTTCGATCAACAGTAGCATAAGTATCGACCTCCAATTTCTTCCATAGAGGGCTTATTCATGATCTCGAGCCGTACTCCGTCATCAAAACTGATAAAGAATGATCTGAATCCCGTTGTTTGGTTATAGTATCCGTCATTCGATACTCCGAAGGCTCTATGAATTCCGGTGCTATATCACTTGCCAGATCCTTGTCTTACAAGTTATTGACTCAGAGACTTAAGGTACTCCTCAACATTCAGGTAATGAATGTCACCACATGAAGTATTCTCTCCACGATAGATCACGTATTTTCTTTTGATATCTCCGTATCTGTGAGTCGTCATGGCGCATTTTACTTCATCATCAAGATGCCTGTACTGCTCTTCTACTGCTTCCTTGCTGTACTTTACTTCGTATATCTCACAGTTAAGCTCTTTTGGATCAAACACTACCATGTCAAACTCGCCTAATAGTCTTTGCCTTTTATTGTTTTTTTCGCTATACCACCTTCCGGTAGCCTTGCGATCTCACGCTCTATTTTTGCTATCTGTTCGTATAGATTATCCGTCATGATAAATGGTCTCCAATAAGTTATACCCATTATACCCTCTTGAAACATGAAGTCCAAGGGTATAACGGGTATAGATTTCACACTAACCTCTTTTGGAAACTATCCTGTGAATTATTCTTCCATCTCCCATAGCCTGCCATTTCATTGATGCTATGTCTGACCTCTTCAAATTGTCAGTCATAGTATTTTATGATACGAGCTTCATTATAGTGTTCTCTGCACCCATAAGACAGACAACCGTGAAAGCCTGCAGAACTTCATAACCACGCTCAAAGGGCTTTACAGTGAGGCAGTAGCTTTTCCATTATGATAACGCTTTTCTATCTTTGTTATTATTTTCTGAAGTTCTTTCCGTTTGTGCTGCCTCCATCGACAAGCACATCTACACCTGCAAGGTAACCATTCCTTTCATCTGCTACAGTTGCGATCGCAAATCCAAGTTCTTCAGGTGTACCCACTCTCTTTTCTGCTGCATAAGCAAGCATGCTTCCACCCTCTTTTTCTTCAAGCTTACCCATATCAGTTGACGCCGCAAACTCTACCAGCTTTTTTACGCTTTCCCGATCTGACGTATCACATGTGCAGGCATATGCTTCGTGCCCACCTTCTTTTAACTGTTCCACAGCCTTTTCAAGCTTGGACATTGTCCTTCCTGATACGATTATTATCTTATCCTTTGGCATCTGGCGAGCAGCTGAAAGCCCCATACCACTGCCACCACCTGTTACTACGCATACATCACTCATCTTTTAAATGTCCTCCTAAGAATCATTATGCTTCTCCCGTTATCTCCTTTGCAAGTTCCAGAATTTCAAAGGCATATTTTTCCTTACCCTTTTTAAGAAGCTTCTTGTATAAAAGATAGTTAGTGATGCAGATTGCAGCGCCTGCTATTCCGAGAAGTATACCTATTACCATATGAACCGCTCCGGTTCCAAAGACGCCAAGCCCAAAGCACATGCCTGTACCAAAGATAAGTACGCCAATAATCCCAAGAGTCATGGCTGTTACAAACGCAGGCAGCTTTGCTCTTTCATCAAGCTTTTTAAGCTGTCTTACCTTATTTGTTTCCTTTGGCATGTATTCTTTTGCAACGCTTTCAGCATAAACCTTATCCAGATCATTCATCTTCTGTCTCCTTCTCACCTTAAGATCACGCAATCTTTCCAACTGCTTTGAGCCATCTGATCTCGTCACGAATTGTTTCTCTGTAAGACCTTGTAGTATAACCAAGTTCCCTGCTTGCCTTGCTGGAATCAAAACGGTTGTTCCTTGCAAGATTATAAACGGAGAAGGTTGTCATAAGCGGCTTTTCTCCTGTCTTTTTGGCTTTTTTCTCAAGTATCTTTGCAATGAAGTTTGCTGCTGATATAGGTAAAAAGAACTTCATCTGTTTACATCCGCTCTCCTCTGAAACAAGCTTTGTAAAATCCTTAAAGCTGACAGGCTCATTCCCAAGAATGTAGCACTCTCCGCTTTTACCTTTATCCGCTGCTCCAATGAGTCCGTCAGCCAGATCCCTTACATCACACAGATTAAAGCTTCCGTCAATTCCGGCGGGCATCTCACCATTGATGATATCAACCAGAGTCTTTGTGGTCTCACCCATTGCAAAGTCCTCAGGTCCGAGGATTCCTGAAGGGTGAACCACACATGCATTAAGCCCTTCCTTTGCAGCCTTGAGCACCACATTTGTTGCCATAGCCTTTGACAATGAATAGCAGCCTTTGATCCTCTCAGGATCAAGCGGGATCGAGCCCTCACATTCTCTTATGCTTCCCTTCTCTTCCTCAGGTATTGCTCCTGTTGATGAGCAATAAACAAGCTTTGAAACATTGTGCTCTTTGCACATCTCTATGATATTTTCTGTCCCGCCGACATTTACGTCCATGACTTTCTGGCTGTAGTCGGGATTAACTGTTACGATGCTTGCTATGTGGAGCACGATCACTTCCGTGCCTTCCGGCGTCTCAAAAAATCTTTCCAAATCTTCTTTATTGCAAAGGTCGCCGTAAGATATTTCAACCTCTCCCGGCAAATACTTTGCCGATTTGTCACCCTCAAGGACTAATGCCCTTACTCTCTCATTTTTCTCTACAAGCTTTCTGCACACCGTGCTTCCAAGAAATCCTGCTGCTCCTGTTACCAGATACATCCTATTTGTCTTGCTCATTTATCATTTCCTCTCTTTCCGACTTATTTTTATTTTTGTTTGGATCCTGAAGTCATTATAGGAAAATGAGCGCATAAACAGAACAACACTTTTCGTAAAATGTGTTGATTTCGAGGTTCAAGGTCCCGGCACGTTTTGCAAAAAGTGTTGAATTCGTTGATGAAATCCATACATTTTATTGGTTTCATCTTGTTAAGTCATGATCCGTTACTCCTATAGATAGGTTTTTTCGGCACCCATCATCTCATTCTTTTCATACATCAGGTAAAAGAGTTTCCTGCAGAAGATGTCCTTTATTTCTTCATTACTCAATCCGGTAAGTTTCTTCATGTCCGGCATATCATTGTCCTCCTTAGTTAGCTATAACTAACATTATATGTTACCACTCGTTTGGCTCTCTGTCTATGATCCAGCTGCAAAAAACGGGTAACCACGTGCAAAACGCAGCTACCCGCCATTATTTAATCATCAACGCCCATAATAGTCTAAGGAACTGTAGCGGATTAACTTAGTCTTTTTATGCAATCTGCAGCTGCATGATCTTTTCGTGATAAACGTAGAGACGAAGATAAGACGGATCGATAAATGGTACATACACATATTTCCTGTTACCACGCATTATTGCATCTACAGGCATGCGGAATAGTTCGCTGAGTGCATACATGTTGTCCAAAGTAGGCATTGTCTTTCCGTCAAACCAGTGATAAATCCCCTGCGGCGTACTGAATCCCAAAAAGTTCTGCACATCTTTTACCGAAAGTCCTTTTGCCTGCATTATACGTTTGATATTCTGTCCAGTCCGAAGCATATCTATAACCGGGTATTTTCTTTTCATGATAAATTCGCTCCTTGTTTCTCGTTCTTTTTGATATAACGCTTCATGTTATTTTAATATCTGCTGTTTCGGTTGTCATTGTACGTGTAGTATAAAATCACGAAATATTCATTCTCCCTCCTCTTCTTCATTCTTTTTCTTCCAATCAGCAAGAAGATCAAAGAGAACTTTCTCCATTTGCGTCTTGGTATAAAAAGTCGGGAAGTATTCCTGCAGTTTCTTCTTCGTAATCGTGAGCTGCTGAAATCTGTTGCTCTCATCCTTGGGAGCATTCTCATTCAGGATCCTCATGAGTTCCATCTTTATGGTTCGTTTTTTGCTTATTCCACACGTTCCAGACAAAGACCCTTCATGCCCATATCGGCCATAACATCGCGCATGGCGCGGATATAGGTGGCGTCATGCATGCCCTGATACCAGTCAATATAGAAGGTATCGCCTACCTCAGTTGCCTGTAACATGATACCGTTTTCCGGCATGGCATGAAAAGCTGTCATGCGCATGCGCCTGCCATAATCGGCTGTATGCAGCTTACCGATATAGCTGATCTCCAGTGAGCCGCCGGCATTCTTTCGCTGCTCCAGAGTGATCTTATCCAGGGCGTTGTAGGCGAAAGCTTTTGTGTAGCCCTCACACATACTGCGGAAAATTCCGGCATTCTTGCGGATGCTCGGCTCAGAGGTGAATTCCCTGAGGTAGGTCCTAAAAGCTGTGTTGAGCTCTTCATCGCTCTTGTCGGTAACATCAGACGGACTGAAGCAGTACTGGGCGAAAACTGCCTGATGAACCAGGGAGGTGCTGTTGCCCATCACTTTGCGGATATTTACAGGATACAGAATTTTAACTGGCAGCCCATTGTCCGGGTGTACCCGCTGTACCGCCTTTGAAAGCGCCACCGAGAGCACGGAGACCGGGCTTCCACTCACCGATCCGGCATACTGCATCATCTCGCTGCTCGGCACTGACAGGCAGTAGCCACGGCAATCCGGACGGTTACCAAACATGCCCTTTGGCATCTCCGGCGGTGTGAAAGTCTTCCCGCTCATCATCCCGGCTGAAAATGATCCCAGATCTACAGCATCTGCCATCCTGTAGCCGTCCACATCCAGACCCGGCACCGGTCCGTCCTTTTCGGTGAACACGCCCGTTGGCACCGGGTATTCCACGCCATCGACAAGGCAGTAATAATGGTAAAAGAATGTTTCAAACACATGGTTGACACCTGTTCCGTCCACCGGCACATGATCAACGTAGATATAGAGCGTCCTGCCCAGATAGCATAAGGTAGCTATGTGGAAGTTGCCGGAGCGCTCATAGGGCTCGACTATCTCGCCAGTCTCCCTGATCACGAAGGGCAGGGGATTATCCGTCAGCACCAGTCTGCCGTTTCTCGGTACAACCGCATAGCGCATATAGGGGTAGACTGTCATGGTCTTTTCCCAAGCCTGCTGCAGGGCATCCGGATTCACGGGTTCCGCCAGATCGAAACGGTAGGTCATAAAGAAAGCCTTTTCCGCCGGGTATGCGGCTCGTGCAAACATGCCGGCGGTGATCTGCTTGATCTCCTTCCAATCCTCGGTCACCGGGTCACCGGTGACACCCACGGTGAACTTGTAGCTTCTCTCGAATTGACCGGCGTTTAAGCTCCGGACATTGTCCCAGCCGCTGCACTGACCCGAGCATAGAAAGGCATCACATCTGGAGAGGATATACAGGGCATAGAAGTAATTGATGGTGGTGTCCTCCAGCTTGGCCGCATAATCCTCCTTGTTGTTCTCCTTTTCGTAGTCCGTGATAATCTGCCCCTGCTTCAGGTTCTTTACAGAGAGGCGCTCCTGCGCGAGGGCGATCATATCTTTGCCGAATTCCTGCTTCATTTTAGCCAGTATGTCGGAGTCCTCCGTCGCGAGAAACAGCTTTTTATAGCCATAATCGGTCATCCACTGACGCACCTTCGGCACCATCTGTTCGACGCTTGCCATCTTGCGGTCACCGCCGAAGCCGACAGCGAGATAATCGGAGCCCCGGATGAGCACGCCAAGAACCTTTTGGCTGCCCAGGACAGCATCGTAGTATTCATCCATCTCCTCCTTGAAGTCGCGGGCAATAGATGAGGCCTCCAGTGTAGCCGGCAGACAGGTATAATACTGAGTCTTATTGATGACTACCGCGCCGGGAACCTCCAGTGTATTCTCCGCAGTGGCTTCGGGATTCCAGATGTCCACAGCGAAGTACTTCTCCACCAGTTCGCGTGGATATTTGCCGAAGTGATCCTTGTCAGGAGCCACAAATCTGAGACCAAACCGCTCCGCCAGAGCCTGGTTTCGAGTGTATGCGGACAGCAGTGCCCCGATACCGCCAGCGTCATTGATCGGGAGCGTCATGAACCTGAAATCGTTCAGATCACGCCCGTTTAATATCCATTGCATAAAAAAGACATTGTGGAAAGCGTAGACGGGGCTCAGGCGTTTGAAGTTCCCATCCTCCAGTCCACAGCGATGCTGCTCCTGGATATAGAGGGTATTGTCCGCAAAGCGATCCTCCGGAAATTGCTCTACGATATGGATACGGTCAGTCTCCCCTGTGAACCAGAAGATTCTCTTGTCCCGGCACCAGATGTCCATTTCCATGTTGGCCAGGATAACCCTTGTAAGCACGATGGTATACTCGTCAAGTTCCTCAAACATCATCCGCTCAAACTGCTGCAGGAACTCCATGTACAGGGTGCCGGTATCCATCTCGTCATAGTACGGGTACTTCGCAATGAAGGGCGGCTTCACATATGCGGGATAGCCTGCCGTCGGCTCTATATCGTCTTCGTTGTCCCAATAGACGATATCAAAGTCCTCTCCCATGTCATTTTTGACATGAAAACGGTCTGCGCTCTCCGGTGCTTCCTGCAGCGCCTCATGGAATATCCGCTCGCTCAGTGGCAGTGTCTTTGCTTCGATTTCAGAATTCAATGGTTCTAACTTAAACATAGCAATCCTCCTTCCCTTATAAGATCATACATATGAAACTTCTCTCCACAGTTTCTGACACGATCAAGCTTCATTCCAAGATGTTCATATCGTGCAGCCTTATCTTTGTCATCAGTATCCAGGATGACCGGAACTCCCCTCTTCTCAGCCAGCTTATATACATCTTCAAGAATGCTTTTCATTTTAGCCTCTTACACAAAAGTTCGGCATCTCTTTTGGCAGGAACAGATTCATCATGGGTAGATGTCAGCAATACCTTCATTTTCACACTCTACCCTTTGATAATAATATCTCACCCGAGAATAAGACTATCATATTTCAAGCGGGAGCGAGTCCTTATTTTTTCTCACAAAAATCCCACAAAAATCCCACGTCATGTCGCAAGCCCGCAGTATTCAAGCATTACATTCCACAGAAGGATGCCGAAGAGAACGATCGCATCCTTTTTTTTCCGGTAAGATGAATTCATCACTCCGTCCACCAAAACTTGTGTTCCTTGATGAAACCTCCCTATTCGATAACAATCTCCACATCCCCGTTTCCGAGAAGCTCTGTCAGCTCCTCTTTAGTCATGTCAACATGACCGAGGCGTGTATATGCCCAGCTATTGGAACCATAGAATATTACTATCTGGTCTCCGGAATACAACACGATATCTCCAAAGTCCGTAGTAATCTGCTCATCATCTCTCGTGATGTTGCTCCCCAAAGAACCGACCTGTTCAAAGCCGCCGTACATAGACATTTGTATTGTCAGCGGACATTTGTCTTTAAGCTCATCCACGGATTCATTATCTTTCCATGTTACCGGCACTTCTTTACCATCAATTAAAAGTCTCATATCTTCCGACACCTCATTCATATCCGCTACCGATTGATTAGGATCATATTCCATACTGTTACGGGATTCCACTTTGAGGGTTACGTCGTGCTCCGGCATGACAAAAGTAAATACATAACCCCCGTCATATGTCTCCTCAAAGTCCACATCATCACTGTAGAAACGATAATCCGTATCCGTAGCGATGATGTCATAACGAACGATCACTTCCTCTCCGGGGGCATACATGGTCCTTTCCGACTCAAAAATTGAATCGCTAAACTTAAGCTTATACTTCACTGTATCATCCTTCGGAGCAAGAATCAGACAGAATTCTTCAAACTTTGCTTCTGTCTCATACGATTCAAAGGAGAACTGCTGATACTTCGACTTATCATTCGTCCAATACAGATACAGCCAGGGTCCGCTACCGCCGGAATCTGCCGTGTCCTTTCTTACAGTAACTATCCCACCTTTTACAAGAGCAGTAAACTCTGACCACTGATCATCAGAAAGCTCTATCGTTCCGGTCTGGACAGTATCTTCCTCCGTGCAGGGTCCATAATCATTCTTCCGTTCTCTTGTCTCATGAAAGAAAAAATGCTTCCCATCCTCCGCATAAAATCTGTACCTCTGATAATACGCATCATAGTTGATATTCTCTTCTGTATAATAAAAATCAGTTATATCCTCAAAAGCGATGTCTGTGCCTACGATCATTTTTTTACTGAACAAAGACATTTCCCCTGCCTCCTCATTTGCCGCACAACCGGCAAGCATCGCAATGAACAAGATTCCTGTTATGATCAATAATAACCTTCTCATTTTGTCCTCACACGGTCAACTTTTGGACATCGTGTCCAGAAGTTAACCATTGATAGCTGTGCATCCTCTTCTGACATATATCTGTCAATACACTTCCTTATCCCTACGCTTATTCACCGTGGAATGCATCTTATTGATCTTCTCATAACACGGACAGGTTTCATCATGATCGTTGATGATCCCGCAAGCCTGTAAGTGCGAATATATCGTAACCTCGCCCACATACTTGAATCCGCGCTTTTTAAGATCCTTGCTTATCTGTTTTGAAAGCCCGTTACTGACAGGTATCTTCCCACCCAGCTTGCTGTGTCCGTTATAAAGGATCACTTTATTGCCGGAATGAGCCCACATATAATCACAGAAGCTTCCAAACTCCTCTCTCACCTTCTGAAAGCATTTTGCATTGTTTATTACTGCAGCTATCTTTCGAGGAGATCGGATCATATCCTCAGTATTCAAGATCCTGTCAATGTCTGCCTCATCATACTCTGCGATCCTGTCATAATCGAATCCGTCAAAGCAGGCTCGAAAAACTTCACGCTTCTTAAGCATCAAATCCCATGACAGGCCGCACTGCATACACTCAAGCATCAGATGCTCGAACATCTTTCTGTCATCATGTACCGGAATCCCCCACTCGGTATCGTGATATACTTTATTTCGTTCGTTTATGTCAGCCCATCCGCAGAATCCCATATCAACACCCTTTTCTTCCGCTCTTATGATCCTCTATGGAGCAGGCATCCTGTGTGCCATACTCGATAAGACCTGCATCGGCAGGATCAATGGATATCCTTCCCAAAATCGGATTCAAACTCCTCTTTCGCCCTGTGGATCCATATACTTCCTACTCCAAGACTTTCAGCAGCATTCATAAGATTTGCTCATCCTTCCTTCTTCATATCCCTATATATCTTACGAACAGTATTCTCTATATTGACTCCGTGGATATATCCAAAATCCACGCCGCGTTCCTTCACCACATTCATGTACTTAAAATATGTGCTGTGGCTTATGGTATCCGTAAAGAAATATACATGGTCAGCCTTATCGACCACTGATGCCTCAAGCGTTCCGCTAACAGTTGCATTGATATATACCCAGTCCGGGAACTCCTGCTTCATCTTCTGCCGCCAGTTACTATGTCCCCCGACAATAATGATACGAAGACCTGCAAGGTATTTTTTCATATCCTCTACCGGAACGGTTTCTCCCGAATCATCATCCTCAGTCAGGCTGTACACATGCTCCCGTAGTGCTGCAAGTTCCCTGTGCTCCGCTTCCATCTGTTCCTTAAGACGGATATTTTCTTCAGTAATCTTGCGATCTGCAGCGATTTTATCCCGGAGTTCCTTTATATCTGCCTCCTGCGCGTGGATCCTGCGATGAAGAGCATCTATCTCGGAAACAAGTGTCTCTTCCCTATACTTCGGCGTATCTGTCTCTTCACTTTCAACTGTTTTCTTTTCAGTTTTCGGCTTGAGATCACCCTGTCTGTCCAGTCTGCCTTTTACTACATCCTCTGCCTTAAAAAGCGGTGGAAAAGCATCAAAATAGTCCGTTCCCCTCTCCCCGTACAGAACTTCATTTATGCGGGAATCCATATCCTCCACGCTGCTTATCAATCCGCCTGCCGCCTCATATATGCTCGCATACATGATCAATTCTTCTTTACTGTACTTCCTGTTTTTATATGTCTTTTTAAGAACGGCCAGGGTTCTCGCAAGGCGCTGTTCTATTCCGTGATCCCTGTCATTGCAGAGCATCACATAATCTTCAACAAACCCTTCGGAACGCAGTACATTTCCAAGAAACCTGTCACACTCATAACGCATATCATACATCTCTTCGACACTATCAAACAATTCCTGTATTTCTTCCTTGCACTCATTATATATCTCGGATATGCTGTCCATGAAATCCCAGTCAAGATCCGATTCATCCTCATTATGATAGTCATTCAGGAAAAGATAGATAAAATTACAGTCCACGCTGATATCTATCCCATACAACCTCGATATGGTAAGGATCCTTGCAAAAGCCACCGGTGATGTACCGCCATTTTCGTTAGTCGCTAAAGACATCAGTTCCCCGCCGGAAAGCCTGTTGAAACGCTTAAGCTGTTGATACTCCTTGCGGTAATAGGTCTTATGAAGATACAGAAACATATTTTTCGCATATTGACTTCCAAAATTGACGGCATTCATCATCAGGTTAAGTATATAACGCTCAAATATCCTGTCCGGCCAGTTGTCACCCGGCTCCGTATCAACATAGCAGACCATCTCATGATCCTTGATATTCGGATACTCATGCAGCAGAAATTCCCTTGCGATCAGTGAAAAATCATCTTCCATCTTAGGTGTGATAAAATGCTCAAGAAATATGCAATCGCATCCAAAGGTGTCCGGTGAGGTACGCTCCTCATCGGACATCATGGCATCCTTCATCTTAAGGCTCATCAGGTGATGAAAGAATTCACTATGTTCATCAAAATCGGTATCAAACGGCTCGCCCGGCACAGGAAATTTTTGATCACTCAGCGGTATCCCGTATGCTTTTGGTATCTTTTTCATACGCCTAAATCCTTTCTTACCTCCGGACATCGTGTCCAGAAGTTCTATAAGATGCCAAGCCCCTTAAGCCTGCTCATGGTTTCATCCGCACTCACATTTACAATGCCTGTGCCGATGCTCCGGTGGTCACTCCTCCACCTGCATGAAAGGCATTTGCAAAGTTCATAACTGCTATCTTTCTTGAACTCCTCATTATACCAAGGAAGCGACGAAGCCCTTCTTTCATAGAAATCAAAGGTTCCGTGTATGCCTTTCCACAGGACCATGTATAATCTATCGCCTCACCTGCCATTCTGTGATCCGATGCCTCATAGAAAGACAGAAACAACAGGAACATGTCCATGTTATTCGCCAGCGTATTCTCCCTGCCGCCAATATCAGGAGCCTTCGCCTTCAAGTCCGGCAGTATTCCTTTTGCACGCTTAACTATTTTATAAAGCTCATCCGGATAATGCATCTTAAGATAACGGATTATTGCCTTATAGACCATCTTCTCCATATCACTTTAACCTCAATTTGATAAATACCCACGCCAGCACTCCTGAGA
>JAFUAB010000048.1 GCA_017460885.1 Lachnospiraceae bacterium
AAACGACAAAAGTATTTATACTTTTAGTCGTTTACTGCGCCGGATTTGCTATGCGAAGCATTAATTTCCTCTGCAAATCCGTGCGCATCCCGCCGGAGGCTTTATAGTGAACGTCAAAATATTTTTGACGTTCACTATAAATATCTGCAGAGCGTATACGAAGCGAACTTGGAAGAAATAGATAAGTATACTCCGGCAAGTTCTAATCCGGAGATTGTTAAGGAGGTGGAATCCATGCCCAGTATGAGCCAGGTAATCTATAATAGAGGACTAACAGAAGGAATATCGCAGGGAATATCTCAGGGAATATCGCAAGGAATATCTCAGGGAATATCGCAAGGCAGAGAAGAGGGGCAAAACCAGCTAGTTGAGGCGTTTAATCGTTTACAAAAAGGAGAAAGCCGCGAAGACATCATCAAATCGGGGATTGATGAGCATACGGTTGATCTGGCTATGACCCTTCGCAAATGAATAATGGCTTTTGAACAAAGGATCCCTTTCTGGTAGTCATCGATCCGTAGTCTGCCGCCATCATTGATACCGGCTCTGACCGTAAGTCCAACGCCGATACCGGTCTCGCCGTAGACGGCCGAATATCCTTCTTCTGAGATAACTGATCCTCCTGATTCGTACCGCCTTTTGGCAGCATATACGGGAGCCGAGTATTTCTCATAGATCAGGTTCTGACTGTTGATCGTTTCCCCGTTTATCTGGGCATACATGGATTTATATGCCGTAGATGTTTCCGGAATATAAAAGGTATTATTGCTCTGAATCGCCGATGCAACATCTCGATAGGGCACTATCCCTATGATAGCTACTTCTGCATCGGATCCGGCACCTTCCCCTATGCGATAACAATGATAGGTTGGATATGCTCTTGCACCGGTTCTTGCAGGGACCGAGCCGTTTAACAGGGCGCCGGCCGAAGCCTTGTGCAGCAGGTAGAAGCATCCAGCAAAAGGCAGATCCGTCAGCGTTGTCAGCGTTTTGTAATATGCCCCGCGGATAAATCCCTTGACCGAATCTCCGGTTCCGGGAACCGAATTGGGGATCCCGGGTCGGGATGGGGAGGGCGTCCCATCGCTACCTTGTCGTCGGAGATCTTATCGGCGCCTCCGTGAAACCCTCTTATGAAAGAGTTTTCAAAAATGTACTCGTTGCTTACCCTGTGCCCGTAGTCTTCCATTAGTTCGGAATCGAATATGACATTTATGCTGTATCCCTGTCTTTCAACCCTGAAGGCATGGTAAAGGCTACGCTTTCGCCTGTATACGTGAGGGTCGGGGTACTCCGCGTACCACCGGCCCACCACTTCCAGGCCAACTTCATTCAGCCGTTCCTCCAGGCCGGAAGCGTATTTCTCGATGGCCCTGTTGAACTTGGCCACTTCCTTCTGATACACGGAAGCCACGGTTCGCAGCTCTCGCTGTCGTCCCTGCCCGGCCATGGTTATTCTTCTTTCCCCATTACCTTGATCACGGACTCGAGTCCCTCCTGCATCGTCTTCAGCATCATCTGCATGGAATCCATGCGGGTGTCCATGTAAGAGGCGAAGTCGCGCTCATTGAGCAGGATGTCGTCGTTCATCATTTTCATCATTTCACGCCACTTGCTCATTTCCGCAGAAGGGATGGCCGCAAGCAGTCCGTCAACCGCGCCAACCCGTTCGAGATCATTCAGGGCCGCCAGCCCTTTTTCCGAATCAACATCCATCTGCAGATCGGAGTAGTGCAGGATCAGTCTCAGCCTCAGCAGGAACTCCATAGTGGGAGAGTTCCTCTTAAACGCCGCGCGCTCCTCACCGGTGACCGGATCCGTAACGGCAACGTAATTGCCCACGTCCGTGATACGCCTGACATCCGCGATCTTGGTCTCATAATCCACGAAGGTTTTGACAACGTGATTCTTATAGAATCTTTTCAGCGCCGCTTCGTTGTTAGGAAGCTTCCTAACGTCTGCCAGAAATTCTTCAACAGTGATTTTGCCAGTGTTTTCCATGAGTTCCCTCCATTTTCAAGACAACTAAAAAAGACAGGATGTTACTCCTGTCCACTATCTTTTCAATTATAAATAGATTGACTTTTAAGGGTGCTTTGTTACAATGAACCTGAGAACAACAGATGTCTAAGTACCATAAGCGGTACGGCGGTTAAGCTGTTTTCCTTTTCTCATTGTGTTTATGCTTACACACATACATGGTAGTGTGCTTTTACAGGCATTATCAAATCTAAAAGAGAGGAGGACAAACAGTGAATAGCTTGTTTTTGGAACTACTTACTTTTTTAAGAGGATTGGCTGTAGCTACTATACCAATGTGTATCTCTTATTACATAAAAAACATCCAAAACAAGAAATAAACCGCCCCCACGCCAAGGTCGCGGTTTATTTCTTGCAATATAATTGTCTGAAATAAACAGACACCAACGGCTTGACCGCTGCATCTGTTGTTCTTTTATTATGGGCTTTTACATATCGGTTTGTCAACAGCTATTTTCAACATCGGCATCCATATCCAATCGTGAAGAAAACCGCCTCTCAATCATCCACCACGTTCAGCAGTTTCATGACCGGGACGACCTGATCGACGATGAAGGAGTTGCCACTGTGCGCCGTGTATGAATTCAGGGTGTTAAAGAAAACCTCGGACTCATAGCGGCCCCAGCTGCCGGACTCATTGTTCAGGCCGTATTTCATATACATCTCAAGCAGCCGGTCCTGAGCCCGGCTCATTCCTTCCTGTTCTTCCTTTTGGCTGAGGTTCTGCAGGGCATCGGCGATCCCGTCGATCTTGTCGTGCAGCATGTTCATGTCATCCTTCAGTTCGCGTATCTCCCGGGCCAGCTTCTGATCCTCCGCAGCGGACTGGGCAACTATTTCCAGCTGTCGGGTCCTGAGTTCATTGATGGATCGGATGTCATCCCTGACCTTGATCGCGCGGTAGAAGATCGGCATCAGTGATTTTTTCACGAAAGCATACACGATCCCCAAGATGGCCAAGATCAAAAACACCACGTAAACCCACGTGGGAACGCCGCCCAGTTTATCTAACAGGTCTAAAATCGTCTTCATAAGTACCTCTTTCGTTCATGTCAGTTGTTCTTCGCGTCCGTCTCGAAGCCCTTCGCTCGGGAGGCGGCGTCTGTGGTGACGATGCCTGTGGAGGTGGTGCCTGTGGGATCGGAGTCTGTGGAGCCGGTTCATTCGATGCGGCAGACGCATCACTTTGATCCGGCACGGACACCGGATCGGCGGCTGAACCGGGATCATCAGGAGGATTTGCTTTCCTCCGGCCCATCGCCGTCTCATCCACGACGGGAGAGAGTACTTCCTTTATGAATCCGCTCACTTTGTTCCAGCGCGACATGTCCAGAGCCTTCATCTTTTGCCTCGCCGCGGACATATCGATCTCGCCTGCCTTTAGCGAATTGTACGTCTGGTAAATATCCCTGCAGTTTTCGGAGCAGAAGATATTTCTCCAGGTTTCCCGCGTATTATACTGCTCCGGACAGCTCATGCAGTACTTGTAAGCCTGTCCGCATATAACACAATTTCTTATATGATCTGCCATCTTTTGCTCCCATATATTTTCTTAATCTCGATCAGCACCGAACATGCCGACGATCATCCCACATCAGTCAGCTTCACTGACAGTTTCCTCGGGTAAGGAACTGTGGCGAATTAACATAGTCATTTCGCTTGTCTGCTTTCCCGATATCTGTATCAGAGAGCCTCGCCGTAGTAAAGCCCCAGCCCATGTCATGGCTCAGCTCGATCAGGGTTCATCCCCGCCCGTCGTATCATCCACGTCGCCCGTTACGACCAGTTCCTCGTCGGGATAGTAGATCGTGTACAGGGACTTACGGGTGGAGCAGTAGTCAATGTTGAGTGCTCCGGCCAGCTCGATCTCCTGTGTTTCGGCATCGAAAGTGATGCTTACGGAAGGGTCGGGCACGAAACGGGGCAGTCTGACGAAGCAGGGCCTTGTCTCGCCGCAGGGGTCGGTATAAGCGCAGGCCATCGTAAGGATCTGCGCCTTCGGGAAGGTGTTGGCACTGTTTGTCAGCGCGATACCCGAGGTGATGTCCCTGTCATAGACCACGGTGTATTCGGTCGGCTTGTTCTCCCCGGCAGCCGGCGTCGTGAGCACCGTTCCGGATATGAGCGCAAGCACCTCGGCATCCGTGAGCGACCTGTCGTTTGCGCCGTTGCCGAAGAGGCCGATAATCTTGATGGTACCGGTCTTAGCCTTTGCCCAGCGACCTGGCCACTATGAAGTAAAAGTGGTCGCTGACGTTCATCGCTCAGATCAGTATCTGCTGGAACGGCCTGAGCTCCACCTTGGTGAAATCCTTCACGAACCGCTGCGGATTCGCCCTGTAATAGGCCGCCCGCCAGGCGATGGTCTCCATGAGCCGTTCCGACTTGGCTTCCCGGATCTCTTCATCTGTCAGCTTGGCGGCAGTGTCCATGTTTACGTTCGCCTCCGGCTTAATCAGTGATTGTTCAGTTGCTGTCATACAGAGCGAGCATCAGTCATCAAGTTCCTGTCATAGTCACTCATTTCTCTAACGAGGGACGGTCACTACACTCGTGTGATGCATCGTGCCGGCTGGATACCGCATATGATGTGCACAAATTCATCCACCTATCTGCTTTTCTCAACGCTGCCAAACATCCTTTCATAAATCTCCATGGTCTCTGAATCTTCGGATTCGTCCGGCCTTTCCACTGTATACTTCTTTATTTCCTCGTCATATTCCTCCGAATATGCGTTCCTGATCCCCAATGCCTTGCAAAGATGCCCGAAGAACCAGACTCTGACATACTTACCGATGTTGTCCACGTCCCGAAATTCCGGATCCGGCTCTGGAATGGGCTTCTCATTTTCCCATTTCTCTATGAGCTGGCCAAAGGTCAGCGTATCCGCCACGGCGTTTCCGGCGTTCTGCTTGGGCTTCAGGTGGCCGCTGTCCAGGAGGCTGTTGAAGCTGTCGATCAGGTTCCTGGTATCGCGACCCGCTTTCTGAGCCTTCCATAGATTCAGTTGATTGAAGCACAGCTGGATGATGATGGTCTCCTGAGCCTTGCTGTCCACGGGCGTCCGCTGCATCCAGTCGTCATACTCATCCTGCAGGAAAAGATAATCCGCCTCGGTCATGCCATCCCCAAAGATTCTCTTTACGTCAGGCCTGGCCACGCGTTTCTCATCATCAACATATATGTCAGTGTCGGACATGGTACTGTTGATGAATGCCTTCCCTTTATACTGCGGCAGGCTCTTGACTGCCACCAGCGTATAATGAAACGCCGTGCCCTTCGGGCTTCCCGAAGCGGAGTTCTCCCCGTCCCGGACTTCCTGCAGTCCCTTTTCATAGATGCCATCCACGAACGGCAGGTCCAGCTTCCTGAAGACTTCGATGGTTTTATCCCGGTTGTCCTTGTACGTATCCGTTTTCCGGTCATAGTCCAGGGCCTGCATCTTCAGACAGTTCTTGCAGGTCGGAAAGTACCCGCTCGGATGCCTGGCATCGGCATAGAACTCATAAGTCCCCTTGAAATCATCACAGTCCGGACAGTACAGCACCTCCCGGTTCATGACCTTCCCATACTGCTCCGCCAGCGCCACGTACTTCTTCCGCAGCTCCGCCACCGGCGTCTTCCTGACCTCCTCCGGCGAGAGGGTAGTAATGTGCCTGCTCTTACCCATTCCCTCACCTCTCGTCCCGTCATCTCCCGATCCCCGATCACGGTTCCTTTCGTGGTGCGTAATAAGTCACATAAGAAGATCGGTGGATTATATTGGTTTTTCCTCTTTTTCATATGCTGATGATGTAACAAAACCATAAAAATCCTCATTGACCCCCCCAGTCAACGATGTATCATTAAGATAATATGCTGTAAATCATGCATATAACATTTCAAGGATTGTATTAAAACGAGTAGGAGAGATGATCAATGAACAAGAAAAGATGTTTAACGGCAATGACATTGGCCATAATAATGGCCGTATCTTCGGTCTGGCCGGTAAGGGCAGAGGCTGAAACATTTTCATCAGAAGATTTGGATGATTCATATAATGATGATTCTATTGATGAAAATCCGGAAGATTTCCGCATTGAATCCTCAGAAGAGATTGATAATCTATCTTCTGAAAGCGGATCAGATGAAAACTATTCTTGGGAATATGACAGTGAAACAAAATCACTCACGATAATTGGCAGTGGGGAGATTGAGAATAAACCGTGGATTTCTGATTGGGGCAAGGAAGTAGAGCATATAACAATTAAATCTACGGGGGCAACAGATGCCGGACAATTATTTTATGGCATGGAAAAAGTAAAAGATATTGACCTGTCAGAATTTGACACAAGCAATGTTACGAATATGGAGGGCATGTTTCATAGATGTACCTCGCTGACAAGTCTTGACCTGTCAGGTTTTGACACAAGCAAGGTTACGAATATGAAGTGGATGTTTTATAAATGTCTCTCTCTGACAAGTCTTGACCTGTCAAGTTTTGACACAAGCAAGGTTACGAATATGGAGGGCATGTTTGGAGAAAACTTTCTGACAAGTCTTGACCTGTCAAGTTTTGACACAAGCAAGGTTACGAATATGAAGTGGATGTTTTATGAATGTCACTCTCTGACAAGTCTTGACCTGTCAAGTTTTGACACAAGCAAGGTTACGAATATGGAGGGCATGTTTTATCAATGTTACTCTCTGACAAGTCTTGACCTGTCAAGCTTTAACACAAGCAATGTTAAATATATGAACGGTATGTTTGGTGGTGGTAACTCTCTGACAAGTCTTGACCTGTCAAGTTTTGACACAAGCAATGTTACAAGTATGAGCGTGATGTTTGGAAGTGACTCTCTGACAAGTCTTGACCTGTCAAGTTTTGACACAAGCAAGGTTACGAATATGAACAGTATGTTTGGTGGATGTAACTCTCTGACAAGTCTTGACCTGTCAAGTTTTAACACAAGCAATGTTGCAAATATGAGCTTGATGTTTTCTCAATGTTACTCTCTGACAAGTCTTGACCTGTCAAGTTTTGACACAAGCAAGGTTACGCATATGGGCTGGATGTTTGATGAATGTACCTCTCTGACAAGTCTTGACCTGTCAGGTTTTGACACAAGCAAGGTTACGAATATAAACAATATGTTTGATGGATGTAGCTCGCTGACAAGTGTTGACCTGTCAAGTTTTGACACAAGCAATGTTACAGGTATGAGCGGGATGTTTGGTGGATGTAACTCTCTGACAAGTCTTGACCTGTCAAATTTTGACACAGGCAATGTTATAGGTATGGTCAGGATGTTTGATGAATGTACCTCCCTGACAAGTCTTGACTTGTCAGGATTTGACACAAGCAAGGTTACGGAGATGGATCGCATGTTTAGGGACTGTTCCTCACTAAAAGCAATTAAAACCCCATATATCACCGTTACTGAAACAGACTTGCCATTTACAATGTATGACTCTGAAACTGGTACGGCTTACGATTCAATTCCCATATTGACGGGAAAAAGCCTTACCCTAGTCCGTGACATGTCAATCGATCCCACGCTGTTATTTGTTGAGAGAATCATCACCTTGAACAAATCAACTCTGGAACTTGAAAAGGGCAAAACAGAGATACTGACAGCACGGATTACTCCGTCAGACGTAACGGAGAATACCATCATGTGGGACAGCAGTGATCGTCTTGTGGCTACTGTTGATTCAAATGGTACGGTTACTGCCGTGGCTGCTGGAAATGCTGTAATAACGGCAAGCACCATAAGTGGAACCATCTCAGCAGAGTGCCATGTAAAGGTAACAGATCCGAATGCGGCAGATGACCCTGGAGATAATCCGAGTGAAGGAGAAAATGACCATGGCGACGTCCTCCCCGGAGACGTTCCGTCTGACGGCATCATCCCCGAAGGCATCTGGGTAGCGGGCATTGAAGATGTGTCTTATGCCGGAATCCCGCTTGAGCAGAATTTCTGCGTATATGACGGAACGACGATGCTCGTGGAAAAAACGGATTATTCCGTCTCATACAAAAACAACAAAAACGTTTATCAGATGGCTGACAGGAATAATCCCTCTGCCGCGGACAAGACCAAGGCTCCGCAGGTAACGATCAAGATGAAGGGGAATTATTCGGGCTCCCAGACACTGTATTTCAGCATCCTGCCGCAGAGCGCGAGCGAGGCTTCTGAATCATCACTTGCCAAGGTTGACATGAGCAAGGTTAAAGTAGCCAAGATACCCGGCCAGACATACACGGGCAGCGGAATTACGGTGACTGACCTAAAGGATGCTTCCGGAGCCGCATATGCCCTTGGCATCACCTATCAGAACAAGCCGCTGACACTGGATGAGGACTACTGCGTGGCAAGCATCGCCCATTCCACGGGCGTCGGAACCGCGACGGTGATCCTTAAGGGAATGCAGGCATCCGCAAGCGATACGGGATGCTCCTTCACCGGTGAAAGGAAAGTCACGTTCAGGATCACGGCCAAGCCGATTACGGCAGAGTCGATAACCATTAACGACGGCAAGGACGTTTCCGCCGCATACGCAAAGGGCGGTGCCACTCCATCCATCGTCGTAAGGGACGGCAGTCAAAAACTCAAGGCCGGTAAGGACTATACGCTCAAATTCTCCAACAATGACAAGGTTGCTTCTGCTAAGGACTCCAAGGCTCCGACCGTGACGATCATCGGCAAGGGCAATTATGCCGGGAAGAGGCCGGTTGCTTATGACATAACCGGGAGAGTCTTTGGAGAGGAAATGACCATACTGGCATCTGACGTGACGGAATCGTCGAAAGCCGGCAGGTTCTCCGCCAAAATACAGGCATTTGACGGCAACGGCATGCTCCTGAAGGCGGGAACGGATTATGAGAAGACCGTTCGGTATTACTATGATGCGGCTGGGACAAAGGAAGTGTTAAAAACTGATACTCCCACCGCCGGTACAGTCCTGTACGCGGCTGTAACAGGAAAAGGCGCATACAGTAGTGATACAGTATATGCTCCGTATACAATACTTTCGAAGGACCATGACATAAGCAAGGCAAAGTTCTCAATCAAGCCCCAGACATATACCGGCAGTCAGGTGCTCATTACCAGTCAGGATCAGTTTGACAAGGCCATTCTGGGAACTGACACATTGTCACTTAACGCTGAGAACGGATTTGAGGTGGTTCCCGGAACATATCAAAACAATGTTAAGAAAGGAACGGCCAAGGTTACCCTGCATGGTACCGGAACTTACGGGGGATACAAGACCGTGACGTTCAAGATCGGCACCAGATCGATACTTGACTGGTGGAAGGGTCTTTTCAGCTGACTTAACAAGTGCCCGTCATCATTCAGGAACTGTTCAAGTTATTTATGAACAGTTCCTAACGGTGGCGGGCACCATCATTTTGCCTTGAAACACTCCAAAAACGCCTCCGGATTCACGGCATACAGCACTTTCAGCAAAACCGGGCGGTTTCTGTTGAGCTTGGTGGCCGTCTTCGGATGGCATCCGGCGCGGCCGGCCATGAAGCCGCGGCAGATCAGCCAGTACATGAGTCCGGCGTAGTTGTGGGAGAGTCCGACGCTGCGGATCTCTTCGATCAGCTCGTCGAAATCCTCCCTGCAGAGCAAAGCCTGTTCGGCATAATCATCCATGTCCTTGGCAGTACTCGTAGGGCACTCCGAAAGCCTCCCATTTCATGGCCTTGATCGTGGTGATCAGACGGATGTCCCCGGCATAATGCTCATGACCATAGGCATCCACCAGAACCGCGTCCTCATAATCTTCCTCGAAAATATCCCTGAAAAACAGCTGTATGTCCGTATGGAACGCCGCCATACAACGAATCATTGATTATGCTGTTGCAGACCCACCTGACATAATACGGGAATCCGTACAGCTCCGGATAATCGATCAGCGAGACGTCGAATCCCTCCTCGTAAAACCCCGGCTTCGTCATCCCAAGGAATCCCGGCAGGGCATCTGTTCTCAGGACGATCTCCCCATCGGAAGAATTCAGGCACTCATACACCAGTATGTTCGAAATGGCTCGTATGTATGTACCCCCTCTGCGGAACAGGTCATGGTAGTCACGACCGGTTTCCCGGTCATCTTGTATCCCGGCTTTCCCGACTCCGGCTTTTGAAGAACCTGCAGCAGGAATCCTGCAGTCGTATATTTCCCGTACCAGATACCTGCCTCTGCCGACCTTTTCCAGATCCATGTACCTTGCAAATGCATTCGTGTTCTGGGAAGTGTTGGCATAATACCTGACCCCTGTCAGCTCACAGAGTTCCTTAGGACTGTACGTTTTCCCCTGTTCGATCTTATCAAGATTTATCTCTCGGATCCTGTTCGTTTGTGGCTTCCCCTGGCTTTCACATATTTGAAATCTATAATTTCGTTATATATAGTATATATATAATAATATATAAATATAATAATAACAGTTATAATTCTATTTCACATATAATATTGTTTCTACGTAGTAGAAACTATATTCTATCTGAAATTCGCCCGTCCACCCTCATATCGCCTCAAAATGTGGTATGATATGGCTAAGGAGATTTGTAAATCTCAGCGATCAGCTGTACTAAGGAGGTGATGGAAGATGATTACCTATCAGGATAAAGTTTTTAATTCATGGCAGGATATAGTTAATCAGCATCCGGCAATGTGGGTAATATTTGACAAGGCTGAAATCAAAAAAGGTCAGGTTCAGTCGGGCAATGTCATGGCCATTCTTCCTGACGAAGAAGTCGTGGAATTCCGTCACAGAAACCATGGGAAGATCAAAATATCTCTTAGGACTACCGAAACCGTAAGGATAGCTGATGAAAACGGAAACGCCATAGGTTATGGCAGCTCCGGTAGTATGGGAGGATATATCCATGGCCAACTTGTTGACGCTTGAAATATTGTCCGGGTATCCCAGACCGGTCATCAATATAGGTGAAGACATCACATGTCTTATAGATTCCGGATCCGATACTCCTGTATGGACACAGGGTGCAGACAGGCTTTTGGATTCTTTTGCCGTAGAAAAGGTTGAAGGAAAAAAGTTTTTTCTTTCAGGCTTTGGAACCGGTCATGAGATTGTTGACGTATATACAATACACGACATCATCCTTGAAAGTCCGTCAGAAGAAGGAATTCAGGGTGACAGGATAGTTTTTAAGAACATGACGGTTGCGTGCACGCTAAGACCTTCCATGGTTGCGGATCTGATCCTGCCGGCTACGGCTTTCTCCCACATGAATTATACGATCCGAAACCTGGACGTTGAATCTCCACGCGTCGAAATTGAACACAAGAAAGAAGAATACTATGTCAATCCAATCTACAATAATACGGATTCAAGGTTCGTTGAACGTGTGTATTCCTTTGTGAGTGAGTAACCAAGGCCGGTGGAGGTAACTTCATGGGAAGTGTACTATGGAAGCAGAAACACTAAATCCCAGTTGGAGGTATTCTCCAATGTCGTATCCGCATGCCTCGCCCTGATCCACAAGCTATGCAGTGACGAGCAACTGGAAATAAGACTTGGAAATGAATTCCTTGATCGCATATTGATCAAACAAACTGCCTAAAACCCACTCTTGGATGTATAAAACATATTCCCATCGACACCATCCTCACAAGATCATCCCCGATTCACCCAGTATTTATGCGGCTTCCCGATACTTCTTATCGGGGAGTTTTTCTTTGATTCTTTTAATATTCCATAACGGGCTGATTACAAGAGTCGTATGACAATAGGGTTACAATAAAATACGGGAGAAAAATTCTGCATTGGCAGAGAGAATAACAAGGGATATACTCAAGATGTTCGGCGAAAATGTAATAAAATTTTCGCTGACAATATCTAAATCAATGTTAATATATGCACTTGTACAGATATCCCAATTATGGAATATCTGATTTTTTGACCCGGACAGCAGTAAAGAGGATTGAATTCGGAACTGATCGTTTTATTTCGGGTAGGAGAGCAATGTCCAAATCGATAGAGTATGAGTATTACAATGCTGAGCAGAAGCAGCGATATATAGACACGAGCGTGACGGACAAGGGTGTTGAAAAAGGCCCCCTTCAGAGGCTGTTTACACGCACACGTCCTTATGAGGAGCAAAACAACAAGGACTGCAGTATGTTTACAGTTGATGAGATCCGCGGTATGTACTCCGGCTTTGCTTTTTCCAGCAGGGAGGCATTGCTTAATGATAATTCGCGCCTCAATATTTACACGGACTGGTGCATGGAGCAGGCATCTGATGAGGGAAGAGTTAATCCATATGCCGGTATGCGGGGCAATATTGAAGAATTTGTCGATAAGGCGGCACTTAGTCGGAAGCTCATCACCAGGGTGGATCTTCTTCAGGCCATGACGATTCTTGAGAATGACTGTGACCGGTTCATGCTGCTTGCAATGTTTGAGGGCATCCTGGGACCGGACAAGCAGGAGCTTCTTAACCTCCGCCTTAGTGATTTCCATTATAAGGCAGGAACCTGGTACGCAGATCTGTTCTATGAGACCAGGAATGAAGAGGCCGGAGAGCCTGAGGAAGTCAGGAGAACAGTTGTGGTTTCGGAGAAGCTCAAGGAACTGGCGGATCTTGCTGCACATCAGGAAGTATACAAAACTCCGGGAAGTGATAGGACCACCGTGTTTTCCGACAAGCAATTCTCGGATTCGGTGATCAAGCTTGTATTGATCTATACTACCATTACTGCCAAGAATGCACGCTCCAGGAGCAAAGTCATTCACAAGAGATTTTTTAATCTGATGAGTGTTCTAAAGGTAAGTATAGATGATGAACGTGCGGCCAGGCTCTGCGAGCTGACACCGGTGTCTTTAACGCATTCGGGCATACTTCACATGATGAGTGTTTTGGCGGACAGGGAGAATATTTCCATGAGGGACGTACTATACACTCCTGAACTGGTAGATCAGATTGATAGACAATATGATTGCAACCTAAAGGCAACCAAGGCAGTTTTCTGCAGAAAGTATGCAATGTTTATAAATTGACACTACCACGATTTCAGAGGGGGTAATAATATGTTACACATTCTTGAAAGTTTTATGGAGCTGATCGAAACAGGGGAAAAGATCTGAATCATTCATCGTGACGGTACGAGTACCTGAGCGTCGAAGAACCAATGGTGGATCTTGTTAAGGCTTTATGAAGCGAGGTAACATTATGGACTCAAATATTCGCAGACTGCCGATCGGGGTGCAGGATTTTGAGAAACTGAGGCGGGAGAACTGTATATATGTGGATAAGACGGCATATATTTACGAACTGTTGAAAAGTCCGGCGCCTTATTTCCTGAGCCGCCCGCGCAGGTTTGGGAAGAGTCTGTTTTTTATTTTGATTTCAACAAGGGCAATTATTCTAAGCTCGAGACTGTTTTCACCCGTGAGGGGGATAATATAAGTCAGCAGCGGAAGCACTTCAGCAGATCGAAGATAAAGGCTATGCTCTTCCGTATGCTGCAGACAGCCGTACGATCCTGAAGGTCGGCGTGAACTTTGATTCCACCGGACGCAATATCAACGAGTGGGAAGTTCTATAGTTACGGTGCGATTTATCCTTCCATTTAAGCAGATCATCCATTAATAGTCTTTGCATACAAACACTCCCCCGCTCCTTGTCTGTGGGTTAATAATAATCGAAAAACAGTATCCGCTCAACACTTTTTCGTCGGAAAAAGCGTATCACCTATACTTCTTTTCGGCGCAAACGGCTCATATATTTGGGATCCTTTAATTATTTTGCAAAGAAATACTATAGGTGGTAGAATATAGTCGACACAATATGTTGTAGTTAATCTTTATGATAGGACAGATATGGTATGGACTATAATTTCCTGAACAAGGCAGCGATCAACCAGGCTTACATTAACGGAATGCGTCCTGTATTGAAAAGGGGAGCACTCTATTCGGACACCACCGAGGATTATGTTTCACCAATGGAGCCCAGTCCCTACGGTCAGGTGACGATACGTTTCCGCACGGCGCATAACAATGTGGATAACGTTTTTCTGATAGTAGACGGTGAGCGTTATCTGATGTATCGTGAGTCCACAACGGATGATTTCGACTATTACGTTGAGGAGATCCAGCTGGAAAATCACAAGATCTCTTATTATTTTGAGATCCATAGCGGCAAGATAATCTGTTATTTCGATATCAGGGGTCTGACCCGTGATGTGAATCCGTATTATAACTTTAAGATCATTCCCGGATTCAGGACGCCTGACTGGGCCAAGGGCGCGGTAATGTACCAGATCTATACGGACCGGTTCTGTAACGGGGATCCATCCAACGACGTTCTGAACGATGAGTATATCTATATCGGCGACCACGTGGAGAAGGTGGATGACTGGAGCAAATATCCGGCCGCCATGGGCGTCAGGGAGTTCTACGGAGGGGATCTTGAGGGAGTCCTGCAGAAGATGGATTACCTGGAGGAGCTCGGGATAGAGGTCATCTATTTCAATCCCCTTTTTGTGTCACCCTCCAATCATAAATACGACATACAGGATTACGATTACATAGATCCGCATTTCGGCAGGATCGTCCACGACGAGGGCGAGCTTTTGCACGGGAAAGGCGGTGAGAACAAGGATGCGACACGCTATATCGACAGAGTGGCCAACCGCATGAATCTGGAGGCATCCAACGAGCTTTTTATCAGGGTGGTCGAGGAAGCCCATAAGCGCGGGATCAAGGTGATCCTGGACGGAGTCTTTAACCATTGCGGATCCTTTAACAAATGGATGGACAGAGAACGGATCTATGAGAACGCCGAGGGCTATGCGAAGGGCGCTTATGTGGATGAGCATAGTCCATATCACGATTATTTCAAGTTTCTTCCCGGCGGGCAATGGCCCTACAACGGCCACTATGACGGATGGTGGGGACATGATACACTGCCCAAGCTGAATTACGAGGGCTCCGGGGAGCTGTATGAATATGTGCTGCGCATAGCCGCAAAATGGGTTTCGCCCCCTTACAACGCGGACGGATGGAGACTGGATGTGGCAGCGGACCTCGGGCATTCTCCCGAGTTTAACCACGGCTTCTGGAGGGATTTCAGGCGCGCGGTCAAAAGAGCAAATCCCGGAGCGCTGATCCTGGCGGAGCATTACGGTTCTCCCGAGGCCTGGCTACAGGGACGCGAATGGGATTCGGTCATGAACTATGATGCGTTTATGGAGCCGCTGACCTGGTTTTTGACGGGAATGCAGAAGCACAGCGATGATTTCAGACCGGATACCATCGGAAATGCCGATGCTTTCTGGGGATCCATGTATCACAATATGGCATGCTTTTCGGAGTCTTCACTGTTGACGGCAATGAATGAGCTGTCCAATCATGACCACTCCAGATTTTTGACGAGGACCAACCACAAGGTCGGGCGTACGGCGACGCTTGGCCCGGAAGCAGCCAACGAAGGCATAGACAAGGCGGTCATGAGGGAGGCTGTCATGGTTCAGATGACCTGGCCCGGTGCTCCCTGCGTATACTACGGTGATGAGGCCGGTGTGTGCGGCTTCACTGACCCCGATAACAGACGTACATATCCCTGGGGCCATGAAGACCGTGATCTGATCGAATACCACAAGCTTCTGATCGCCATTCACAAGCAGTATTCGGAGTTTAAGACCGGTTCCCACAAATTCGTGGATAAGGACTATCAGCTGCTTGCATACGGGCGGTTCAAGGAAAATGGCGGACACAGTCTGGTCGTGATAAATAATGCCGACTATGAGATAGAGAGGACCTTTAAGGTCTGGTATCTTGGCGTTCCCAAGGAATGCAGGATGGACGTTCTGATCAGAACTTCAACGGAGGGCTTTTCCACCGATCGTGAAAAGGTTTCCGTTTCCACAGGTAAGGTTACTCTGAAGCTCGGTCCCAAATCCGGCATCATATTAAGATACGAGGATGCCACTCCGGAGGAGGCCGTAAAGCACGAAAACACCGAGGCTGCGGCAATGTTTAACTTCTGACGGATGTACGTGCGTGACGGTCGTTATACGATCACTGCCGTATCTCCGATTATGCGAAAATGAATATCTGCTCCGGCGTATTTCATACCGTAGATGCGTTTTGGATCGTTGTGATAAGAAGGCCGCGGGTCCTGTTCTATCAGGGCTTTGGCGGCCAAAGCTTTGTCCGGAGGGAGTGCCTTCTCGAGCAGGCCGTCGGGGTCCTCCACGGTCAGCCGGTGCATGGGATTTGAGTCAACGAAGCCGCCTGTTGCATCGGGATGTGAGTCGGTAAAGGGTATATAGGGTTTGATATCCAGTATGGCGGTGCCGTCACGCATATCGGCACCCGCGACGCGGATCACGGTGCCGTCTCCGGTCTCGACGATCTCCTTTATCTCTACGCAGGAGAGTCCGATCGGGTTGGGCCTGTTGGGGGATCTGGTCGCAAAAACGCCCATTCTCGTGTTTCCGCCGAGCCTTGGAGGCCTGACCGTCGGAGACCATTTGAGGCAGGTATCGGAGTCTTCTTCGGAATCGTCTGAGTTTGACTCCGCCGTCAGCGGCACTCCGAAACCCTCGAATTCCCAGATTATCCACAGATGGCTGAACTCATCCAGCCCTCTCAGAGCATCGGGATTGCGGTATTCGGGTTCAAATATGATGGTGGAGATTATTTCGGTGACCATGCCGCTCTGGCGCGGGATCCCGAATTTTTCCGACATATCATTCTCAATGTGTGCTATTCTTTTCATAATGAATATATCTTACCATATTAAAAATTCAAAAACAGGAATTTACGAAAAAGTGCTTGCCGTTTCCGCCGCTGTTTGTCTGATCGTGATCCTGACCGCGGTTTCTTTTTATTTTACCAACGGGTATATCAATATAGGCGAGGACAAATCACGTATTTTCTACAGGGTGGCGGGGGCACTGGTGCCGGTATGGACGTTTGTATGCGGCTTTTATCTCCTGCAAAAGGGCCGGCCGGTGCGGCCAAACGGAGCAGACTGGTTCGTTGTGCTCTATGTGGCAGCCGCGATCCTCTCCACGCTGACCAGCTCATTCAGGAAGGATGCGGTCTGGGGGCAGGCGGGCTGGAATATGGGACTCCTGGTCCAATTGCTGATGGTCGGGATGTACTTTATGGCTCGCTTTCTGTGCACCTGCGGTTCCAAACGTCTTATAAGCTTTGCATTTAATACATGTCTTGCGATCACGGGGATCGTGCTGTTATTGGGTATCCTCAATCGCTTCTCGATCTATCCGATACATATGATGGGCGAGGCCGAGGATTTTATATCCACTATAGGTAATATCAACTGGTTCTGCGGATACTGGTGCATCTGGTTCGGTCTGGGCTGCGGAGCTTTTTTGACTGCGGAAACGGCCGGAGCAAGGGTTTTGTACGGAATATATGTCTGGGTATGTGCGATGGCCGGGATCTCATGCGGTTCGAGTTCGGCCTATCTGGCGTGGCTCGGATTAAGCTTTGCCGCGCTGATGTGGGCTCTGTCCGGATACGACAGGATGGCCGTACTGTGTTCGGCGGAGATCATAATGCTGTCTGCACTGCCTGCGATCAGATTTATAGGCTGGCTGCGGCCGTACAGGATGTGGTATGATTCGTCGCTTTTGTATGGATTTACCTACGAAGATGCCTGGATAGCGCCATTTGTCGGCGGTGTGACGGTGTTCGGACTGCTTCGGGAGATCTTTTTGCATTTATCGGATAAGGAAAAGAGGGCCACGGAGTGCGGGCAGCACGGTGAGAGCACCGGGGATGGCAGAGGAGGACCGGCGGGAGCAGAAAGAGCCGGGGTTAATGTCGGAGCGGTTATACTTCCGCGTATCAGAGGTATCGTGATCGGACTGACGGTCGGAGCGACATTGGCCGTTGCGGTGATCATTATTCTCAATTCCGTGACAGAGGGCGGGATATGGCCTGTGCGCGGAATGGGGATATTTACCTGGAGTGCAGCCTGGGGCAACAGCAGGGGCGGTATCTGGATCGCTACGTTCAGGATACTGGGGACCATGATTCCCGAAAGGATTTTTTTCGGTGTAGGGCCGGACTGCTTCTGCTCGTACGCGTATTCCCGCCTTGATTTTATGACAATGCTGGGCAGGTTTATCGGGAATCAGTACCTGACCTGCGCCCACAATGAGCTGCTGACGATGCTTGTTAATGAGGGTATTGTGGGCCTGATCGCATATGTGGGCCTGATCGTAACACATCTGGCCGCCGGCATTCGAAGGGATCGGAATGTGGAGGCTGACCGGCCGGAAGTGAAGCAGGACGGATCCGGAGGGGCCGCGGGAATGCGGGATCAGGGTACGTTTCCGGGACTATACCTGGCGATCGCAGCTTACATAGCCGTCGGAACCGTCGGGTTTATGCAGATCCTGTCGACGCCGTTTTTCTTTGTGGTGCTTGGAGCTGTTTTGGGTCATGGGGACGGTTCTGTTTGTGTCAACAGAACCGTCTCGCTGACACAAAAAGAACCATCCCCATGACTCGGAATGTGTGGTACAATTATTTAAATGTACAAATTGATCATCAGATAACTGCGGCAAAAGCCAAACTGGAAGCTTTGGGGATCGTGACCGAGGATCTGAAAACAGAATAAACCATAATGGAGAGTAATAGAAATGGCAGAAAAAGACAAAAAACTTGTAGAAGCGATAACCTCCATGGAGGAGGATTTCGCGCAGTGGTATACCGATATCGTTAAGAAGGCCGAGCTGATCGACTACACTTCCGTAAAGGGGTGCATGGTGATCAGACCCGCAGGATACGCTATCTGGGAGCTTATCCAGAATGATCTGGACAGAAGGTTCAAGGAGACCGGTGTCAAAAACGTATATCTTCCGATGTTCATCCCGGAGAGCCTTTTGAATAAAGAAAAGGATCATGTGGAGGGCTTTGCCCCCGAGGTGGCCTGGGTTACGCACGGGGGTCTCGAGCCCCTGCAGGAGAGGCTTTGCGTACGACCGACCTCGGAGACGCTTTTTTGTGATTATTACAAAAACGTGGTGCATTCCTACCGTGACCTGCCGCAGGTCTGCAACCAGTGGTGTTCCGTAGTACGGTGGGAAAAGGAAACGAGACCCTTCCTCAGGAGCCGTGAGTTCCTCTGGCAGGAGGGCCATACCGCGCATGCCACGGCCGAGGAAGCAGAGGAGCGCACACAGCAGATGCTGAACGTTTATGCCGATTTCCTTGAGCAGACACTTGCGATACCGGCGATCAAAGGCCGTAAGACCGATAAGGAAAAGTTCGCCGGAGCAGTTGCAACCTATACGGTTGAGGCACTGATGCACGACGGCAAGGCTCTGCAGTCCGGTACGAGCCACAATTTCGGCGACGGATTCGCGCAGGCTTTCGGCGTTCAGTTTACCGACAGGGACAATACCCTCAAATACGTACATCAGACATCCTGGGGCATGACTACCAGACTTATCGGAGCGGTCATTATGGTTCACGGAGACGATTCGGGACTGAAGCTTCCGCCCGCGGTTGCCCCCACCCAGGTCATGATCATACCGATCCAGCAGAAAAAGGAGGGAGTGCTCGACAAGGCTTATGAGATGAGAGACCGTCTGGCCAGGGCTGCCGGTGGAACCATACGTGTAAGTGTGGATGACACAGACAAATCCCCCGGCTGGAAGTTCTCGGAGCAGGAAATGCGCGGTATACCGATGCGTATCGAGATCGGCCCCAAGGATATGGAGGCCGGTAAGTGCGTGATCGCCCGCAGAGATACCGGCGAAAAGATCGAGGTCAGAGATCCGGAACTGGAGGCAACTGTTGAAAAGCTGCTGTCAGCCATTCAGAACGATATGCTCGAAGCAGCCAGAAAGCACAGGGATGCGCACACCTATACGGCTCATGACTACGATGAGTTCAGACAGATATTTAATGAAAAGGCCGGATTTGTAAAGGCAATGTGGTGCGGAGATGTGGAGTGCGAGAACCGTATCAAGGAAGACCTGTCGGTAACGAGCCGTTGTATGCCTTTTGAACAGGAACAGATCGGCGACAAATGCGTTTGCTGCGGAAAACCGGCTAAACACATGGTTTATTGGGGAAGGGCTTATTGATAAGCCCTGACCCTTTTGGGGATTCGGGGAAGGGCTAAGGAAAGACCGGATAAATCAGCGTCTCCCCATAAAAAAAGCCCCAACCCCGCCGACATATCGACAGAACTGAGACTTCATGCGCCACCAGGGGCTCGAACCCTGGACACCCTGATTAAGAGTCAGGTGCTCTACCAACTGAGCTAGTGGCGCTCATTGCGATCACAATTTACATAATGTTTTCCGTGACGCAAGTGCTATTATATTACAGTGTTTTTGGTTTTGCAACAGAAATTTTATTTTTTTTCGGGAATTTTAATCAGACTATGATTTTTGATACGCATGCTCATTATGATGATGCTGCTTTTGACGACGACCGTGACGAGTTGTTGTCCGGGATGCCGGCAAAAGGGATCGGCAGGATAGTAAATGTCACTGCGAATTATGATTCCATAGAAAAAAGCCTTGTGCTTGCCGGGAAATACGACCATGTATACACTTCCGCAGGACTTCATCCCACCGAGATATACGATCTGGACATGGACGAGGTGCTTCGGGTCGTCGAGGATAAATGCAGGCTGCCTAAGGTGGTGGCGATCGGTGAGATCGGGCTCGATTATCACTACGACGACACGGATGAGGCCAAACAGCGGGCGTATTTTGAGGCGCAGCTTGAGATCGCCCTGAGGGCCGGGCTCCCGGTGATCATACATTCGAGAGATGCCGGCGCGGAGACCTTCGATCATATGAAAGCGTTCGCGGCAAAGGGCGGAATGGGTGTCATACACTGCTATTCGTACTCGTATGAGATGGCAGCCGAATATGTTAAGCTTGGGTATTATATCGGCATCGGCGGAGTGGTCACCTTCAAAAACTCCCGTAAACTCAAGGAATGTGCACAAAAGCTGCCGCTGTCATCTATTTTGCTTGAGACGGACTGCCCGTATCTTTCGCCGGATCCCAAAAGAGGGCAGCGCAATTCCTCGCTCAACCTGCCCTATGTTGCAGCGGAGATCGCGAGGCTGCGGGGGATCACGATAGAAGAGGTCACCGGGGCGACCTGGGATAATGCGATGAAAATGTACGGAATGAGTTAGGGAAACTGACTTCTCATGACCGGATGCCACGGCGCAGCGGACATAAAAAACATGGATCTTACTAACAGAAATGATATAAGGGCGCTGATGACCTTTTACGGAGTCGCTCCCAGAAAAAAATACGGACAGAACTTTCTGACGGACACATCCGTGCTGGACGGGATCGTGGATTCCGCCGGACTGACCGGGGAGGATACGGTTCTGGAGATAGGCCCGGGACTCGGCGCTCTGACCCGGAGACTGGCGGCGGCAGCAGGCAGGGTGCTGGCTGTCGAGATCGATGAGGGACTGATCCCGCTGCTGAAAGGCACTCTCTCGGATCACGATAACGTCACATTGATCAACGGCGATATCCTGAAGCTTGACATAGAAGATCTCTGCAGGGAATACGCTCCCGGCGGCAGGCTGCATGTAGTGGCCAACCTTCCGTATTATATAACGACGCCAATCGTTCTGCGGCTGCTGGAGCACAGAGAGAGCATCTCGGATATTACCGTGATGATCCAAAAGGAGGTGGCCGGGCGTATGCAGGCCGTACCCGGAGGAAAAGAGTATGGGGCGCTTTCTCTTGCCGTGCAGTATTATTCGGATCCGGAGATAGTGATGAACGTCAGTCCGGACTGCTTTTTCCCTGCTCCCGAGGTGGATTCGGTGGTCATCAGGCTGAAGAGCCGCGAGACGCCCGGGGTTATCGTCAGGGATGAAAAGCTGATGTTCGATCTGATACGTGCGACCTTTAATATGCGCAGAAAGACCATGCCGAATGCGCTGATGAGCGCCGGCCGGGGATTTACCCGCGATCAGATCGAATCTGCTCTCGCACAGATGGGCAAGACACCCACGGTACGCGGTGAAACTTTTACACTGGAGGAATTCGGGGAGCTTGCGGATATTCTCGCTACAGTTCCTTAGCGTGTCAGCGGGACGGTTCTGTCGACACACTGACATTCTGCACCATATCTAGTATTTCGATTTCTTTTTTTTACAACAAATTGTGGAATTGATCCCTTCTGCTATTTACATAGAAGAAACGCTATGATAGACTATAAAATGATTATCCGTTGATAAAAGTCTGCGGGTTAGCTTTATAGTGAACGTCAAAAGTGTTTTGACGTTTACTATATTATGTCCGGGAACAGATATGATTTCGATATTTTGCCGGATCTGGTGACTGATCCGTATTGTATGTAGTGTGGGAGGGCGAGTTTTCGCCGGACGGGGATATGGATAGATACGAATATAAGGTCAGAGAAGAAGAGATACGCAATCTGATCAGCGAAAAGGCGTATGCCGAAGCTGTCGAAGTGGCGGATACCATAGACTGGAGCAGAGTCAAGAGCGTAAGGATGCTCTGCAAGATATCCGATCTTTACAAGATCAACAGACGCTTTCAGGAGAGCAAGGAGATCCTCCTGATGGCTTATGATAAATACCCGGAGAACAGAAGAATCGTCTTTGCTCTTTGCGAGCTTTCGATCATCCTGGAGGAGTACGTTCAGGCGATCGAGTATTATAAGGAATTCGTCCAACTCGCCCCCAAGGATACCGACAGATATATACTTCAGTACAAGATCTACGAAGCCCAGGATGTAAGCCTGGAGGAGAGAGCGGCCGTACTGGAGGAGTATAAGAGAAAGGATTATAAGCCCAGATGGGGTTATGAGCTCGCCGAGCTTTATCACAAAATGGGCCTTGGTTCCAAATGCGCCGATGAGTGCGATGAGCTGATGGCCACATTCGGCGAGGGCAAATACGTGATCAGGGCCATGGAGCTCAAGGAGCTTCACGAGCCTTTGACTACCGCAGAGCAGGCCAAATACAATAATTATATCGAAGAAAGAAACCGTAAGATCCAGGAGGGCGCCGAAGAGGAGCTTCCGGCACTTGACGAGGAGCCTGCCGGCATGGCGAGCAGTTCTCTGGATGAAGAGGATCTGAAGGGCGCACCCACGGCGGAGCTTCCGAATGTTTCGGATACCGACGAGATCCAGGCCAAGATCGTGGACGTCGGGCAGTACAATACCGTGAACCTGCAGGCGGCACTTGCCGAAAGTATGAAGGATATCTGGGAAGGCGGGGAGACCGAGGAGATCGCCCCCTCGGTTCCCGAAGAAAATATAGAGGATAACACGCTGTTTGTGGAGGCACCGCTGGCGGGGGCGGATTTTGCGCATCCTTCCTATAGGGAGCCCCAGGCATATGTGCAGCCGGAGTATTCGCAACCGGTATACGCCCAGCCCGTATACACCACTCCGGGTTATTCCGATCCGGTCGGCCCTATAGCCAGGACCGTGATGCCTCCGGTTCGTACCGAGGCCGATCCGGCGCCGCAGTATGCCGCACATTCCGAGACCGAATTCTTTTCGGATACGCAGCAGATGCCTGAACCCGACCCGGTGGTTCACGGACCCAAGATCGATTACAGACCGGGACCGGAGAAGGCTCCGGAACCCGAGAAACCCGATCTTCTGGTTGAACAGACCAAGAGGATCCCTACCGATACCATAGTGGACTATCTGGAGACTCAGAGGATAGTTCAGGAAATACAGAGCTCCACTGCCTCCATGCAGGCTCAGGACGACCAGGCGAAGCAGATCCCCGGAGCGATCACCGGACAGCTGGACAACGCCGGCTCGGTATCCACGGCCTACGACCAGATGCTCGTAGAGGAATACAGCGGCCAGATCAGACTGGCTATTTCCGAGGTCGAAAAGATCGAGAAGCAGATCACCGGTCAGATGAGTATAGACGACGTACTGGCCGAGTGGGAGGAGACCAAAAAGGAGAACGAGAGAAAGAGAGAGGACGAAGTCAGACAGCGTATTGTACAGCATACGGGTTCGCTTTTTGACGAGTTTGATGAAGATACCAAGGCAACGCTTATCGAGCAGCTCGAAAAGGCGTTTCGCGATGCTATTCTCAAGGAATCCGACGGCAAGATCGACGATGAAGCCCTGGGCAAAAAGATCCGTAAGGAAGCGCTCAGGACCATGGAATACATGGCAGCTGACGGTATGATAGGCGCGGGTGCGGCAAAGGTTATGGCAGAAGTTGAGGATGAGACTCCCTCGAAGCCCGTTTCCAAAAAGAAGAAAAAACCGGTTGAGCCCGTAGAGGAACCCGAGGAGATCGAGGAGAACGCAGAGGAAGAGACTGCGGAAGCCGAGGAGGAAACCGCCGAATCCGTGACCGCGGAGACCGAGACGGAAACCGCAGAGTCCGATGCCGACGAAACAGGGGAAGAAACAGAAGAAGAGACCGCTGAAGCAGAGGAGGAAGCCGAAGAAGCATCTGCTGCGGAAGAGACCTCCGAAGAAGCCGGGACTGAGGAAGAATCCGAAATCGAGGCCGAAGCAGAAACAGATGAGACACCGAAGGACTCCGAAGCCGAAGCAGCGGAAAAGCCAAAGCCTTCCGGCAAAAAGAAGCACAGAGCCGACACCGAATCAATCGCCGTATCGGCAGTGGAAGAGGCACTTGAAGAGGATGCCCGGACGGCCCGTAAGAAGAAAAAAACCGATCCTCCCGCAAAACAGGGACATACCGATGAGGAAGGCAAACGTGTCCTCAGTGAGGAAGAGGAGGAGCTGTTCGGCGGTTTCTTAAACAGAAAAGGAGCGCGCAGGCAGATCGCCAATGCGCTTGATCGTATGAGCATGGCCGCTTACACCGGCAATTGTATAGTTACGGGCGAAGAAGGTGTTGGCACGATCGAACTTGCCAAGAGACTGATCCGCCACATGCAGATCACGGATTCCAATTTTGTGGCCGATAAGGTAGCGAGAGTTTCCGGCAAGAACTTAAACGACAAAAATCTCAGCGACCTGCTGGGACAGCTGGATGGTGGCGCCATTATCATCCAGAGTGCCCGCGGCATGAAAAAGAGTACGGTTCAGAAGCTGATCACCGCAATGGAAAATGAAAATCTCGGAGTCCTGGCTATCCTGGAGGATACCTCCGCAGGTATGGACAAGATCGTGGGAACACTGCCTAAACTGGGGGAGATATTCAATGTCCGTATAGACCTGCAGGCGCTGGACGACAAGGCTCTGGTCAATTACGCCTGTGAATATGCCCACAGCCAGGAGCACAGCATCGACGAATTCGCGCTTCTGGCGCTGCATACCAGGATCGGAGAGCTGCAGACCAATGCACATCAGGTGACGGTGGCCGAGGTCAGGGATCTGGTGGATGATGCAATTTTTTACGCAGATAAGAAGAATCCTGCGCATTTATTTGATATAATACTACATAAGCGTTACGACGATGAGGATATGGTGGTCCTCAGAGAGAAGGACTTTATGCACTACTAGGAGTGATACAGAGGGGGTAAATTATGGCCAGAGCCAAGTACGATACCGTATTCATTTCAGAAGCGGATCAGTTCCTGTTCGCACAGGGCACGCACTATGATATCTACAAAAAGCTGGGCGCTCATCCTTCAACCGAGGAGGGCGAGAACGGTTTCTTCTTTGCCACGTGGGCACCGAATGCACAGGCAGTTAACGTAGTCGGAGATTTCAACGGATGGAACGAGATGTCCGATCCCTGTGAGAAGATCGGTCCCGGTGGGATATGGACCCGGTTTATACCGGGCGTGACCGAGAACCAGTATTACAAGTTCCTGATAACCACAGCAACCGGAGAAAAGATATATAAGGCAGATCCCTTTGCCAACTATGCGGAGCTCAGACCGGGCAATGCATCGCGCACATATGATATCTCCGGATATAAGTGGAATGATTCGGCCTGGTACAGGAGCCGTGACAACAAGGATTACAATCACGAGCCCATGGCGATCTACGAGTGCCATATCGGTTCATGGATGAAGCATCCCGACGGAACCGAGGACGGCTTCTACAATTACAGGGAATTCGCAGACCGCGTGGTCGAATATCTCAAGGATATGCACTATACCCATATCGAGCTTATGGGCATTGCGGAACATCCCTTTGACGGATCCTGGGGATATCAGGTGACCGGGTATTATGCTCCAACCTCAAGATACGGCGCTCCCAAGGATTTTATGTATCTCGTGGATCTGCTCCATAAGAACGGGATAGGCGTTATCCTTGACTGGGTACCGGCACATTTTGCAAGAGATGCCTTCGGACTCGCCGATTTCGATGGAGGTCCGGTATACGAACATCCCGATCCGCGCAGGGGAGAGCATCCCGACTGGGGTACCAAGATATTTAATTACGGCAAGACCGAGGTCAAGAACTTCCTTATCGCCAATGTACTCTATTGGGCAAGGGAGTTCCATGTGGACGGTATCCGTGTGGATGCGGTAGCCTCGATGCTGTATCTTGACTATGGCAAAAAGGATGGCCAGTGGCTGCCGAACGTCGACGGAGGCAACAAGAACTACGAGGCTATTGAATTCTTTAAGCATCTCAATTCCGTGGTAAGGGGATCATACCCTTCCTTCCTCACGATCGCAGAGGAGTCGACCGCATGGCCCGATGTAACCTGCGAAGTGGGCGGCGAGGGACTTGGATTTGCATTTAAGTGGAATATGGGATGGATGCACGATTTCTGCGAATATATGAAGCAGGATGCCTATTTCCGCAAAGGCGCCCACAATCTGCTGACCTTTGCGATGTCATATAACGGCGCCGAGAACTATATTCTGCCCCTTTCACATGACGAGGTTGTCCACCTCAAGTGTTCGATGGTCAACAAGATGCCCGGATATGAGATCGACAAGTACGCAAACCTGCGTCTGGGCTACACCTTTATGATAGGACATGAGGGCAAGAAGCTGCTCTTCATGGGTCAGGAATTCGGCCAGGAGAGAGAGTGGAGCGAAAAGAGAGAGCTCGACTGGTTCCTGCTTGACAGAGAATTCAACCGCGGAATGCAGACCTTTGTCAAGGATCTGCTTGAGCTTTACAATAAGTATCCCTGTCTGTACCGCATAGATAATGATTGGGCCGGCTTTGAGTGGATGAATGCGGATGACGCTGACAGGAGCGTGTACAGCTTCGTCAGACGTGATGAGACCGGCAAGAACAATCTGCTTTTTGTGCTGAACATGACACCCATGAAATGGGAGAATTACTGGGTTCCGGTACCGGCAAAGAAGAAATTCAGGCTTATGCTCAACTCTGACGAAAAGAGATACGGCGGAAATGGCAACGAGATACCCGCAGAGGTGTCGGCCCAGGTAGGGGAGTGCGTATTCCAGAAGTATCATCTGGTGCTTGATCTGCCGCCTTACACTGCGTTAATCTTTCGATTCTAAAGAATCGAAAAATTAACGCCCGGAGCTTTTGTTTCAGAAAGGAATATATATGGAAAATTTAGGCGATACTCAATTTATTGAAGTTCCGAAGGAGCAGGAAACCGGTGTAAAGATCGTTCTTTCCACGGTTTACGAGGCTCTCACCGAAAAGGGTTACAATCCCGTCAATCAGATCGTTGGATATATCATGTCGGGAGATCCCACGTACATAACCAGTCACAAGGCAGCCCGCAGCCTGATCATGAAGGTTGAAAGGGACGAGCTCGTCGAGGAGCTGCTCAGTGAGTATATCAGGACCAAGGGCTGGGACGCCAAATAAAATATGCGCATAATGGGATTGGACTATGGCTCCAAGACAATGGGGGTGGCTTTAAGCGATCCCCTTCTGATTACTGCGCAGGCGCATGAGATAATCCGCAGACCCAAGGATAACCATATGCGCAAAACGCTTGCGCGCATCGAGGAGCTTATCCGGGAGTATGAGGTTGGAGAGATCGTGCTCGGGTACCCTCTGAATATGGACGATTCCGTCGGACCGAGGGCGGTACTCAGCGAACAGCTGGCGGATACTCTGCGCAGAAGGACCGGGCTGAGGGTTGTGCTCTGGGATGAGCGGCTGACTACCGTTGAGGCTCATGATATCATGGACGAGGCAGGACTGCGTGCTTCCGAGCATGATGAATATGTTGACAAGATAGCAGCGGCACTTATACTTCAGAGTTATCTGGACAACAGGAAATGATCCCGGATTTATCGGAACAATTAACTCCTTTTCCGGACGGAAACGGAAGGAGGTGTTGTATGGACACTATTAAATTTACCCCTGAAGGGGGAGAACCTATAGATTTCTACGTACTCGAGACAACAAGACTCGGAGGCATCGATTATATCCTGGTCACGGACGAGCCGGAGGGCGATGGTCAGGCTTATATAATGAAGGATCTGTCGGATCCCGATGAAGAAGAAGCGTTGTATGAGATCGTGGAGGATGATGAAGAATTGGATGCTGTGAGCAAGGTGTTCGGCAGCATCCTGGAGGATGTGGATCTTGTATGACTAATAAAAACAGACAAGCGCGTGACGCAGGCTCCAGGCTTAAGATAATTCCGCTGGGAGGATTGGAGCAGATCGGTCTGAATATTACTGCCTTCGAATACGAAGACAGTATTATTGTCGTGGATTGCGGATTATCATTTCCGACCGACGATATGCTGGGCGTGGATCTTGTTATTCCCGATGTCACGTATCTTTTGGACAATCAGGCGAAAGTAAAGGGATTTGTGATCACTCACGGTCACGAGGATCATATCGGCGCACTTCCGTATATTCTCAAGGTGCTGAATGTGCCGGTCTATGCCACCAGGCTGACCTTGGGACTTATAGAGAACAAGCTGGTGGAGCACGAACTGCTGGATGTAGCGGAGCTTCATGAGGTAGGATTCGGAGATACCATAGAGCTGGGCAAGTTTAACGTTGAATTTATCAAAACGAATCACAGTATCGTGGATGCCGCGGCACTGGCTATATATTCGCCGGTGGGAACCGTGATACATACGGGCGATTTCAAGGTGGATTACACTCCGATCTACGGAGACGCCATAGATCTGCAGAGATTTGCGGAGCTTGGACGGGAAGGCGTACTGGCGCTGCTGTGTGATTCGACAAATGCGGAAAGACCGGGCTTTACTCCGTCGGAGAGTTCGCTTGGAGCCGCTTTTGACGCCCTTTTTGCAGAGCACAAGGGAAGACGGATATTTGTAGCTACCTTTGCTTCCAATGTGGACAGAGTGCAGCAGATCATAGATACCGCCTACAGATTTGACCGCAAGGTTGTGGTGGAAGGCCGAAGCATGGTAAACATCATCGAGACGGCTTCCAAACTCGGATATCTGAATATTCCCGACAATACGCTGATAGACATAGAACAGATCAGGAATTATCCTGACGACAAAATGGTCGTAATAACCACCGGATCCCAGGGGGAGAGCATGGCGGCACTAAGTCGTATGGCTGACGGCAACCACCGCAAGATAAGCATTACAGCCAACGATACGATCATTTTCAGCTCCCATCCGATCCCCGGCAACGAGAAGGCTGTTACTAACGTGATCAATGAGCTTTTACAGAGAGGGGCGGAGGTTATATTCCAGGACGTACACGTTTCCGGACACGCCTGCCAGGAGGAGATCAAGCTGATCTATACCCTGGTGCAGCCCAGATTTGCGATCCCCGTCCATGGAGAATACAAGCATCTCAAGGCTCAGGCGAGCATAGCGGCGCAGCTGGGGATACCCAAGGAAAACATTTTTATCATTTCGTCCGGAGATGTACTGTCTTTGAGTCAGGATGATGCCGAGGTTCGAGGAAAAGTGCCAACCGGAGCTATCATGGTGGACGGACTCGGAGTCGGCGATGTAGGCAACGTGGTCCTGCGTGACAGACAGAGATTATCCAGGGACGGAATAATAATTGTCGTATTTGCACTGGATATGTATAATAAAGAGATACTGGCAGGTCCGGATATCGTTTCCCGTGGATTCGTCTATGTCAGGGAATCCGATGAGCTGATGAACGGAGCCATCGAAGTGGTCAGTGCCACTATCGACGGAGCGCTTGGCAGGGGGCAGACGGATTGGGGCAGATTAAAGACCATAATCCGTGATGAACTTGGCGATTATATCTGGAAACAGACCAAGCGTAAGCCCATGATACTACCTATCATACAGGAAGTGTAAAGAAAACCGGCGGAGGCATGACGTGAATAACGAACAGATCAGAACTGCGGCCAAGGAATATGCCGAAAAGATCAGACAGACGGATGTATATCGTACCTATTGCAGAGAGAAGGACCGGCTCAAGGCAGATCCCGAGCTTTTTGCAAAGGTAAACGAATACCGCCGCAACACCTATGATCTGCAGAACAACACCGATTCGGACCAGCTTTTCGACAGGATGGATGCTTACGAAAAGGAATACGAATCCTTCCGCGAAAACCCGCTTGTTGAGAACTTTCTCCAGGCGGAGCTCGCCTTCTGCAGAATGATCCAGGAGCTGAACGTACTTGTCCTGGACCATCTGGACTTTGAATGATGCCCCGGGGACGGATCCCGCACCGCGGTAAGGTCGTGGTTCACATGTATAAAAATGAGTTCAAGCAGTAGAAATGCAAAAAAGAATACACTCCTCAAGATCGCTGAAGTCGTTGGCTCGATCCTTGATACGGTTCTTAAGATCGCGATAATCGTCTTTCTTGCGATGGTCATTTACCGCGGAGCACTGGTTGCCTATGACTATGGCTACAGGGTATTTACCGAGGCACCGGTGTCGGTAGGGGAGGGACGCATTATTTCCGTTGAGATCAAGGCCGATATGTCCGGCCGCGATATAGGCGAAATGCTGCAGCGCAAGGGTCTGATCAGAGACTCGAGGATCTTTTATATCCAGGAGTTGCTAAGTGAACACCGTGGTAAAGAGGTTCCCGGCATTTATGACCTGAGCACGGCAATGACCGCTGAGGAAATGCTGGCTGTTATCAGTCCCACCGGCGAGGAAACCGAGGAAGAGGAAGAAGCACCTGCCATTCCGGAGCCCGTTGAGGAATTATATATCCCGGAGGATGATATGGAGGGCGCGGCCGACGCCGAACCTGCAACTGTCGAATAGTGTGACACCGGGACGGTTCTGCCGACACATTTTGAATCATGGGAAGGTTCTTTTGATCCGGATCAATACATCCAATGAACACAGATCGTACAGAAAGCTATATAGAATCTCTTGAATCGCCGCTTCCCGCATATCTTGATGAACTGGCGGCAGCGGCCAGGGCGGCAGAGGTTCCGATCATCAGGCCGGCTATGATGTCCTTTATGCGGACTCTGCTGGCCATACATAAGCCAATGGCAATCCTCGAGATAGGTACTGCCATTGGTTTTTCCGCGTTATATATGAGAGAGTATTCCCCGGCTAAAGCCTCGATCACTACGATCGAAAATTACCCTCCGCGCATTGCCGAAGCACGCAAAAATCTGGAAAAACACGATACTGATCACCGGATCACGCTGATCGAGGGCGATGCGACAGAAGTTGTAAAGGCGATGGCAGGAGAAAACAGAAGCTTCGATCTCATCTTTATGGACGGACCCAAGGGCCAGTATATCCATATGTATGATGATATCAAGAAGCTCCTGAAAACCGGAGGAATCCTTCTGTCAGACAATGTGCTTCAGGAAGGAGACATCCTGGAAAGCCGCTTCGCAGTGACGCGCAGGGATCGCACGATCCACGCGCGGATGCGGGAGTATCTGTTCCGCCTCACACATGATGAGGATTATGTCACATCGGTGTTGTCTGTTGCGGACGGAGTTGCACTGAGCGTTAGGGAATCAATATGAAAAAACCGGAATTACTGGTACCGGCCGGAAGCCTTGAAGTGCTGAAGGTGGCCGTTAACTACGGCGCAGATGCCGTATATATAGGAGGAGAGGAATTCGGCCTCCGTGCCAAAGCACATAACTTTTCCACAGAGGAAATGTCCGAGGGGATCCGTTATGCACACGATCATGATGTAAAAGTACACGTGACCGTGAATATCTTTGCCCATAATTACGATCTTGACGGTGTGAGAGCATATCTGTCTGAATTGAAAAAGATCGGGCCGGATGCCCTGATAATAGCGGATCCCGGCATATTCACGCTGGCGAGGGAGATCTGTCCCGAGATCGATATTCATATTTCCACTCAGGCCAATAACACAAATTATGAGACGTATCTTTTCTGGCACCGCCTTGGAGCCAAAAGGGTCGTGTCCGCACGGGAGCTCTCTTTGGCAGAGATACGCGGCATCCGCGAACACATTCCGGATGAGATGGAGATAGAGAGCTTTATCCATGGGGCGATGTGCATTTCCTATTCCGGCAGATGCCTGTTAAGCAACTATTTCACGGGAAGAGACGCCAATCACGGAGCCTGTACTCATCCCTGCAGATGGAAATATGCAGTGGTCGAGGAGACCCGCCCCGGTCAGTATCTGCCGATTGAGGAAAACGAGCGGGGCACATATATTTTTAACTCAAAGGATCTGTGCATGATCGAGTATATTCCCGAGATGATAGAGGCCGGCATTGACAGCTTCAAGATCGAGGGCAGAATGAAGACCGCTCTTTACGTGGCTGCTGTTGCCCGGACGTATCGATGCGCGATCGACGACTGGCTGGAGGATCCCGGGAAATACCGTGCAAATCTGGATAAATACCGGTCCGAGATATCAAAATGCACCTACAGACAGTTTACGACGGGCTTTTATTTCGGTAAGCCCGACGAAGAAAGCCAGATATATGATTCAAATACCTATATCAATGAATACATATTTCTTGGTATAATATCTGAGGTGGGCTCAGACGGGTGTGCGTTGTTTGAGCAGAAAAACAAGTTCTGCGTCGGAGACGGGATCGAACTGATGAAGCCCGATGGACGAAATATCCCTGTGAAAGTGCTTGAGATGACGGACGAGGAACGCAATCCGGTCGAGAGCTGCCCTCATTCGAGACAGATGATATATGTAAAGTTGAGTGAGGTGCCGGAGGGCGGGGATATAATGAGGATGAAAAATGAAGGGTGAGGTATAGGAAAAGGAAGAGGAAGAGGAAGAGGAAGAGGAGAGAGGGGGTTGGTTGGGAGATTCGATATTTATGATCGATAACACGCTACCGATTTTCTAAATCAGTAAACTCATCCTCTTGATATGCATCGTGAAACCGCAAACGCGCTTCGCTTGAACGTAGCGGTTTCACAGCGCATATCTGCGACGATTCGTTTCTGATTGAAGCGATAGCAAACCCCCATCTGAGATGGGGGAACCGGCAAAGCCGTGGCGTTGCGTAGAGTATAAAAGAAAAACCTCCAGTGATAGAATAATGTGGGTTTCGCGATCCACAACTATCAAAGGAGGTATCCAC
>JAFUAB010000017.1 GCA_017460885.1 Lachnospiraceae bacterium
AACTTGAACAGTTGGCGAAGCACAGGCATTCATATGCAATGAAGAAAACGCAGGCGTAGCGGGCTACGCCGAGGCTTTCTGAAGCAGCATATGGATGCCTGGGCAAGACAAATGATCAAGTTATTTTGCAACAGTTCCTTACTGTACTATATAAGAGGGAACCTTTACAATCATCGGACTGAAACGGAGGAACACTATTATGATTCTTGGAGCACTGGAAGCAGGCGGAACAAAAATGGTATGTGCGATCGGAGACGAAACCGGCAGGATAATCGATCAGACATCCATACCAACTACCATACCGGAGGAAACGATGCCTCCGATCATTGAATACTTTAAGGATAAGGATATCAAAGCACTCGGGGTTGCCAGCTTCGGCCCCATCGATCCGGATCCGTCATCCGAAACCTACGGATACATAACCTCAACCCCCAAGCCGGGTTGGAATAACTACAATATACTGGGAGAACTGAAAAAGGCGTATGACATCCCTATGGGATTTGACACTGACGTAAACGGTTCCCTGCTCGGAGAGGTCACCTGGGGAAGCTCCAAAGGACTTTCCGATGCAGTATATATCACCATAGGAACCGGAGTCGGCGGAGGAGTTCTGTCGGGAGGCAATCTGGTACACGGCATGCTCCATCCCGAACTCGGACATATGCTTATGGTACCCCGCAGAGGCGATCATTTCGCCGGCAGATGTCCTTTCCATAAGAACTGTCTGGAGGGTATGGCAAGCGGTCCGGCAATCGGGGAGCGCTGGGGCAGGCCCGCAAAGGAGCTTGCCGACAAAAAGGAAGTATGGGAGCTTGAGGCCGACTATATAGCACAGGCTCTGATGAATATAATACTGACGCTTTCCCCGAAGAGGATCATACTCGGAGGCGGCGTCATGCATCAGGAGATACTCTTCCCTATGATCAGAAACCGTGTGAAGGAATATCTGAACGGATACATACAGGCCGCTTTGCTTGAAGACATTGACAACTACATCGTTCCCGCATCACTGCACGACGATCAGGGGATCATGGGCTGCATCAAACTGGCATTGAACGCATTGGAGATATCCAGATGAATACAAAAACCAATAACAAAAAAACTCCGGTAAAAAAACAAAAGACAGCGACCGTTCAAAAGCCTTCCTCTGTCGATCGACGTAAAGCTCAAAGCCCGGAATTCGATCAAAGGCTTCAAAAATATTATGATGAGCTGAAATGGCTCTATCTCGAGCTGTACGAGAATGAGGCCGGATCCTTTGAATACTTCTGTAATATGCTGCGTAAGTTTTATGAAGAACGCAGTGCCGGACTCAGGGAGATAGACAGACGGCGCCTGAGCGATCCCGAATGGTACCGCGGAAACGGATTATTGGGGATGCTGATATATGTGGACTGCTTCGGCGGAAACATCTCAGGAGTTGCCGAGCATCTGGATTATCTAAAGGAAGCGGGGATCAACTATCTCCATCTCATGCCGCTCCTCAGGAGTCCCGAGGGCAGAAGCGACGGCGGATATGCGGTATCCGATTTCAGATCCGTAGAGCCGCGGCTCGGCACTATCGATGAACTCAAAAAGCTCGCCGATAAATGTCATGCCGAGGGCATCAGCATATGCCTTGATTATGTGATGAACCATACCAGCGAGGATCACGAATGGGCAATGAAGGCAAAGGCCGGAGACAGAAGCTATCAGGACAAATACTTTTTCTATGACAACTGGGATATTCCGATGCAGTACGAAAAGACCGTGCCGCAGGTATTTCCCCAGACCGCACCGGGCAATTTCACATGGTGCGCACAGGCCGGAAAGGTCGTGATGACCACCTTCTACCCCTATCAATGGGATCTCAATTATCACAATCCGATGGTCTTCAACGATATGACCGCTAATATGCTCTACCTGTGCAACTGCGGTATAGACATCATCCGTCTGGATGCGGTTCCGTATATATGGAAGGTATTGGGAACCTCATGCCGCAATCTTCCGCAGGTACACTCTCTCGTCCGTATGATGCGCATCGCCTGTGAGATAGTGGCTCCCGGCACACTGCTGCTGGGCGAGGTTGTAATGGAACCACGCGAGGTCGTACCTTATTTCGGTACGATTGAAAAACCTGAGTGTCATATGCTGTACAACGTGACCACGATGGCAAGCACCTGGCACACCGTAGCCACAAGGGATGTACGTCTTCTCAAGCACCAGCTCGGACAGGTTTTCGCGCTTCCTAAGGATTATCTTTTCCTGAATTATCTGCGCTGTCACGACGACATAGGCTGGGGACTTGATTACGCATTCCTGAATCAGTTCGGCTGCAGGGAGGTCGAACATAAGCATTATTTAAACGAATACTTCCTGGGACACATCTACGGTTCCGAATCCCGGGGCGAGCTGTATAACGACGACCCCAGACTCGGGGATGCCAGATTATGCGGCACCACCGCTTCTCTCTGCGGTATCGAGGCCGCGGCTTATGAGCAGAATCCCCAGAAATTCCGCCGTGGGATCGATCTGGATATACTGCTCCATGCTTTTCTGTATACTCTAAGCGGACCCCCGGTGCTGTATGAGGGAGATGAGATCGGTATGCTGAATGACTACACCTATCACGAGGATCCCCTGAAGCAGGCGGACAGCAGATATCTGCACCGTGGAAGGATAAACTGGGAGGATGTTGAAAAGAGAAATGATCCCAACACAAGGGAAGGGATCATATTTGATGCGCTGGCTCAGCTTCGTAAGCTGAGGGCATCCAACGCCGTATTTGACGCAAACGCCGATACCTGGATCGTAGAGGCCAATAACGACCATATCCTTGGCATAGGCAGATACTATGACGGACATAAGCTCATAGCATTGTTTAATTTTGATGTATCGGAACAGACCGCCCGTATCGATGATTCCGATACTTATACGGATGTCTTCAGTGAAAGGGAGATCACCGTCAGCGAAGTAAAGCTTCCCCCCTGCGGATTCAGATGGCTTATCCGCAATTACAGCTGACCGATCAGTTCCTCACATTTCTCGGTATCCATATTGCTGATTGCCTTCAGGAGCTCATCTATCAGAGGACGCATTGCTTCATCATAGCTATAGGCCTTTAGTCTGTCTGATGCGGCTTCCATCTGATCCATATCGAGCTCCTCGCAGGCTGCGGCAAGTCCGGATGTAATATCATGCAGAGTATCCCGGTCTATCAGAGGCTTATCTGCCTCGTCATCATCGGAATGAGCCACTTTGTAATATGTATCAAGAGCATCCAGGAACCTCCGGTATTCTCCGAGGGTTTCATCCGTTTTGCTTCTGATCGTATCGATATCGGAAGCCTTCCCTGCCTTTTCCAGCTGCTCCGCCATGTCTCCGAGAGCCATGGCGCCGACCTGACGTGAGCTGCTCTTTAAGGCATGAACCCTGATCGTATAGTCAGCCCAGTCCTCATTGGCATATGCCTGCCTGATCCCCTCGTATTTGTCGCTTCCGGAGCTGTAATACTCCTCCAGTATCTTATCATAGAGCTTAGGCGATCCCAGAGCCTTAAGAGCACCTGCAGTATCCAGTCCGCTGTAGACTATCTGCTCGGCCACGCAGCCATCGTGATGTTCTGACAATAATTCATCGGAGCTTTTCTCGATGATCTTTTCTTCCGGAAGCCACTTTCTGACCTTCTCCGCAAGGATCTTGATATCTATCGGCTTGGCAACAAAATCGTTCATTCCGGAGCTCTTGAAGAGCTTCCTGGCCTCTTCCATAACATTTGCGGACAAGGCGATTATCACGGGATGTATCATGCTGTTTAATTCTTTACGGATAGTAATCGTAGCTTCAACTCCGTCTATCTCCGGCATCATATGATCCATGAACACAATGTCATAATTATTTGCAATCGCCATATCGATCGCTTCCCGTCCTCCATGTGCATAATCGGGCACGATATCCATTGAATCCAACAGTCCTCCGGCTATGGTCAGATTGATATCGTTATCATCTACGACCAGTACCTTTGCATCCGGTGCTGTATAATCAACCACGAACATATTGCTGTCGTCCGATGTGACGGTCTCGTCATACCTTTCATTCAGGATCCTGACCATGTTCATGGTCGTTTCCGGCTTACGCATTACATGAAGGTTGGGAAGGTCTTCCCTAACCTCATCATCAATTCCGGTCAGCACGATTCCTCTGACATCGGGATGCGAGCTCAGGAACGAACGAATCCCGTCATTATAGTCCGAAAGCTCAAAGAATAAAAATTCCTTATCAGCGGTAAGCTCTGTTTCTCCGGGATCATGCACAACCCTGCCCTGCACTCCGAGCCGCTCTACCTCATTTATGAATTCCTGAGCCATCACTGCGTCGTCATTCAGTACATAAGCCCTCTTGGTATCTGCCTCTTCCACTACCAGATCATTGGTTTCGTCAGCGATCTTCTGAGGTATGGAGAACCAGAAATCGGAACCCTTGCCGTATTCGCTTTCCACTCCCATCGTACCGCTCATGGCGCTGACCAGTCTCCTGGAAATGGCCAGTCCGAGACCGGTTCCCTCCACAGAACGGTTTCTCTTGGAATCCACCTGCTGGAAGCTGTCAAACAGCTTGCCAAGATCCTCCTGCTTTATACCGATTCCGGTATCTATTACATGGTATGTGAGGTTAACATAATTATCATTCAGTTTTTCACAGGTTAGCTGTATCTTTACCGCGCCCTGATTGGTAAACTTGATGGCGTTATTTGCCAGATTGATCAGAACCTGACGGATACGCATGGCATCTCCGATAAGCTTATGCGGCATTCCGCCTTCCACGAGTATAAAGAGCTCCACAGGCTTGCCGGCCACTCTTACAGCCAGCACATTGCCGGTCTCGGAGAGCTCTTCAAAAGGAATGTATTCATCTTCGATGATCTCCATCTTACCCGATTCGATCTTGGAGTAATCAAGGATATCATTAATGATGTTCAGCAGATTTTTGCCCGAGCTCTGGATCTGTCTGAGATAATCGTTCACCCTCTCCGGATCGTTCTCGCGCATGGCTATCTCCGCCATGCCGATGACCGCGTTCATGGGAGTACGGATCTCATGGCTCATATTGGCCAGGAAGTCGGATTTCATACGTCCCGCCTTCTCCAGCTCCTCGTTGGCCTTCCACATGGATCTGATACGGTTGAAGGAATCACTGTGATCATGAAGGATGTACAGTGTACCTATCAGCATCCCTTTATCCCTGAGTTCGTTCGTATACGGAACAAAATAGTAAACTCTGTCGGGACCTTCATATGTAAGAACCCGTGAATTATCCATCTCTACCGTGTGAGAAAGCCACTCCTCCAGCTTATCCCTGTCTTCAAACTCACGGACAAGCTCCGCATGGATGGATTTACGGATCATTGCATTGATATGAAGCAGATTGTTGCTGCTGTCATACAGTATCAGTCCGTCACCCATATTATCCGCAAAATTGTCCAGCGACCAGTCACGTATCCTGTTTTTTGCATAGTCACCGGTCAGATACATGCATACCACGTATATGCAGTTATAAGGAATACTCTGCACCCAGACGGGAAGACGAAGCAGAACGGCAACCAGCTCTATCAGAGCCAGTCCGACTGCGATCCCCGCAAATATCCCATATCTGGATCTGAACAGTCTCGGACAGAGAAAAAGGGAAGTGACCGAAATCGCAAGCATTATCAGCATATTCAGGAAAATCAGTATAATATAGGAATTATAATTCAGAAAATATCCTGCGCCCTCAGGATTAAACGCTACATACCAGGTCTTGATCCAGAAGAGCTTCTTCTTGAACTCAAATACCTCGAATCCCACTAATCCGGCGGCTATCATCAGGGTCTGAGCAACGCTTATGACCACCGAATACTTTAGATACTTCTGCATTTCCTTATATTTGGGTGACTTGCTCTCGGTCAGAATGATCATCCAGAACACTGCCGTCATGAGCCAGGCATGAATCAGATAATAGATCAGGAGCACATGCCCCGTAGCAACTGAGGACCTGACAAAAACATATATGATGCACATCAGATTTCCGGCGGCGATCAAAAGCGTTGTGACCTGCAGCCCGCGGTTAATGATCTTCTGCCTGCGTTCCTCCAGATAATACCTGACTGCAGCCACCGTCAATAATACAAAAATCAAAGCCAGTAAAAATTTCATGCTATTTTCTCCCGTATAGAACCAGGTAGTAATTGCAGATGTACAGTTCCCTGTTTTCATCTAAATTTTAAAACACACTCTACACAAGTATAACATGATGCCGTGCAGTTTTCCATTTTCTGAATTTATTGTTTTGATTTTCCGCATCCGTTCTCTCCGGATGACACTCGGGGACGACTTCCTTGTCAGCCGTAACTCATCTTCACAATGCATGTACGGATCCGACATAGAGCCGGTTCCGATCATGCACTTTTTCCTTTTAGACTTAAGTGCCGCCGCAAGAAGCTCCGGAGCATTCTGCTTGACCTCTATGTCTTCAAAAGGATGAGTAAAATGATAACACCGCAAAATGCATATTAAGCCGGTCTCCATTTATTTATCCAACTCAGATCCCATTAACGTTGCGGATATATTCTTCCGCTGAGATCATCGGGGTTTCAAGTTCTGCTATAGTCTCGGCAGAAAGAGTAAGGTTTTCTTCATACTCCGCCCCTGCTTTCAACCAGGACAGACCGCCACCGTGAAGCAGAAGAATTGTTACATTTTGTTTAGATCCATATTCCGGATACTTCATTCTCTCAAAACGTTATTTCGTATTCCTGCCCCTTTATTTCAGAAATCAAATCCAAAAATCTGTTCTATTTACGGGGAATCTTCAGCGATTTAAGATATTGCTTTTGTTCATCTGTAATCCTATAGCTTTCAACGCTTTTCTGTATTGTCTTGTTATGTGTCCAGACATCAAGCCTTTTCTGTTCTATATATGGGAGTACACTTTCGTATTGCTTGGCCAGAGCAGTAGCAAAATACCAGGCGATCATCATATTGACGTAATACTCATCTGATCTGATCCCGGCGACCATCTCCGGATACTGCTGATCAAAGTCCTCATCCAGGAAATGCTCCATAAGCATACCCACTCCGAATCTCACAGTATACGTCCTTTCAGATTTAATCCACTCTTTTATATGCGTAAGGAGCTCTTCTTTGTGCTTCTTGAAGATCTTCGGAGACATTTGATCGCAAGTAGCCCAGTTATCTACATATGGAAGAAACTTCTCCAACTCCCCCATGCATTCTTTCAGGTCTTTTATACCGGAGACGATAAAAGCCTGCAGCTGGTTTTCTTCAAAATACTTATGGGGAAGCTCTCCAAGAAAACTCTTATAATTCCCGGATTTCAAAATATCCTTCGCCATACTCTTAAGCTCCGGGGTTCTCACTCCAATGACGGACTCCGGATCTATGGTCGGTATTATCTTTATCTGCATATCACGATACTTCAGCTCCTGAAGATCATACAAACTCCTAAGCAGCTCCGTTTTATTCATAAACTGTCACTACCATCTGAGTGCCAAGATCTCTGTATTCCTTCAAAAATGCAAGCGTACCTGTCAAGACCTGATCCAATGCTCTTTCCTTACAGAGTTTTTCGAGCTCTGCGGCCTGTTCCGAGAGCCTTAAAGCTCCTATGGACTTGGACATACTTTTAAGTGAATGTGTGAGCAACGCGAATTCTTCATAATTCTTATCTTCCAGGCATCTTAATATCTGTTCGGCTTTCTCATCAACAGATTCTGCATAAGTCTCAAGCGCAAATATATAATCTTCCGCATCACCGCAGTATTCAAGTCCCTTTGCGATATCCAGAGCATCGATATCGCGTATGCACTGTGGGATATCCGGTATATCCGTCATATCCGTATCCCCGGGAATCTCAGGTTCATCCGGGACAACTACGTCAGTTGGGCTTCCCAGGTATTTTTCCATCACACTTTCAAGTTCCGGGATGTTGACCGGCTTGGAGAGATAGTCATTAAATCCTGCGTTTAAAAGCCTCTCCCTGTCCCCTGCTATCGCGCTTGCTGTCAGGGATATGATCGGAGTGACGCTGACCTTATCAGGATAAAGTTTCTTAAGCTGGAGAATAGTATCAATTCCGTCAAGCCCCGGCATACGGTAATCCAGAAATACCATGTCATAATCGTTACTGCCGAACATGCGGATGCACTCCTCACCGCTCGATGCGGTCTCTATTATCATCTGAGTGCGCTTAAGAAGGCCTTTGAGCACCTGAAGGTTCATGGGCATATCATCAACAACAAGGAGACGCCTTCCGGGAGCCGTGAAATATTTCCTGTCATGTGCCTTCTGCTCTGTTCCCAATGTGATATCAGCCGGATCAAAATCTCCGATACTGCCCGGATCAGACACTCCCTGCCATATATCAAACCTGAATACGGATCCTTTATTATACTCGCTTTCAACTTCAAGCTGTGAGTCCATCATTCCCAGAAGCTGTCTGGTTATGGACAGTCCGAGTCCCGATCCCTCTATGCTCCTGGTACGGGACAGATCCAGTCTGTCAAAAGGTGTGAACAGCTTCTCCATCTCTTCTTTGCGTATTCCTATACCGGTATCGGTTACGGCAACAGAAAGCTTGATGCGCGAATGCTCATCATCCGCCTCCAGGCGTTTAACCTCCAGGCATATACTGCCTTTTTCGGTATATTTAACCGCATTTGACAACAGATTCGTTATGATCTGTTTAATGCGGAGTTCGTCTCCGAAAAGTCCTTTAGGAAGCGTAGGATCCGTAATGATCTTAAGTTCCAGGCCTTTGGCTTCCGCTCTGAACTGGATCAGGTTATACAGGTCGCTCAGCATAACGGGCAGAGAATAATCTGAATCCGTAAGCTCCATCCCGCCCGCTTCTATCTTGGAGAAATCCAGGATATCGCTTATGATTCCAAGCAGGCTTGCTCCTGCCTTGTCTATATTGTCGGCATACGGAATAATGCCGGGATCGGTAGTCTCCCTGCGTATCATCTCATTCATGCCAAGGATGGCCGTGATCGGGGTTCTGATCTCATGAGACATATTCGAGACAAAACTGCTCTTGGCGCGGCTCGCATCTTCTGCTGCTTCCAGCGCTTTTGAGAGTTCCTCCGATTTGGAGGCCAGTTCTTCCTGCATCGCCAGCTGTTCTTCCAGTTCCTGCTGTCTTACGCGGTTCTCCGTCTCCATGACTTCTTTGTCAATGGTCGCTTTGGAAGCCCGTCTCTGCTGTATGAATAACAGCGTGAACATTACTATCAGTACTCCGGCCGTAAGGACCGACTGTACAAGACTTCGTCTGATGATAGAATCGGATATGGAATTGATCTGCTCGCCTATAATGCTTTCGCGGATCAGATATGTAAGCATCCAGTCCGTACTGTGGACCGGCACATAATAAAGTGTCTCGCTGATCCCGTTATAAGAGAAGGATACAACTCCGCTTACGCCGGATTCAAAATCCTCTTTTAACTTCTCATAGTTATAACCTGCCTCATAATCAGCATGTTCCATGGCTCCAAGCAGATTATCCTCACTTGCAAGACCTCCGAGTACCATATCCGTAAGGGCAATGCCGTCAGGTGTATATATATTGCAGAAAGTCGTGTTGTTATTGGATTGAAGGGACGCATCCTTAAGCAGGTTATCCATGTCGATCTCCATAAAACACACGACCAGAGTATGTCCTTCGAACTGAAGATTATCAGTCGGAACAGCCAAAATCACTTTTTTATCTGAACTTTTAAGATTCTTGATCCTAACCACGGTATCTGTAAGATTCATATAATCGATACCATAATCATCTATATCGGATCTGGTACCGCGGGATGTATATATCGTACCCTGCGTATCGACAAAGGCGAACTTATCCAGACCCTAGAGCTGCTTCATCCTGGACTGGTACGCCTGAAGATTCTCAGTGCTGCTTAAGTCTTCGGAGCTTAAGAGTCCCAGGGCGATATCGATATCATTGGTATATTCGTCAAGGATCTGTGAAACCACCTGCTCACGGCGGGTTGCAAGTTCACTCAAGTACAGCAGGCTGACGTTTCTGACCGCTTCTTTTGTATCGTGGTCAGCTGTCCGTCCCAGACTGAAGGTCCCGGCTGTCAGGATGATGGCTATGATCATGCATCCTATCACTGCAGTAGATAGGATATTCAAATGCTTAGTCTCATTATTCTTCATGCATCGTATACTCCCTGTCTTCATCTATCATCTGCAGCATGATATCCGCAAATACAGGATCAAACTGGGTTCCTTTCCCTTTCTCGATCTCGCCGCGCACTACGCTCTGCGGCAGTATATCCCTGTAGCTTCGGTGGCTCGTCATAGCGTCATATGCGTCTGCCACAGCGATTATCCTGGCTTCCTCAAGGATCTCCTCACCCTTTTGTCCGTCGGGATAACCGGTTCCGTCATATTTTTCATGATGCCATCTTGCTCCGATGGAGAGCTTCGGCATCTCCTCAACCTTCTTTAATATCCTGTCTCCGACTATGGGATGAAGCTTGATAGCTTCGAATTCTTCATCCGTAAGCCTGCCCGGCTTATTGATGATCGCGTCGGGAACGCCTATCTTACCTACGTCATGGAGCAATCCCATCATGTAGACATTATCCTGTTCTTTCTCTGAATAGCCGTATCTCTTGGCTATCTCTCTCGAATATCTGGCCACTCTGTCGGAATGTCCGTTGGTATATGTATCCTTGGCATCTATAGCCTCGGCAAGAGTCTGCACAACGTGTCTTGAAAGGCTTTCCATCTGGGCTGCGCGTCGTTCTATCTCCTGCGCCATGGACTTATGCATGCGGTTTAATTCGATGATACGGTTTACACGGTGCATAAGTACATCAGGATACACCGGTTTTCTGATGAAATCCTCCGCTCCGAGCCTGAGTCCATTGGTCTCCACATCATCACCGGACTCACCCGTCAGGAATATCACAGGGATCCTGTCAGTATCAGGCATGGCGTTCTTAAGTCTCTCCAGAGTCTCAAATCCGTCCATCTGAGGCATTATGATATCAAGGAGGATCAGGTCAGGCTTATTGCCTTTTACAATTATAAAATCCAGAAGTTCCGCGCCGGATCCCAGCGCCGTGACCATGAAGTCTTCCTTCTTGAGCATCCGGGCTATGGTCTTGCGGTTAAAATCCTCATCATCTACTACAACTATCCAGTCCATATGATCACCTCGCAATAAAGATATTTTACCATAAAAGAGAAACATGGTAAAATTGTGCATATAAATGCTATTACCACTCTTAGAAAGGTTACCCTTATGGATAAGAATTCTTCCCGTGTCCTGATAGTGGACGATCTGCCGGTAAACAGAATGATACTCTCTTCACTCCTTGCTTCGCATGGAGTCATGTCCGATCAGGCTGACGGCGGATACAAATGCTTAGAGCTTGCACGGAAGAATGATTATGACCTTATACTGCTCGATCACCGCATGCCGGACTTAGACGGAGTAGACACGCTGACCGAATTAAAGGAGATCTTTAAGGATAAAGGCCGGTCGGTCCCCGTGATATGCCACACCTCGGATGAAGGAAGCAAGAACATCAATCTGTATAAAGCCGCCGGATTTGCCGATGTGCTGATCAAGCCCATAGATCCCGCCGAACTCTCAGATGTCATCATGACATATCTGCCGGCTGAAAGCACTCCCGTTCAATTAGGTGAACCCGCTTATACACCCATAGAGGATATACCGTCTGCGGAAACCGGAGTCGAAGAAGACGCCAGAGACGAACTCGACAAACTCCCACTGTGGCTTAAGATCGTGCCGCACATAGATCTAAGCGCCGGCATAAACGCCTGCGGAAGCGCCGAGGATTACGTCGATGCTCTCTATATCTTCCGCTCCTCCATAGATGAGAAATCCGATGATATCGAAAAGCATTTAGACCGAGAAGACTGGACGATGTACAGACTCGGCGTACATTCCTTAAAGAGCATGTCCAGGCTCGTCGGTGCAAGAGATCTGGCCAATATGGCGGCATCGCTTGAAGAACTCACGGATAAGGGCGAGACAGACAGGATCAGACAGAAAACTCCGGAGTTACTTACACAGTACAGACAATTTAAGAAACGACTCGATCCGCTCATGGATGATAAGGATATTCAAAACCTTATGACCGAAGCCACGGATAAGGTTAAGGAATCAGACTCCGATCACTACGTCAGGGATTTAAGCCGTCACGTACTGTTCGTCCAGACCAAGTTAGCAACCCCCATTTCAAATGGGGGTTTATTATTTGCAGCTCCGCTGCATTGTACCGGTTCCGCCTAAGGCGGGGCTTCGCAATACCACTGTTACCGGCTGCCCCCTATGGGGGCTACCCACTATCCTTCTAAT